>DCXX01000055.1:14275-19768 GCA_002329125.1 Fidelibacterota bacterium UBA2125 | reverse complement strand
CCAGTCTAATGAACGGGAAATATCGTTCAGACTTGCGTAGAGCTTCGTATCAGGTTTAATCCAGCGTGAAATCACCATTTCTTACAGAATAAGTAGCTAAGTGAAGAGTTATCCAATCAGTGCTACACCGACAATTTTAGAATAAATTTCGTTGAATATAATAAAGGCCACAACTCCGGCTGCAATTGTCAATAAGCCTCTTACCAAACTGGAAGATAAATTGGAATCTTCCATCCCACTTGTAAGCTCTTTCATAAAATTCGGAATACCCCACTGTTTAAGAACAAATACAGCCGTAAACATTCCACCAAGCGGAAGCATGTATTTTGAGGATAAATAATCCACAGCATCAAAAAATGATATACCCAGGAATTCTGTGATATTGATTCCACCTCCCAGTGAGAAGGAACAGAATATCCCGACGATAGTTATGACGGCACCGAATTGTACCGTGGCTTTTTTCCTGGACCACCCTTTCTGGTCAATAAAGTATGCTGTCACCACTTCAAGAATTGAGATTGCTGATGTGAGGGCTGCCATGAAAAGTAAAACAAAAAACAATGTTCCCCATAATGTGCCGGCAGCCAATTGTGGAAACACAGATGGCAAAACAACAAAAATCAAACCTGGACCTTCAGCAGGATTTGCTCCAAGAGCAAACACTGTGGTAAAAATGGCTACCCCAGCTAACATAGCAATAGCTGTATCCAAAAAGAGGACCCAAAGGGCTGAATTCAATAAATTTTGTTTTTTATCCAGATAACTTCCATAAGTCATCATGGTGCCCATACCGAGGCTAACAGTAAAAAATGAGTGTCCCAATGCCAGAACAATGGAAGAAGCAGTCAAATCCTCAAAACGAGGGTTAAATAAAAAGGAAATCCCTTTCATACCGCCCGGAAGCGTTATCCCACGGATTGCAAGTACAAATAGAAGAACAACAATGAGTGGCATCATAATTGTTGACCATTTTTCAATCCCCCCCTTTACACCGTTCACAATAACCCAGATACAAAACCCCATAAATAATACCTGATAGATTATCGGGCTCCAAGTAGATGTAGTAAAAGAGTTGAAAACATTTCCAGCAACATCTGGATTGCCCGCTAATCCATTGAATCCACCGGTAATGGAAACAACAACATATTTTATTATCCATCCACCGACTACACCATAGAATGAAAGAATAACAAAGGCCGAAGCTACACCAAGGTAACCAACGTATTTCCAACTCGAGCCAGGTGCTAACTTCTCAAAAGCACCAACAGGACTCAATTGTGTTTTACGCCCTATCACGAATTCGGCAATAACAATCGATAAACCAACAATAAGAATACATGCCAGGTAAACAAGAGTAAATGCCGCACCGCCATTTTGTCCAGCCATATGAGGATATTTCCAAATATTACCAATGCCCACTGCCGATCCTGATGCTGCTAAGATAAACCCAATTCTAGATCCCCAATGTTCTCGTTTTACGGCCATTATTCGGTTCCCTTTATTTAGTTTTGTGTTATGTCAACCTTTTCATCTTTTTCATCAAAATCGGAAAGGTGACTATCCACAAGTGCATCCGCCAGATTATATATATACACAAATGCGCTGTACCACGCATACTTGTTTCGATTGTCTCGATAATATTCCCGCGGCTTTGTGTAAGAACCGTCATCCCATGAATTGTATGAAGAACGATTCGTCTGGAACTGATATAGCATCCAGAGTTGAGCTCCAAACATTAACGCCGCTTTAATCTTTTTCCCGTTATAAAGTTGGCCGCCTCCGGGGATAATTGAATATACTACAGCTTTTTTGGGCGATATGGGCGCCGTAGCGGTAGAGTCTTGCGCTGAAACAAATGCCGTCATAAGCATAATGAATAAAGCAAGGCGCTTCACTAAGCCGACCCCATTCCCCCGTCCCAGATTGTGAATCCGCCGGGAATTATTTCAACTTCAAAGACTTTATTTTCGCCTTCGATGATTTCACCGTCCAAGTGCATGGGTAATGGTTCTTCGCTGGTTACCTTCACTTTCCTGGAGCGAAGAATTGTTACTTCTTCCATATCGTTTATCTTACCGTTCATTAGCTTAGGAAAGTTCCAAACGATCTTCATGGAGCTGATATTAGATACATGACAAATATCGAAGAATCCATCATCAAGCCGAGCATCTGGAGCAAGACTGAGTCCACCGCCAACTGACCAGCCGTTGGCGATACAGGTAAGATAGGAGTGATCATCTATAGTATGGTCATCCAGTGCAATTTTCATCGGAATAGAACTCCATTGGCGAAGCGTTTTAAAAATAGCAACAACATATACTGCAGTCCCTTTGAGTTTTTTAATTTTACGGCTCTGAATATTTGCAAAGGCGTCGAAGCCAATACCAACAACGTTCACGAAATACCTCTCGCCGTTATAAAGACCTAAATCAATTTTTCTCGGTTTTCCATTTATAATACTATCCAAAGAAGCTTCCAATTTCATAGGGAGATTAGCACTTCGTACAAAATCATTCCCGGTACCTATAGGAATCACTGCCATGGGGGTGTTGCCGCCAACGAGGCCATTTAGGACTTCATTCATGGTACCATCGCCACCGAAAACTGTAACTAAATCATAATCGTTTCTCATATCTTTAGTAAAAATGGTAGCATCCCCGGGACCTTCTGTCCACCTGACTTCATAATCCATCTCTTTTTCTTTAAGCAATTTCTCAAGCCGAGGCAGCTGCTTTACGGTGGTTCCCCGTCCCGCTTTGGGATTCATGACAAAAAGTATTCTCACAAACTCTCCTTAACAGCTACGCATTCGATTTCCACATCAACCCCTAAAGGTAATTTCGAAACTTCTAGTGCGGAACGGGCCGGTGGATCTTTTTCGAAAAACTCTAAGAACACTTCATTCAGTTCAGAGAATCGGGAGAGATCCGTCATAAAGACAGTTAGCTTTACGGCAGAGGAAAGAGACGACCCAGCCTCTACCAGAATTCCGTCAATATTATGTAAAACTTGACGAACGCGGGTCTTGAAATTTCCTTCAATCACCTCTCCTGTGGAAGGATTCAGAGGAATCTGCCCAGCGGTAAAAATGATGTTGTCCGTTGAAATCCCCTGGCTGTATGTACCAACAGCGCTAGGAGCATTTTCTGTCCTTATTACAGTTCTTTCAGTCACTGTTCATCTCCTCCAAGTTCCATACCGCTAAACCAATCTCATCATTCATCAGTCTTGCAATCGCACCATCAATGGGATCCAACACAAATTCACCCACAATGGCAACGGTGGCTTCCATGAGATGACCGCCATAGACCTGATAATTCACATCAGCAATTGACACGTGAGTGTGGATAAAATGTTCTCCATCTTTCATGGCCACATTCCCATCGCAGGACAATAGTTCATACGTTTCAGAAAAATTCTGTTCAATATATCGTTTTTCATAAAGATTGTAATAGGCTACAGTTACATCATTGATACCCCCTATACCAGAAATTGATGCTGCAGTTAGTTCATGATTATGAGCCACTTCTTTTAATGAAGCAACGACTCTGTCACCTCTCTCAAGAGAAACCACCACTCTTCTCCCAATTAATTTTGATTCCATGAAAAAACTGTATATCAGAGGTTGGCGGTTATCAGTTTTTTAGCCGCTTTCAAAGCGCCATCCAATCTTTTAGGATCTTTTCCTCCCGCCGTGGCGAGATGTGGCTTTCCGCCACCGCCACCGCCCAATTCTTTCCCCACTCTCTTTACGAAATCAGTTGCCTTGATACCTGTTTTCACCAGGTCATCGGTCACGACGAAAGCGATGCTCGGTTTACCATCAAGAACAGCCCCAATCACACCTACGCCACTTTTCAAGAGTGATCTTAACTGATCACCCAGTGACTTGAGGTGGTCCATATCATCAGCCTCGACGCGGGCGATAGCAACATTTTTTCCATCCACCGATTGGGCCGATTGAACCACCGTAACTAATTGATCATCACCGGTTGAGAAACGCTGCTTCTTCAGTTCCTTCTCTAGCTTTTTCCGCTGACTCACAAGGGTCTCTACCCTTTGTACCACCTCCTCTACTGAACATTTAAGGAGACCTTTTATGGCCTCCAGCGACTCAAAACCGCTTACCGTATAATCAACTGCACCTGGTCCCGTCACTGCAACAATGCGGCGAACGCCAGAGGAGAGAGCCGATTCTTCAGTAACCTTGAAGAATCCGATTTCGCCTGTTTGTCCAACATGGGTGCCGCCACAAAGTTCTTTAGAAAATTCGCCTATGGTAATAACGCGCACTTCATCGCCGTATTTCTCTTCAAAGATCGCTTCTGCCCCATCCCTTTTGGCTGAATCGTAATCCTGTACGGTAATATTAATCACATTATTTTTTAGGATCTCATTGTTAATAATCACCTCGATCTTTCGGAGTTCTTCTGGTGTGATCTTTTGATAATGTGTTAGATCAAACCGAAGATATTCGGGATGAACAAAAGAGCCTGCCTGTTGGACATGATCTCCCAGAACAATTTTTAGCGTTTTATGGAGAAGATGGGTAGCAGTATGATTCTTTTTGATATTCACCCGCCGTACGTTGTCCACCTGAGCGGTGACAGTTTCACCATTTATGCTATCACCCTCCGCATATTCACCAACATGGATATGACTGTCTCCATCCATTACTGTATTAGTAACCCGAATCGTGAAACCGTCACCAGTCAAACTGCCCGTATCACCGACTTGACCACCCTGTTCACCGTAAAAAGGTGTTTTATCCAATACCATCAAGACGGTATCATTGGTACAGTGAAACCTGCGGATAGTAGATTCATATGAAAGATCATTATATCCAAGAAATTCTGAATCATCTCCCTTAGTTACTGTCGTCCACTCTTTATGGGAAACGTCAAGATTGAACTTCCCCTCGCTCCTGGCTTTTGTTCGCTGTTCACCCATAGCCTTTTCAAATCCTTCAATATCTACAGAAAGTCCCTTCTCCCGAGCCATCTGAACAGTGAGATCAACCGGAAAGCCGAAAGTGTCGTACAGCTTAAATGCCTCTTTCCCTGAAATGGTTTTCTTGGACAAGTCCTTAACTACATTACCAAACTGTTCCAGGCCCCTATCTAATGTTTCGTTAAAACCTATCTCTTCAGCCTCAATGACTTTTTCTATATGGGTCTGCTTTTCAATAAGTTCGGGAAATACATCGCTCATAAGTTCTACTACGGTACCTACTAGACTAGATAAAAATGGTTCCTCTCTCCCCATGCAATGGCCAAACCGGGCTGCACGTCTTAAAATTCGCCTCGCCACATAGCCGCGTCCCTCGTTGGAAGGAAGTACACCGTCAGCTATTGAGAAAGAAAGCATCCGAACGTGATCAGCAATAGCACGGTGACCGACCAAATCATCTTTATATTTCACACCCAGCTTTTTCTCCTGCACTTTTATTATTGACTGAAAAAGGTCCGTGTCATAATTGCTTGTCTTCCCCTG
>DCXX01000055.1:0-13891 GCA_002329125.1 Fidelibacterota bacterium UBA2125 | reverse complement strand
GGTAATTCCTCCAATGAGCCGTCGGGTAGTCGGTTATTCTGAATGAAAACAAGGTTCCAGAGCTCCCAGTATTGATCCGAGGAATTGATGCCATTTGCCGACTGTTTAGACGGATCCTCCCCTACGTAGTAGTGTATTTCAGAGCAGGGACCACAAGGACCTGTATCGCCCATCTCCCAGAAATTGTCCTTTTTACCAAACCGCAGTACCCGGTCCGGGGCAATGTCCGTAACCTTTTTCCACAATTCATCGGCTTCATCGTCATCATTGTAAACAGTGGCCCAGAGACGATCTTTTTCCAATCCCCAAACTTCAGTAAAAAGCTCCCAAGCCCATTGAATCGCTTCAGCCTTGTAATAGTCACCAAAAGACCAGTTTCCAAGCATCTCAAAAAAAGTGTGATGAAATGTGTCAATACCGACTTCTTCTAGATCGTTGTGTTTGCCGCTGACGCGGATACATTTCTGGCTATTTACCACCCGTAAATGCTTCGGTTTTTCTTTCTCCAGGAATATGTTCTTGAACTGGTTCATCCCGGCATTGATAAACAGGAGCGTGGGATCATCCTTCGGTACCAAGGGCGCACTCCGAACATAAGTGTGCCCCTTATCCGTAAAAAAGTCGAAGAATTGATTCCTGATTTCAGATGTCTTCATGATCGCCTGTGGTGTGCAATCGAATTGGTTAATTTACGTTGATGAGACGAGGTGGAAAACGATGAAGGTGAAGAACCATTAGGTTTAACTCGTTTAGTTTCTTTTCACTAGATTTGGAGTAAACAATTACACCGGGAGTAAAATAGCGTAACATAACCTGAATAAAACTTATATGATCTCAATCGCTGTAGATGCCATGGGTGGAGACAATGCACCTCAAGAAATTGTTCATGGAGCTGTACTTGCTTCCAAGGCCAATCCTGTCCGAATTTTTCTTGTTGGGGACGAATCCACCATAAAAGATGAACTGAAACAGCACGACTATTCTTCTGATAGACTGGAAATTATTCATGCTTCCGATTCCATATCTATGGATGAGTCACCCAAAAAAGCTGTTGTGAACAAACCTAATGCCTCAGTTCTTGTCGCCGCTTCTCTGGTGTCAAATGGGAAGGCTGATGCCCTTGTTTCCGCCGGGAGTACCGGATCTGTGGTTCTTTCAGCAGCTAAACATATATCAAGGATCCCCGGTGTAAAAAGAACAGCTATTGCCACTGTCTACCCTACTCTCAACGAGTTCAAGCATGACGACCATCTGGCACTCATGGTAGATATAGGTGCAAATGTGGAATCCTCCGCTATAGAGTTAGTACAGTTTGCTATCATGGGATCTACTTACGTTGCCAATGTTCGGGGTGTAGGATCGCCAAAAGCAGCTCTGTTAAATATGGGTGAAGAGGAAACAAAAGGAAGCGAAAAGATGCAGACCACATACCGCATGCTGAAAGAAGTACCATCTCTCAATTTTTCTGGTAATATTGAAGGAAAAGATATTCTCCGCGGTATGGTGGATGTTATTGTGACAGAAGGATTCGTTGGCAACATTGTCATCAAGACACTGGAAGGAACTGCCATGGCAGCTAGTCATCTGGGCAAATTAGCATTTCGGGCACGTTTTAGCTGGAAACTGGGACTTTTTTTCCTACGAAAAGGATTAAAACGTATCCGAGAAGTAACGGATTATGCCGAATATGGCGGCGCACCTTTATTGGGATTTGAAAAGATGGTTATTATTGCTCACGGACGATCTAGCGCAAAGGCTGTCTCCAATGCCATCAAGCTGGCTGGCAAGTCTGTAAGAGATAAAGTTTGCGAGACCATGGCTCAGAAGATTGGCGAACTCGATGTTCAGCCGGAATAAATGTCTCCAGTCAATTCGCGGTCTTAACACTCAGGTTTCTAACAACCGACTCCATCTGATCCCAGGTGAACCCTTTTCGCTTCAGCAGGTTGATGAAGCGCTGTTTTTCTTGTTTTTCAAGCGGTACATCCAGGTCAATTCCACGCTTTTTCATTAGGCGCTGAATCAGTTCGTCCGCCGGATATTTTGAATAAACAGTCTCTATGGTCTGCTCTATAAGTTTTTGTGCGACTCCCGCTTTTATCAATTCACTTTTTATAGCTACAGGCCCGAGACATTTGTTCTTAGCCCTGTCTCTGGCAAACATGGCCGCAAATTCTTCATCATTCAGATATCCTTTATCAACCAGTTCCTCCGTAACCCGATCCGCCAAATCGAGATCCCAACCTTTTTGGACAAGCCTGTTGGAAACCTCTTTAATGCTCCGCGGCCGGTAGCTTAACAGATTCACAGCAGCCTGTTTCGCCTTGTCAAATTCCTCTGCCGTTGTCAGTTCTTTGATCTGTTTATCAGAAAGTTCTCCTCCTTCTTCAAGATTGTGTTGAAAAAAAATGCCTTCAGAAACAGTGAAGGCAAATTGACCGTCGATAAATATGGAACGCCTGTTAGGCCGTTTTTTGTTGACCTTAATGGCGGTAATTTGAGGCACTAATTATGAATCTTCTTTTTCCTCTGTGGTTTCGGCTGCATTCATCCCGAGAAAGCCTTTCACCTCGTGCTCGATTTTTTCACAGGTATCACTGTACTCCTTGAGATATGCCTTGGCATTCTCTCTTCCCTGACCTATCCGATCATCACCGTAGGAATACCAAGCACCTGATTTGTCCACGATTTCGGCTGTTACGGCCAGATCAAGGAGGTCGCCTTCATATGAGATACCCTCACCGTACATAATATCAAACTCGGTCTGCCGGAATGGCGGTGCACATTTGTTCTTCACCACCTTGACTCGGACGCGGTTCCCAACACTGGTATCGGCTTCTTTGATAGCACCGATACGACGAATATCTAATCTCACAGATGTATAAAACTTGAGAGCGCGACCGCCTGGTGTCGTTTCAGGATTACCAAACATAACACCTATTTTCTCCCGAATCTGATTGACAAAAATTACAGCCGTGTTGGATTTGGATACGGAACCAGTCAGTTTCCGCAACGCCTGAGACATAAGTCTAGCCTGAAGCCCAACATAGCTATCGCCCATCTCTCCTTCCAGTTCCACACGGGGCACCAGCGCCGCTACTGAATCGACGATCACCACATCCACAGCACCACTGCGGACGAGTGTATCACAGATCTCAAGCGCCTGTTCACCAGTATCCGGCTGAGACACCAATAGTTCGGCAATGTTTACTCCTAACTTTTCAGCATAGGTGGGATCCATGGCGTGTTCAGCATCAATGAAAATACCATAGCCGCCCAGCTTCTGTGCCTCAGCCAGGATATGAAGCGCCAAGGTCGTTTTCCCCGATGCTTCGGGCCCATAAATTTCAGTAACCCGTCCTCGAGGAACACCTCCTATGCCGAGAGCTGAATCAAGCGAAATGGCGCCCGTTGGGATGCCTTCCACTGATGCTACAACACCCTCTTCTCCAAGGCGCATGATAGAACCTTTCCCAAACTGTTTGTCAATCTGACCTAAAGCAAGATCGAGAGCTTTATTTTTCTTATTGTCTTCTTTCGTGCTCATCTGTCTATTCTCCTAAACTTCCAGCCTTTGGTGAATAACCATTAAATGTCAAAGATATGACCTATAAACTCCTGATTTGATCCTTTGAATATATTCATAACTGAAGAGATTATGAATTGATCTCACCTTGGATTAAGATTATGAGTTCCCAATATTGAATAAATGGCACCACTTGGGAGAAGTTCGCTCTGGTAAAGAATGATCTTGGGGATATTCCAAGAGATGGGTTCATATTGAGTGGATAAAAAATCTGTTACATCCGGCGTTACCTTTTGAGGATATCGTATCCTCCCTATTGTAATATGTGGAGAATAGTTGTGCTCTTCTTTCGGGTAACCTAGCTGATCCATTTCACTGTTAATCATTTCAACCAGTAATTTCAATTTGGCCACATCACCATCAACGCCAAGCCAAAGAATCCGTGGCCGCTCTTTTTTTGGAAAACAACCTGTGCTCGAAACATTAAGAGAAAGGTCACTGTTTTGTCCGACAATTTCGTTAAGTAAACGGTTAATCTTGTCCACCTCTCCCGGTGCCGTGGGACCGATATACCTGAGGGTGATATGAATATTTTCCTTTCTCACCCACTTAACAGCTTTTGGATTCACCTTTACGGAGGATTGAAGCGAGAGTGCAACCTGTGTGACCGTTTCCGGTGTATCTATAGCAATAAATGTTCTGATCAACTTTTCAGGCATAACCCACCTCGCCTAAGATTAGCTTCTTGAGCATTTCAGAATCCATTACCATCTCAGTTGTCCAAAAAAAAAATTGTTTTCGGCGGGTCGTTGCTCAAACTCTGTTTAAAGAATAAATGCTACTTATGAAGGCATACGGAATACACCAAAACCAAAAAGGTTATCACTATTATCAGATTCACTATACTGTTTTGCAACTCTTCTCATCCGTTCTATAGTAATGTCCGCTACCGTTGGAAAGTCTTTTGCCACCTCTTCATCAAGGACGGGCTCATCCAGCTGAGCCAGAATAAACTGGCGAGTTCCACCATCTTGGCGGTTTAATTCCCAGACAGCTTGACCGGTACTTCCTGCACCGGCAAAAAAGTCGAGTATCAAAGAATCTTTATGACTGCCCATTGCAAGGAGGTGCTTAACAAGTACTACCGGTTTGGGATAATCAAAGACCCTCCTTTTAAATAGAGTTTTAAGCTCACGACTTCCCTTTTCGTTAGGGCACCCTCTGATGATTGTTGAATAGGGGTTTGTCCTTACCACTTGCCGGCACTGGTTATCAACTTTTTCGTATTCCTTGAAATAGACAGATGTTTTTCCATTTCGACTTTTCTTAAAAACAATAAAGTCGTTTTCAACACCCCAAACAACTTTTTTCTCTGACCAGCGCCACGTCCATTTTTTGTCATCAGGATCCCCGCCCGGCCACACTTCAATTCCATCAGTAGTGTTAATAGGATAATCGAGACTTTCGGAATATCGAATAGATCCACGATCCAGTTTATTCAATCGGTAGTGTCCTCTTTCTTCAACATGTTCATCCTCATGAACAAAACCTTTCAGGGCGCTTGGTTTTCTGTTAAGAATGGTCTTTTTTGAATCTTTTGCATAGATCACCACGTAGTCATGCTGAACGGCCACATGCCGGGCATCCTGTCTGGGAGCCACACCACTTTGGCGAATCAAAGTGGCAATGAAATTCGCTTCACCATAAATCTCTCCCATCATTTGACGGAGATTATGAATTTCATTATCATCAATAGAAATAAAGATTAATCCCCTTTCAGAAAGCAGACCTCTGGATATCTCCAGCCTCGGTTCCATGAACTGTCGCCACAGCGAATGGGGATCCATGTTGCTGGTATCTTTCAGGGAAGGAAGAGACCGATACCTATCATGCTTGAAACTGTCACGGAAAGTGAAGTCTTTCCCGGTATTGTATGGTGGATCGATATAGATCATATCTATAAGATTTTTTTGTCCTTCAAGTAAATATTGAAGTACAGTCAGATTATCGCCACAGTATATACAGTTAGAACTGGAGGAAGGATTCACAGAAGCTTCATCATGGAGGACCGGTGTCAGCACCATTTATTCAGCCTGGGTTATCATATTTGGCCCGTTATTCTCAGTCGGACAGAATTAAGAGCGGTTTGAGCTGACAGTTCTTTATTGAACCGGCGGTCACTGTAAAATGTGACAGACCGTGTAAACGGCTTCTCACCATCATCAAGCCCGAAACAGGTGAGCCCCACTGGCTTCTCATCCGTTCCACCGCCAGGGCCGGCTATACCTGTAATAGAAACACCTATATCAGCGTCGAAAGCTTTTCGGACACCGGCTGCCATCTCCGCCGCCGTCTCCTCACTGACAGCACCATATTCTTTCAAAGTTTCACTTTTAACGCCAACTAAATTTATCTTCGCTTTATCGGAATAACAGATGACACTCCCAGCAAAATATTCTGAGCTACCGGGGACGTTGGTGATCCTATCTCCTAGGAGGCCCCCAGTACACGACTCTGCCAATGCCAGCATAAGCCCTTTTTCTCTCAGAGATTCTCCTACCGATTGTTCGAGGGTAATCCAGTCTTCAGCATAAATGTATCTTCCAGCAAGATCATAGATGTTGGATGCCAATTCAGTGACAGCGGACTCATCACCAGCGGTCAGCCGAAGATCAACACCGCTAAAACCTGGAAGAAAAGCAATATTCACAGCGGATTCCTCCATGGCTGGTTCCAGAAGGTCGTGGAGTTTTGACTCCATCACACCGGTTGTGCGGATGTTGGTAATTATCAGTTCGTTGGGCGACATCAGCTCCAACTCCGGTAGAACAGTCTCCTCCATCATAGATTTCATCTCCGCAGGTACGCCAGGCAAAATACAGAGCCAGGTCCCGTCCAATGTACACGACATTCCTCTGGCTGAACCCTTTGAATTGGGGATAACTGTTCCTCTGTCCGGTACAAGACCCTGATTCAAGTTCGATTCCGGCATATCAACACCACGCCTAGAGAACCTCTCCCGAAGCAGTTCCAGGTAATCTTCGTCCATTTCCAAAGTAGCACCGGTAAATTCACAATAGGCGTCCATTGTAACATCATCCCTGGTGGGTCCTAGTCCCCCTGTGCAGATGACTAAATCCGCTTTACTGGCCGCCAGTGCCATCGCTTCCACGATCTCACCCTTGATATCTCCCACCGATGTTTTCCAGATAGTCCTGATTCCGATATCCATAAGTTTGCGTCCGATCCACGCGCCATTTGAATCAAGGGTGTAACCGCCCAACAGTTCATCACCTATTGTAAGAATGGCACTCTTCATAGGAAAAGGGCCGCTGCCTGCGTTATAACACCAGCATAGAGCCCCGCCACCACATCATCCATCATTATTCCCCAGCCGCCGGGGAGGCGTTCGAAACGATTCGCAGGATACACTTTTACAATATCAAATATTCGAAACAGAATAAATGCAATCCCGAGCCACAACCATTCGTTCGGAATCATGAGTAGGGCAATCCACATGCCTACCCATTCATCGATGACGACCCTGGAAGGATCTTTGTTACTCTCTTCATAAGAAACAATGGAAGAAACAATAACACCAACAAGAAAGATCACAATCACAATCAATGAAAGTCTGAATAGTTCCATCTCCGGTAATAGACGCCAGGCAATCACTGCGGCGGCGCTTCCCCAAGTGCCTGGAGCTAATGGGAGATATCCGATTCGGAAGCAGGTTGCGAGCCAGTTAGCAGAATGGACGAGAGCCGTCCTCACGCATCGTCGCTGGAATTGTCAACAAAGGCTACAAGGGCGGCACGGTTAACATACAAATAATGAAGTCCCGTATAGACTGAAAATATGGTCGCTGAAAAAACAGTGACCCATATAAGATTGAAAGTGTCGATAAATATGATAATCTGAGAAGCATCAACAAAGGATAGAGTTTTCAAAGCCAGATAGCTAAGCACAAAAATAATAGCCGCTACCTGAATGCCTGTTTTTGCTTTCGCAATCTTGCTGGTAACAAGGCTGATGCCATTGTTAAGAAACAGCATTCGTAGTCCAGTCACAAACAGATCCCGGAACACAATGAGCCCCACCATCCAGAATGGAATCTTGTGAAGGAGAGCAAACGACAAGAAAGCTGAAATTACTAGAATCTTGTCAGCAAGAGGATCCAGGAATTCACCAGTCTTGGTCACAAGGTCACGTTTCCGAGCGATATGACCATCAAAGGCGTCCGTTAAAGAGGCGATAATAAAAATCCCCAGTGCGCTCACCTTCGACCACGGCGCCTCATAAAAAAGACAAAGGATGAAAAGCGGCGTAAGGAAAATACGACCAATAGTAAGAATATTGGGTAGCATGTCAGATCTTTCTACGACCTTCCAAGGCGCTCACCAATGTTGCTTCATCTGTGTATTCCAAGTCACCACCCACAGGAATTCCGCTGGCCAGTCGTGTTACCTTAATGTTATGCTCTTTCAGGAGTTTAGCCAGATAAAGGGCCGTAGTTTCACCCTCAGCGCTTGGATTTGTGGCTATGATCACCTCTTCTTCTCCATTTATTCTTTCAAGTAATGTATCAAAATGCAAATCCTCCGGACCGATGCCATCCAGTGGAGACAGAACACCGCCAAGAACATGGTACTTCCCGCGGAAATGATTCGTCTTCTCGAAAACTACTAAATCTGTAGTATCTTCAACAACACAAAGTAGTGACGGATCTCGTTTGGCATCTGAACAGATTGAGCACGGAGACGTGTCAGAAATATTGTGGCATATGGGACATTCATGGATCTGCTCTTTTACGTCCATAATGGCCTTGGCCAGATTCTGCGCCCAGTCGTCATTGGATTTCAACAGATAAAAAGCCATCCGCTCTGCTGTTTTCTTCCCAATGCCGGGGAAATCAGAGAGACCGTCTATCAATCTATTCAGCGATTCAGGAAGGGCGTCCATTCCGTATTAGGTGCCTGGAATCTGGAGGTCTCCCAGTGAGCCCAGCACACTACCCGAAATACCGGACATACGTTTCTGAGATTCCTCTCCCGCTTTGCTTAAACCTTGATTCACAGCCGCCACGATAAGATCCTCTACCATCTCCACATCATCAGTGAGAATTTCAGGATCGATCTTTAAAGATAAAAGTTCCTGCTTGCCGTTTACAATGGCAACGACCATGCCGCCACCTGCCTGACCTTTTATTTCCAGTTTTTCCAGTTCAGCCTGAGTGGCTTCAAGTTTCTCCTGAACGTTTTTAGCCTGTTTCATAATATTTTGAAAATTCCCTTTTGTAAACATAACGCCTCCTAATACAGATAATTAATCTAGGATTTCACCACCAAATAATTCAAGCATACGCTGAGTGACGGGATGAGTTTCTTCTGTTTTATTAATGGAAGCTTTTTCATTTTGCACCAAAACGAATTCTACCCTCATTTCCTGGTTCAGCACTTTCATAATACTTGTTTCAATCCTTCTCACATTTTTCTTCAATACATCCAGTTGAAATTTATATTTCTTAGGAAAACCTATAGTCAGACTTTTTCCTGAAAGTTCGATGGGCTTACCGTGAGAGAGAAAAGTGCTGATGGACGTTCCATTTTCGGAAACTTTGGTCACAACCTCCTCCCACCGTTTGATAACTTTCTCAAGCTGCGGACTGTTCTCAACCGAAGATTTTTCCTCTTTCTTTTCTGGTGCGGTTTCACTTGCATCAGTCGAAGATTCTTCCTTAACCATCGATTGCGGTTCCGGCTGGAAAATCTCAGTTGCCTTTTGTTCTTCAGTGTAATTTGTTTCAGTGTTTCCCGAAGACAGTTTTTTCAGGATATCAGCAATATTGACTGAAGCATCCATTTCAGCAAGCTTAAGTATCATGGCCTCTACATAAATCTTCGGTTGCTGAACATACTTTAATTCTGACTCCATGACAGTAACATGATCAATCTGTCGGATAAGATCGCGTGGATTCAGGCCTCTACTCTCTTCTGAATAGCGTTGCTTCAGGTCATCAGTCATGTCCAGTAACTGGTCACCCTTTTCACCATGTGCAATAAGGAGGTTTAACAAATGGCGGTTGAGTCCACCGATAAAATCAGTAAGGGCAAAACCCTTGGCGTGAACTTCCGACAGTTGAACAAGTAAAGCACTGTGATCCTTTGTCTTGAGGGCATCGGTGATGCTGAAGAATAGATCGTTTGGAATAATGCCTAACATTTCAGTTGCAGCTTTCAATGTGACAGAGTCACCACAAAAAGCGATAAGCTGATCGGTAAGACTCAGGGCATCCCGCATGCTGCCGTCAGCCATATTGCCGATAAGATGGAGGACACTGTCCTCAATTTTTATCTCTTCTATTTCAATGATTGTTCTCAAACCTTTCTCAATGGTCTCTAATGACATCCTGTGGAAATCGTGCCGCTGACATCGTGAAAGAATAGTAGGTAAAACTTTATTTGGTTCGGTAGTAGCAAAAATAAATTTGACGTGAGGTGGCGGTTCTTCCAGTGTTTTAAGCAGAGCGTTGAAGGCCGCCTGAGTAAGCATATGCACCTCATCAATGATGAACACTTTGAACTTGGCGTTGATTGGCGCGTACTTAACCAACTCCCTCAAATTTCGAATCTCATCGATTCCACGATTGGATGCGCCATCTATCTCAAGAACGTCCATACTCCGGGATGAGGCTATCTCATCACAGTTCTGACAATCATTACAAGGACTTCCATTATTCTCATTCAGGCAGTTAAGCGCTTTTGCCAAAATGCGGGCGGTGGTGGTCTTACCTACTCCCCGCGGCCCAGAAAATAGATATGCATGTGCAATGCGATCCCGCTCAAAAGCATTCAACAATGTCTTGGTTACATGCTTCTGACCAAGAACATCCTGAAACTTTTCAGGTCTGTATTTGCGTGCTAATACCTGATAACTCACCGGCGTTTACTCCGCTTGATCCCAAAAATAGGTAGGGTAATATACCATACCAAAGTGGAGCCGATGGGGTTCGAACCCACGACCTCAGCGTTGCGAACGCTGCGCTCTCCCAACTGAGCTACGGCCCCCCGAATCTTCATTCGAATTTACCGTCAGAAGTTAAGAGTTGGAACAAACAGTTTACGGTATATACCTTCTTCACCACACTATTTCATGGCAGACAGAGCTAATCCACTTAATCACTCCGCCTACGGCGGCCCCGGCTGGTCTCCACGCACGGACCCCCTTCATGCTGAGCTGGGATCAGTATGGACTAGGTGTGGAATCAACAGCGAATACGCCCCTTTGAAAGCTGTTCTTCTTCACCGTCCCGGTAATGAACTGACAGCCTCTGTCGATCCGGAGAAGGTTCAGATGCTGGCCAACATCAACTTGGCCAAGGCTCAGGATCAACACGATGCCTTAGCAGAAACATACCGGAACGCTGGTGTAGAGGTCCATTATGTTGATCCTGAACCGCCATCTGCTCCCAATCAGATGTTTCTCGCCGACCTTCTCTTTTCAACTCCTGAAGGTATCATCATTGCACGGCCGGCGTCTACTGTTAGAGCTGGAGAGGAACGGTGGGCGGCCCGGCGTATAGCAGATCTCGGAATGCCTATCATAAAAAGTGTAGGCGGCACAGGCACCTTCGAAGGTGCCGACGCCATGTGGATTCGACCTGATTATGCCATTGTTGGCCGCGGACTTCGTACCAATGAAGAAGGTCAGCGGCAGGTAACGCAAGTGCTCGAAAATATGGGTGCCACTGTAGCTAATGTGGATATGCCTGTTGGCACCATGCATCTCATGGGTATGCTTCGTTTTCTGGATAAAGATCTGGCCATAGGCTGGCCTCTCAGACTTGTATACGCAGGTGCTGATGCGCTATCGGAGTCTGGATATGAGATTGTTTACCTTCCGGATCCAGGGGAGACACTGGCTCATTCCGGATTGAATTTTGTAACCATTGCTCCCCGGGAAATTGTCATGCCCGCCGGGAATCCCAATCTTCAATCATTCCTGGAAAATCTCAAGATCAAATGTCATGCGATTGATGTCTCTGAACTAAGCAAAGCTGCGGGCGCTATAGGATGCCTTACAGGCGTTCTTCACAGAGAATTCATCTGAATTTCTGTTCCCAAGCTCTGCACGCCAGAACAGTTTAAAGATTTCATTTGATTGGCTTGCGTTTTGTGGGTCAGTATTCTAAACTGATACAATAAGTGAGACAAATCTGGAAAATAAATGTAAAGTGAGGTTAAGGATGAAACGACTCTTCTGCCTTTTATTGTCCCTTTTCGTTATAAAAAATGTTTACGCTTCACCACAGCGTTTCGGGGATCTTGCTGAAGGACCATACGACAAACTGGTGATCCAGAACATTATGGTGATACCAGGCCATGGTGGTCCACCGGTTGGGCCTTATGATATCGTTATAGAGAAGAACATGATCACTGAAATGACACCTTTCGATCCTGTCACAGCTGAACGACGTGGCGATACTGACCGTGCCAAAGGTGATCGATTGATAGATGGAACCGGATTATATGCCATGCCAGGGATGACAGACCTGCACATGCATCTTCGGAAAGAACCTATGGAGATCGAATATGTCTATTACCTGAAATTGGCTCACGGTGTCACAACACTTGTACCCGCTGCCGACCGGGGACTTGAAGCCGGCATGTCTGAAGCGGAAAAAAGCAAGAAAAATGAAATTTTAGCTCCCCGTCTTTTTCCCATCTGGGGTTGGGGAAGAAATGTCGATATGACGCAAGTCGAAAAGGATGACCCAAAGAATGCGGACAAGATCGTCCGTAGAATGATTACCCAAGGTGCTCACGTGGTTAGCGTCGGTGGACAGGCTTGGAATCAAGAGTTGTTCGGCGCTGCCTGTAAGGCGGTCTGGGAAAACGGCGGCATTACCACTGTTCACCTCCCTCCTTCCTCAAATGCTGTGGTTCAGGCTGTGGATGCGGCTCGTCTCGGGGTTACTATGATTGAACACCATTACGGTTATGGTGAATCTTCGTTGGACCGCACCGTTCAGGATTTCCCTCGGGATTACAATTACAATGATGAAAATGCCAGGTTCCGTCACGCTGGTAAAGTTTGGGTTGATGCCGATAAAGAAAGACTTCTTTCAGAAGTGGCTGACTCTCTTGTTGCCTATGGTGTAACCATGCTCCCCACCCGAGTGGTATACGAAGCCAATCGGGACATTGTGCGGTCACAAAGCTTACCATGGCATAAAAAGTATACCCATCAGGCCCTAATCAACTGGAACCTTCCTAATCCGGCTTATCACGGCTCTTATCACTACGACTGGACCTCCGATGATGAATATTACTGGTATTACGCTTTTGATCTGTGGGGAGACCTTATCTATGAATTCAATAAAAGAGGCGGTCGTGTTGCCTATGGGACAGATGATAACTATATCTGGGCAACACCGGGATTCTCAAACGTCCGGGAACTACAACTTCTCCGAGAATCCGGAATGCACAATCTTGAAGTAATAAAATCAGCTACTCTTAACAGTGCTCAAACACTTCGGCAGAAGAAATTGGGCCTTGTCAGACCAGGTTACATTGCGGATCTGGCATTGGTAGACGGCAACCCCGCATATAATCTTCGATTCCTATACAGCTTCGGTGCGCTCACCATAGACGAAGATGGTGAGATGATTCGCACCAAGGGAATTGTTCACACAATCAAGGATGGTATCGTCACCAACAATGCCAGACTTATGGAGGAAGTTGCTAAAATGGTGAAAAAATCGAAGCGAGGGATCGGACCGGATGCTGTGACTGAGCCATTTGTTATTAAGTAAAGAATGAATACCCTGGCAGACTCTTGACACATTTGGAGAGAACTATGCTGAATACTCACAATCAATTTCTCGTTCCTTTCCAAAGCGGATAAATAAATAGTATAACGGCTAGGAGGCTGATATGGGAATCAATATAAAATATTCAAAGGGTAGTGAAATGCTCGAAAAGTACGTTAGAATATCATTGTTAATGTTATTAAACATAACCGCTTTACAAGCCCAGGATCAGGACAAAAAGGCAGTGACCTCAACCCTGGACGCACTTCACCTTTATGCCCATGAAGCTGATGGAAAGAAATACTTTTCACTTTATTCTGATGATGCGGTTTTCATGGGTACGGACGCCACAGAAAGATGGCCTATAGCTGAATTCAAGACTTACGCTAACGGTCGATTTAACTCGGGCAAAGGGTGGACCTATACCCCCACTTCACGCTATATCTATTTCAACGAAAACAGGGATACGGCGTGGTTTGACGAAACAGTGGTGAATGCAAAATACGGAAAATGCAGAGGAACAGGGGTATTGGAGAAAATTGGAGAAGAATGGA
>DCXX01000041.1:27161-28054 GCA_002329125.1 Fidelibacterota bacterium UBA2125 | reverse complement strand
GACTGGTTTTTTGAGTTTCGCCCCATACTTTTTTTTACCCTTTGGACTATGATGGCAGCTGGTCTCAGTGCATATAAGGGTGACACCATTGCCGAATTCTACTGGACCACTACCGTTCATTGGCCGCTGTTTTGGACCTTTTTAGGAACAACATTAGTAGCTAGCTCCTCAGCCCTAAAAGGAGAAGACTCCGGTACCAATAAATTAACACTTGTTCTTTTAGTTGCCGGATTATTGATTGTCCTTTCATCAGTAGCAACAGATGCTGTAGAAACGGGGAAAATGAGCAGACTTTTTGCTGTCGGAGCGTGGGTGTCTATTTTCTATGTATCATGGCGATTATACCTGAAACATTGGAAAACGATTAAGAACGAAATGATGATAATGAGGATTTCTTTAAGTGTTTTACCTGCGCTCTCTCTTTTCATGATTGGCTGGCACTTGGGAGGAGGGAAAATTCTCTCAGGAATGCTGGCTTCTGCACCTTATGCGTGCGGATTTATTGCAGTCACACTTCTTTGGCCAATATCGGTGGAGGCTGAAAAACTGCATTACCGTGATTTTATGAATGAAATCACAAGGATTGTTGGCCTTGGCGGATTATTGCTTACAATTTCAATATTCCTAGGATACAGGATGGGTGATCCCGTTATAAGTACGGCCTCCATCATCACCATTCCATTCTTTGCTGTAGCGTTGGTTGTTTCCCGAGCTGAGCACATTATCCGGGCATTCAAATATCCCATCATGATTTTGGCTTTCTTTGTGAGTGTTCGATACCCATGGCTCTGCATTGCTATGTTCTTCAACTTTAACGTAATCAGGTTATATAATTATTTTCGACATGGTGTTATTCGTCCCACATTGAAAGTCAGCTATGATTAAAATCAAAC
>DCXX01000041.1:0-26766 GCA_002329125.1 Fidelibacterota bacterium UBA2125 | reverse complement strand
CAGATATAGCTATTGCTTATGATGTCTGCATAGATTGCAAATTGTGCATGTATATCTGTCCTATAGAGGTATTTGAAGATGTGGAGACAGAAAAAGTTTGATCTAATTGTGGTGGGAGGAGGTCCAGCAGGGACAACCGCAGCGCGTTATGCCGCCAAGGCTGGAATAAGTGTTCTTGTTTTGGAGAAAGATCGCGATATTGGTGTCCCAGTGAGATGTGGTGAGGCCGTCAGCGATGAAGGGTTGAGATTATTTGTTAAACCCGATCCCCGCTGGATTAATTCTGTTATTACCAAGTTACGTCTTATTTCACCTAACGATCATAAGATTGATCTGAATTTGAAACAGAAGGGATATATACTGGACCGAAGGATTTTTGACTATGATCTGGCACAATATGCTTCAGCCTCCGGTGCACAAATTGTTTGCAAGGCTTATGTTAATGGACTGCTTTTTGACGACAGTAAAGTAGTGGGTGTAACAGGTGAATACCAGGGAGAGCCGTTTGAAGTAAAGTCCAAACTGGTAATCGGTGCTGATGGCGTCGAGAGCCGCATAGGGCGATGGGCTGGACTGGACACGGTTGTCAAAATGAAAGATATGGAGTCCGCCGCTCAGAAAACCATTTCCGGAATTGAGATTGATGAGCACAGGTTTGATTTTTACATGTCACATGAGCGTGCACCAGGCGGTTACCTCTGGATATTTCCCAAGGGATCAAACGCTGCTAATGTAGGCCTTGGCGTTTCCGGGAAATATAGTCGTTTCCGATCAGCGCAAAGTTATTTGGATGACTTTCTTCAAAAGACATTTCCAAATGGATCGGTGGTTAGTTCAACAGTGGGAGGGGTCCCTTGTGACAAAACATTAAAGAAATTCGTTTCTGATGGACTTATGCTGGCTGGTGACGCAGCTCATATGGTTAATCCAATGACTGGAGGTGGTATTATTCCCGGCATGCGTGGCGGCATGCTGGCGGGAGAAACCGCGGTGGAGGCCATCAAGGCTGAGGACACATCGGAAAAATTCCTCAACCGTTATTCCAAAGAATGGAACAAGGTTGGCGGTAAGAACCACGAACGTTTCTATTCCATAAAAGAAACTGTAAGCAAGCTGACTGATGAGGAGCTGAACAGCATTTCTGATGCGGTAGAAAAAATTCCGCCTGATGATCGTACCATTGGAAAAGTATTCCGTAAAGCTATCTTCAAAAAACCCTCTCTGTTAGTTGATGTCATGAAGGTATTCGCTGGCGTTTAATGGAGTTTGCAGATCTTCTCAGCAAACTAGGCCTTCATACTTTCATCGCATTCGATTTTGAGACCACCGGTCTTAATCCGGCTGATGACAAGATCACAGAATTTGCCGCCGTCCGCTTTGAGGGGGGCGTTGTGTCAGATTCATTTCAAACATTGGTCAATCCCCAGCGCCCAATTCCGCCGGAAATTGTAAGGAAAACCGGTATTTCCGATGAGATGGTTAAGGATGCTCCCAATGAGGATAAGATAGTCGAAAAAATATTTAATTTTATAGGAGATTATCCCATCATTGCTCACAATCTCCCATTTGACTTATCATTTCTTAGTAACCTCAAACTGAATTACCTATCTCAGGAGGTTAAGAACGAAGGGTACGATACAGTGCCTCTTGCGCAAGCGTTTCTGTTTTTTCTGCCCAATCATCAGCTTGGGACCATTGCCGAATATTTGGGTTCAGCCAGTGAAGATACTCACCGGGCTCTGGCGGACACAGAGATACTTGGACAGTTGTTTCTGAAGCTGGTCAGGGAAGCGGCCTCATATCCATTACCAGTGATCCAGAAGATTCTTTCCGCCACTGAGGGGAAAATGTTTTACAATAAAACTCTTTACATCAACCTGGGTAATGAACTGGCAAAAAGCGGTAACATGAAAGAAGGTTTGATTGAAAGCGATGTTGATAAGACGTTACCGTCACCTATTTTCCAACACGAGGGGAGCAGGGAGTCACTTCCGGCCAGCGCTGATGAATTCTTTTCCGATGACGGCCTTCTGGCCCGTTCCTTCACAGATGGCGAGTATGAAGTGAGAGAGAGCCAGATCAACTACGCCGACTTCGTTAAGGATATTTTTGATGAAAGTGCCGTTGGTATGATTGAGGCGGGAACAGGTCTGGGAAAATCGCTGGCTTATCTCATGTCATCTCTGAGAACGGCGTTAGCAGAAGGGGGAGAACCTGTCATTATTTCCTGTCACACAAAACCTCTGCAGGACCAACTATTCCAGAGGGAGATTCCGAAACTGGCGGTGGCACTGGATGTTTCCTTTTCAGCCACCCTTATGAAAGGTCGCCACAATTATGTTTGCCTCACTAGGGTCGATCGCGTAATTGCGGACGCCCGAACTCTACTTTCTGAACAGGAGGTTCAGTCACTGATTGTTATCCTCATCTGGCTTCAGTGGACAAAATCAGGCGACTTTGAGGAGTGTACCGGTTTTTTAAAGAGGAAGTCATATCGCTTAAGATCCTTGATTCAGAGTGAGCCCGGTTTTTGCACACCTCGTGTTTGCAATCAAAAAGGTGGTTGCTTCCTGGGACCGCTCAGAGATGCGACGCAGAATGCAGATATTGTTGTTGTGAATCATTCATTTCTCCTTCATGAATTGGAAAACCAGAACATTCTTCCTTCATTGAAAACTGTAGTGATTGATGAAGCTCACAATCTTATTCGTGTTGCATATGGCCACTTCCAAGTGACAATGAGCAGTAGGATCATTGCTGATCAACTTTCTGTTTTGTCCAAGTCATCCACACGGGGGAAGCGTATCAAGAAACAGATGGATATTATTTCCACATCGGTACCAGAAGCATCTAAATATTTCTTATCTCTCCGTAATGCCGCGGAACTGTTAATTGAGACGAGTAAGCGATTCTTTGATGCATTGGCGAAGAACGGAGCAAGGAACTATTCAAATAAGGTTAGCTATGATCATTCCGTGAGGATCAGGAGTTTCAGCGAACATTTTACGGAGCTGGAGAAAGAGCTGAGCGCTTTGCAAGAAGCTTTTACTGGTGGTGTTGCTGTCGCCACCCGACTGCAATCTGTTATAATGGATACCCCAAAAATGCTAAAAGATACTGAAGTGTCCGGCATAATAGATCGAGTAGCTGAGAGCATTATATCACTGGCAAATACACTCAACGTTGTTTCCGATGAACAGCGAGAAGATTGGGTTTACTGGGAGACAGGAAAATTTATTAGGGAAAAATTGGAGATCAGCCTGAATGCTGTTCCCATCGATACAGGGCCAAACCTTCGATCCCTCGTTTTCGATACTACTGACGCCTCTGTAGTCACTTCAGCAACGCTCTCTCTCAATTCCGAGTTCAACTACTTCCTTGGTCGGTTCGGCATTGCTGACTATGATGAAAAACTGGTAAAAATGAAATCGTTTCCCAGTCCATTTTATTATGAGGATCAGTGTACCTATTTGCAGTGGGCGGGGGATACGGAGCCGAGAGACCCCAACTATGTACCTTTGCTGGCAAAACTGGTGGAGTCCCTTTATTATCAATATGAGAAAAGAACTCTTGTTTTGTTTACTAGCCGTGCAATGTTGAGGGAGTGCCTTGAAAGATTAGAATACAGTGGATTTACGAAGAAAGCACCTTTGCTTGCCCAGCTCTCTTACGGGTCTCGTCCCGCCCTCATTAAACAGTTTCGTCGGAGGAGCGACGGTATCCTTTTGGGAACCAGTTCATTTTGGGAGGGGATTGATCTGCCAGGAGATCTTCTGGAAATTCTCGTTATCGCCAAGATTCCATTCGATGTTCCCAACGAGCCCGTTACCGAAGCTTATAATGAGAAAATTGAAGAATTGGGGGGAAATCCTTTTGTGGAACATTCCGTACCGGCGGCAGCTATTCGTCTTCGCCAGGGTTTTGGTAGATTAATACGGAGTGTGAACGATGAGGGAATCTTTATCAATATGGATAATCGTGTTGTAACTAAAAGGTACGGGCATGTTTTTCAATCAGTTATTCCAGTTACAATGAAAACATTTTCTGATGAAAACAGTCTAAATGTCCTTTCTTGATTAAAATCTGAACTACAGGCTAAATTCCCTATTCTCATGATCACAGTATCAGGACAAGAGTACACTTTTGAGGATCTGAAACCTTTTGTAACAGGCCCCCAAAAGGTTCGAGTAACACGTGAGGTAAAATCTTCAATTCAGCTATCTAGGAGAGTGTTAGAAGATCAGATCCGTTCAGGAAAGACTATTTATGGCGTTAATACTGGTTTCGGTGCACTCAGTCAAAAACATATTGATGAAAAGGATCAAATGCAGCTCCAGCTTAATCTGGTTCGGAGCCACAGTGCTGGTGTTGGGAAGCCGTTCGGACCGGATGTGACCCGGGCTATTCTTTTCTTGAAGCTGATCAATTTTTGTCAAGGATATAGCGGTGTGCGGTGGGATGTAGTTGCCCTGTTGAGGGATTTCATCAATCATGATATGTTGCCTGTAATTCCTTCCAAGGGATCTGTCGGCGCCAGCGGTGATCTTGCACCGTTGTCACATATGACTCTGGCTCTTATCGGCGAAGGGGAAGTCCTTTTCAATGATCGTCCCATTTCTTCTTCCAACGCCTATAAAAAAACTGGATTGAATCCTTTGATTCTTAAGGCAAAAGAAGGACTGGCGCTCTTAAATGGCACGCAAGTTTCAACTGCATTGGCGGTTAACGGATTAATAAGAATGCGAAATCTTCTCATAACGGCCGATCTGGTTTCGGCAATTTCAGTGGAGGCGACCCTCAGCTCCCGAAATATGTTCAATCCAATTTTACATAGGCTGAAAAAGCACCCCGGCCAAATTCAATCGGCGAAGAATGTCTGGAACATTTTGAACAAAAGTGATATTGTCAAATCTCACAAGAATTGCGACCGCGTCCAGGATCCCTACAGTTTTCGCTGTATTCCTCATGTTCACGGTGCATGTCGGGAGACATTTGAATCGGTCAGGCGTATCATAGACAATGAGATTAACAGTGTGAGTGATAATCCACTTGTGATTCCGGGATCTAAAAGCGTGTTCAACTCCGGGCACTTCCATGCCGAACCGGTGGGGCAGGCAGCGGATATGCTGTCCATTTCTGCTGTTGAACTGGGGGGAATATCCGAAAGGCGCATTTACAAAATGATGGAAGGTGAAAATATGGGAGTTCAGCCATTTCTTGCCGGTTCACCCGGAGTAGAATCAGGGTACATGATGGCACAGATCACAGCTGCGGCCCTGGCATCTGAGAACAAAACATTGGCTTTTCCCGCTTCCGTCGATTCAATTACTACTGAAAATGGACAAGAAGATTTTGTTTCTATGGCTCCTATTGCTGGTCGAAAGCTTTTGAATATTATTGACCATTTGGAAAACATTTTGGCCATTGAGTTGTTGGTGGCCACACATTTGTTAGATCTCCGTCGCCCACTGAAGTCTTCTCCTGTAACGAAAACAATTCGTGATACAGTGCGCCATGTTATTCCTTTCAACAGTCGTGACCGGGTTTTATCTCCAGAAATTGCCAAAGCTGTTGAATTGATTCAGAGTGAGAAGATAATATCAGCAGTAAATTCAATGATAAAATTGAACTGAAAATGGTCAGAAACACAAATTTCAAAGAGTCTTTCACCTTCGATGATGTACTTCTTGTACCGAAGCATTCAAAAGTCCTTCCCAGGGAAGTTGATGTTTCTGCGCGACTTACCAAGTCTATTAGACTCAACATCCCAATCCTCAGTGCTGCCATGGATACAGTTACTGAGAGTAATATGGCCATCGCGCTGGCGCGGGAGGGAGGTGTGGGTGTTATTCACAAGAATATGTCTATCGAGCGGCAGATTAAAGAGGTAACTAAAGTGAAGCGGGCCGAGAGCGGTATTATTTTAGATCCCGTCACTATTTCCCAGGATAAGACATTGAAGGACGCCATTGCCATAATGAAGCACCATGAGATATCTGGCCTTCCCGTCCTTGATGATTCTGATAATATCCAAGGCATTCTTACCGAGCGTGATATTCGGTTCGAATCCAACCTTGATCAGCCCGTTTCTGATGTTATGACAAAAGAGTTAATAACAGCTGAGATCGGTACCACACTTGAGTCAGCTAAAGATATTCTCCAGAAATACAGAATCGAGAAACTTCTTTTGATGGATGTTGAAAAGAAGTTAGCCGGGATGGTGACGGTGCGAGATATATTGATGAAGGAGAAATATCCTGATGCTTCACTGGATATCCACGGCAGACTTTTGGTTGCTGCCGCAGTAGGTGCTGCAGATGATCTAGATGATAGGGTTTCGGGACTTACTGATGCTGGCGTTGATGTAATTGTGATTGATTCCGCCCATGGTCATTCCCAGGGCGTGTTGGACGCTGTGGACGAAGTTAAAGCAAAATACAGTAATGTTCCGCTCATTGCTGGCAATGTTGCAACTGGCGACGGCACAAGCGCTCTTATTGACGCGGGAGCCGACAGTGTAAAAGTTGGCATCGGTGCCGGGGCAAGCTGTACCACCCGAGTTGTCAGTGGCATCGGTGTTCCTCAATTTACGGCTATAGTGGATGCTGTAGAGGCCGCTGCCAAAAGCGGCATACCTGTCATTTCTGATGGTGGTATCCGTTTCTCGGGAGATATGGCTAAGGCCATAGCAGCTGGCTCTGACTGCGTTATGCTTGGTAATTTGCTTGCAGGATTGGATGAAAGTCCCGGCGAAGTGATTCTTCATGATGGCCGTCAATTTAAGTCCTTTCGTGGAATGGGATCGCTTGGTCCAATGAGAGAAGGTAGTGCTGATAGGTATTTTCAAGAAGGAGAATCCGGGATTAAGCTGGTTCCTGAGGGTGTGGAGGGGCTGGTTCCATATAAAGGCGGTTTAAGTTCTATTATCTATCAGCTTGTTGGTGGCCTTCGTGCCAGCATGGGATACTGTGGTGCAAAGGATATCAAGACATTCATGACGGAGGCTGAGTTTATAAAAATTTCTTCAGCGTCCTATTCGGAAGGTCATCCCCATGATCTAAGGATCGTAAAGGATGCACCTAACTATCAGCTAAAAGACAGTTAGGAAACAGAAGCTTTCGTTATTCTAAGAAAGGGAATTAACGTGTTTTGTCAGCGATGACTTACGTCTGGCAGCTGTGTTCCTGTGGAGTATCTTTTTTGATGTCAGGTTGTCAATGATGGATACAGCTTCTCTATAGAGCGTTTCAGCTTCATTTTTGTCCTGAGAGGACATTACTTTCTTAACAATCGATTTCATTTTAGACTTGTAATGAAGATTACGGTCGTAGTTTTTTGTTTGCTGTCGCTGACGTTTTATGACAGACTTTGTTCTGCTACTCATTTTTTCTCACAATCTGTTTTCAGTGTCCCTAAACAACGGCCGCAAATTTATGTGCATTGGAATGAAGAACCTAATTCTCTTACCGGGAATTTATTTTGAAAGTCTTTTCCTGAACGCTAGTTTCAATAGATGAGTGAAATAGAACTCCTTTCCTCAGTTCCAATTTTTTCTGATCTTCAATTTACTGATCTTGAGGAACTCCATTCAAGAATGTCCATTCGAAAGTATGAAAAGAATGATATTATTCTAATGGAGGACGAATTCGGTGATACTTTATTTATCATCAATAAAGGTAGTATCAAGATTACGCGGGTAAGTGAAGATGGAAGAGAAGTAATTCTTGCAATATTGGGCGAAGGAGAATTTTTTGGTGAAATGTCTTTGTTGGATGGCCAAACGCGTTCCGCGAACGCCATAGCTCAAACCGGATGTCATGTGCTCATTTTGAAGCGCCATGATTTTCTTCAGGTTCTTGAAAAGTTTCCCAAAATTGCTGTTTCATTGTTAGCAGAGCTTGCAATTCGTATACGTAAAAGTGATCAACAAATTGAAAGCTTTGCTCTGAGTGATGCAGAGCAGAGAATTGGTATAACCATCCTGCGACTCGCTGAAGAGTTGGGAACAATCCATAAAGGCGTGGTCCGGATAGCCAAACTTCCCTACCAGCAAGATATTGCAAATATGGCCGGAACGTCCCGTGAAACCGTCTCACGTATGCTCAAACTCCTTGAGGACAAAAGTTTAATATCAAGGAAAGCCCATACATTATCTATTCTTGATTATACAAAATTCAGGAATGCTTTTATGTAAACTCCTCTTGGGCTATAATATCGGCTCAAACTCCATTTTTTTTATTTATCATGACTAAGACAGTTATAGAGAGTCTTCAAGAGAATGATGTTAAGGCTATTTCAAGACTCATGTCTGCTGTTGAAAACGATAGTCAGACCGATGAAACCCTCATTGAGGAACTCTATTCTCATTCACTGAATTCTATTCGCATTGGAATAACAGGCCCACCGGGTGCTGGAAAGAGCACACTCATTGACAAACTGATAGAGCTCTTCCGGAAGAATGAAAAGACTGTTGGTGTAGTTTCCGTAGATCCCACCAGCCCTTTTTCCGGTGGGGCACTTCTGGGTGATCGCATCAGGATGAATCAACATGCACTGGACACTGGCGTTTATTTGAGAAGCATGGGAAGTCGTGGGATGACAGGAGGGCTTGCCCGCAAATCCCATCTTATGGGAGACATTCTATCATGCACAGGGAAAGAGATAATCATATTTGAAACAATAGGTGTTGGACAGGCCGAGACAGAGATCATAAAAAATGCCGATATCACAGTTGTTGTTTTGGTGCCAGAAGCAGGGGATGAGGTGCAATTCATGAAAGCGGGCCCCATTGAAGTGGGCGATCTTTTTGTTGTGAATAAGTCGGACAGGGACGGGGCTGGGCGAGCGGCCGAACTTTTATCTGACTACCTCAAAGATTCAGTTGAAAGCCGGGAATTCACGCCTGAAATTATTCTTACTACCGCATCATCAGGAGAAGGCGTGGCTGATGTTTACAAAAAATCGTTAAATCTCATTTTACAGCTTCAAAAATCTGGCACACTGGAAAAACGTCGTGAAAAACAGTACCTTAACCGTGTTAGGGGTGCCGTTCGGGATGAGCTTGTTCAACGGTTTTGGAATAGCCAGCCGGAATTAGACTTTGATTCAGAAATATTATTGCAATTTGCAAATGGTCAATCTCCCTATTCAGCAGCGCGCTATCTCATCAATTCACTTAAATTGAACCATGATTGATCAGACAGAAATGCCTTTTCTTGACCATCTAGAGGAACTCAGGTGGCGGATAATCAAATCTTTGATGGCTGTTGTATTAGGAGCTGGACTTGTTTTTCTCTTCATCGATCCTATCTTCAGGATTCTTTTGAAACCGGCCACCTCTCTGGAGAACCCACCCGATCTTCAGGTATTGAAAGTACACGGAATGTTCATGATTAAATGGGGGATTGCCTTCGTTGGGGGGATCATTCTGGCTATTCCTGTCATTACGTACCAGTTCTGGAAATTTGTTGCGCCGGGTATGCTTACTAATGAACGAAGATACGCTTTTCCAGTGATCCTTTTTTCCTTCATCGCTTTTATAATTGGTGTCCTGTTTGCCTACTATGTGGTTATCCCTTTCTCGCTCAATTTTTTCACAGGAATGGGATACGTTGACGTCGCAAACAATTTTTCCATCAACTACTATTTCAACTACATTCTCTGGATTCTTGTTTCTGCCGGTTTACTGTTTGAACTGCCGGTGATTGTATTAATCCTATCAGCCATAGGACTTCTTACGCCAGCCTTTATGCGTCAATACCGCCGTCACTCTTTGATCACCATTCTAATTCTCTCCTCTCTGTTAACCCCGCCGGACCCAGTTAGCCTTTTGATGATGTCGGCTCCCCTCATGGTACTTTATGAGATTAGTATTGGTATTTCACACATCTTCGCCAAGAAGTTTTAGTGCGGAACAGTAACGCATACAGTAAATTTTACCAATGACTGAAACTGCTGAACTGAAAAAAATCATTGAACCCATAGTGGAAGATCTGAAAGTTTTCCAGGATGAGTTTGAACTTGCATTAAAGTCTGAGGTTCGTCTCATCAATATCATCGCCCGCTATCTATTGAGGCATAAAGGGAAGGCCATTCGGCCTGTTCTCACTATTCTGTCAGCGCGAGTGAGTGGGGGTCCGACACTTAACAGCTATAAAGCGGCAGCCATGGTTGAGCTACTTCATCTTGCTACACTTATGCATGATGATGTTGTGGATGAAGCCAATGAACGGCGCGGTTTTCCTACAATAAATAAAATTTGGCGGAATAAAACAGCCATCATTATGGGCGATTTCGTTCTGAGCCAGGTTCTCACAAACCTGATCCACTTGAGGGATTTCGATGCACTGGATCTCATTTCGGATACGGCTAAACGCCTAAGTTCAGGAGAGATGCTTCAGATCGAACGTAGCTTTAAAAAATCCATGTCCGAAGAGATATATTTCAAGATGGTAAAAGATAAAACCGCCTCACTTATCGCCACCTGTTGTGAACTTGGTGTCATTACCACATCAAAAGATAAAAACCACATGACTGCGGCAAAAGACTATGGAGAAAAACTGGGAATGGCCTTTCAAATTAAAGACGATCTTTTTGATATCCTCGGGGCCACTAAGGACACCGGAAAGGATACCAATGCAGATGTGTCCAAGAATATAATTACGTTGCCTATCATTCATACCATGTCGTCATCTCTTTCAACTGTTGAACGACGACAATTACGCAAGACACTATCAAATGGTGCAAAAAGGAGAGATGTGAACCAACTGAAAGAGATTGTATTTGAACACGGGGGATTTGATTACGCAAAAAAGAAGCTTCAAGAATTTTCTGATCAGGCTGTTTCCGCACTATCACCTTTTCCCGATTCACCATATAAAAGATCCATGATAGATCTTTGTCTCTACAACGTCCAAAGGACGCGGTAGATGAGATCGGGCTGCGCTCCTAAACAGTAAATTACCCGTGTATAAAAAGGTTCTGATAGTTCGTTTCAGTTCTATTGGCGACATTATATTCACAACAGCTGTAGTAGAGGCACTCAAAAGCCAATACCCCCACTGTGAAATTCATTATCTCACGCTTAGTAATTATTCACAAATTCTGGAAGGTCATCCTCATATTAACCGCATAATTCTATTGGACAGAAAAGCGGGCTTTGGACGTTTGATGGAGCTGTCAAGAAATTTGGATAAGGAAGATTATTCTCATGTTTTTGATCTCCATAGTTCTCTCAGATCAGGAATTATCCGCCGTGGGATAAAATCACCCTGCTCAGTTTTCAGGAAACCGCGCATAAACCGTTTTTTGCTCTATTATTTGAAATGGAACCGCTTTCCTTCAGATTTTGAATTAACTGATGAATTGTCCAATTTTAAGGAGTTGGAAGAAAGAGCTCTCACCAGATTATACATTTCCTATAAAGAAAAAGAACGGTGTTCCAGCATGCTTAATCGTTTGGGGATCAAATCAAATTTTGTCGCGCTTGTTCCGGGAGCGGCTTGGCCCAACAAAATTTGGACGGTGGCTGGGTACAACCAGCTTGTTGATTTAATGAGTGAGCATCATGTGGTAATTTTGGGTGGGGCTGATAACACAATTTGTGATGAGATTTCTAGCGAATGCGATAATATCGTTAATCTTTGCGGGAAGACCGACCTGCGGACATCCATGACTATTCTCGCTCTCGCATTGTTAGCAGTGGGTGCAGATACTGGGCTTATCCATGCGGCTGAGGCGTTGGGGACGCCGGTGGTAATGATCACAGGCCCTACATCTAGAGAGACAGGCGCCAATGTTCGGCATCCGGGATCTCAACAACTTTATTCTAATATGTGGTGCAGACCTTGCTCAAAAAATGGTCAAAGGAACTGTATCAGAAATGAACAGTTTTGCTTAACCTATGTCACCAGTGAGGAAGTTTCAGGGGCTGTAAACAGAATTATTGCTCAGGCGTGAAATGAAACTTTTTTGGCTAACTGTTTATAACTTTATTATCCTGCCCATTCTTTTTGCTTTTGTTCTTCTTCTTTATCCATTTAAATCTAAAATAAGGCGTGCATTAAATGGGCGGCTGGGAATGGTCAATCAGGTAAGGGATTTTTTTGCTCATGTTGATCGTGCCCGTCTAGTTTATTGGTTTCATTGTGCTTCTCATGGAGAATATGAGCAGGTTCGGCCAGTTTTGCGCGGACTGAAGGAGGTAGAGAGTGATTGCACGGTTGTTGTCAGTTTTTTCTCACCGTCGGGCTTTGCAAATGTGATTGATGACTATATAGACCTAAAAATATATCTACCGTTAGATTTTCCCTGGTCTGTTTCAATAATGCTCAGATTGGTTCGCCCTCACAAGCTCATATTCGCCGAATATGACGTCTGGCCAAATCTTGTCTGGTCAGCGGAAAGGCTCAAAATTCATACAACCCTCTTCTCGGCCCGACTGCACGGAAAGAGCTCAAAACTGTGGCCGGTGATCAACAATTTTTACAGCCATGTATACTCATCACTCGCATCTGTCTATACTATCAGTGAAAAAGATCACATTCAACTGAGACGATTGCTTCAAAAAAAGAATCGGAACATTGTGCGGGTTCTGGGGAGTCCCCGCTACGACCGGGTCAAAGACTTGGCTGAAGAATCAATTTCCGACCTTTCAAAGTCAATCCTTGATCGCCCCCTCCGATTTGTAGCGGGAAGTGTTTGGCCTGAAGATGATCAGCTCATTCTAGATTCAATATTGGAAATTGTTAGGGCTAAGCCTGAATTTGGTTTTACCTGGGTTCCCCACGAGCCAAATGATAAATATATAAGTAAAACATTTGAATTGTTTTCAAAGGCCGATTTAGCTCCTAAACTGTACTCTCAAATTGGGAACGGTGTCAAGAGTGTCCGTGTGATCATTATGGATCAAGTTGGCTATCTATCACAGCTTTACTGGCAAGGGCGATTTGCCTACGTCGGTGGTGGTTTTACCACCGGGATTCACAACGTTATGGAACCAGCAATGGCCCGTGTTCCCACTATTTTTGGTCCAAAATATCACAATTCACATGCAGCTGAAGAATTGCTGGAAAATGGCGGTGGTTTCACGGTCAATACAAAAAATGAATTTAATGATACTGTCCATCGACTTTTGGATGATCAACTATTTTTTCTCAACTCAAGTACAGCCGCTACTGATGTGATCCATAAGAATATTGGTTCAGCAACTCGGGTAGTTAGGGGAATCCTACGTGATTGATATAAGTTTTGTTATCCAGTTCCCCAAATTTGATGCGCTTTCACAGAAAGTCCAACTTACGAGAGGAATACATATTATTTATGGTGAGAGCGGGGTAGGTAAGAGCAGCCTTGCACGGCGAATGGCTTCATTCTCACATGAATCAGACCAATCAAATTATTTTCTATCTCGCATTTCTGGTTATGATTCACCCATGATTATAGCCCAAGATCCTGATTCCCAAATTATTGCACCAACAGTAGCTAGAGAGTTAGCCTTCAATCTTGAAAACGCTGGCTGGCCTACAGAAAAGATCCAGCACAGGATTCAAATCATGGTTGAAAAATTCGATTTCACATTTGATCTTGAAAGACATCCTTCGACACTGTCCGGTGGTGAAAGAGAGATCCTCAATCTTACTTCGGCACTTGCCTGTTCACCTGACTTTTTGATCATTGATGACGGACTTTCCTTCCTGAGCGGGCAGACGAAGGAGAAGTGCGTCACAATCCTAAGGGAATGGTGTGAACTGTCAGACACCGTCGTTTTGTGGCTCACATCAGACCCTTCAGATTTGCAGTACAGTGAACATGGTTGGCAACTGTGTCTGGATCATTTGGAGAAACGCGAAAAAGGATTGGAGAAGGATTATCCAAAAATATCAATTCCACCGGGAAATCTGTCACTAAAAATAAGTAAGGTCTCATTTTCTTATCCTGATTCTGGAAAAATTTTTTATGGCCAGTCACTTCAATTGAAAAGACTACGATCATTGGCCGTTATCGGCGAGAATGGTTCTGGGAAATCGACACTGGGTGCACTTATTTCTGGAATGGAAAAACCCCATGACGGTGACATCAAGATGATTATAGACGGCCGCTCGCCCTCAATGGTCTACCTACCACAATCGCCCGAAAGGTTGTTTGGCGGAAACACACCTGAAGAAGTGGCAAATATGATTCTGTCTGAAGGGTTGGCTTCCGATGAATTTATTGATAACATCACAGCTTCACTTGCCTCTTTTCAAATCCCCTGGTCCAGAATTTCTAAGTCTCCCATACATCTGTTAAGTCTTTCAGAGGCGAGGATTGTACTGATTGTTATTCTGTGCAACGCAAAATATGAATTGTTGATCCTTGATGAACCGATGTTCTCATTGGGTGTTCAACAAAGGAGGAAAATGATCCAGTATATTGGTGCTTTTCTAACGAAAAAATATCTTATTTTTGTTACACACGATGAGATGGAAGCAACGGCCCTTTCCGAACTATCTTTGGTAATTTCTAATGGAACAATCAATTCAAGATCAACGATAAAAACACATGCCTGACGATCAGCTGAAAACAAGAATTACCCATCCCAGCAGGGTTATCACACTAGCGAATCTGCTGAGCATACTTCGTGCCTTTCTTGCTTTGCCTATTGTTTATAGTCTTGCCCGTGATCGAATTGTACTAGCTGTGTTACTTGTTCTTTTCGCTGTTGTCACCGACTGGTTAGATGGCTATTTTGCCCGGAGGGCTCACGAAGTGACAGATTTCGGAAAATTCCTGGATCCCGTTGCCGACTCAATCGCCATTGCTGCCGTAGTTCTATTTCTTTCTCTAGATGAGACGAGAAATTTTCCTTTCTGGTTCTTTATTTTCTACATGATACGTCAGTTAACTATCGCCCTGAGCGGTGTATATATGCTTAATCATTCACACCTGGTTTATGGTTCCAACATCATTGGAAAGTGGACTGTAGGGATTACTGCTCTGGCAATTCTTCTCTATATTGTAAGAATGGAAAATTTTGGATTTTACCTTATACTGGTTTCAACCATTTTAGCATCTGTCAGCTGGATCCAGTATCTTCTCCGCAATCTCAATCCGAAGATTCAATCCTAATATTCACATCCCGGCTGCTGGAATTAACTCTATGAACAGGGAATGTATTCATAGAACTCCTCCTTTGTACTGAAAATTCTTCCGACTCTATCTGTTGACTCGCTTCTCATAAGAAAGTAAATTTCAAGTCAATATGGCAGAATTAAAGATAAATAGTCAATTTTCTGTTACTGATGATCAAGGAAGGGCCATGTCTGACCTTGTAGCCGGATTGAAACGGAAAGAAAAATGGCAAACACTACTTGGCGTAACAGGAAGCGGGAAAACATTTACCATGGCCAATATTATCCAGGAAGTTCAACGGCCTACACTTGTTATCTCCCATAATAAAACGCTAGCAGCGCAACTTTATGGAGAATTTAGAAATCTCTTCCCGGATAACAGCGTAGAGTTCTTTATTAGTTACTATGATTATTACCAGCCTGAGGCGTATCTGCCGGTTACTGATACTTATATAGAAAAGGATTCTTCCGTAAATGAAGAGATTGACAAACTCAGACTCAAGGCCACTGAGTCACTGCTGACTCGAGACGATGTGATTGTGGTCAGTTCTGTCTCCTGCATATACGGCATCGGCTCGCCTACAGAGTATCAAAATAAAGTTGTACAAATTAATCAGGGTGAAAAAATTGAAACTCGGAAGTTGTTTCGGGAGTTGGTGGAAATATATTATATCCGGAGTGATGCCGTTTTTGAGCGGGGACGATTCCGGGTTCGGGGTGATGTTATTGAAATCTATCCAGCTTATGAAGATCAGGCTGTGCGGATAGAGCTATTCGGAAATGATGTAGAATCGATCCGTTTTTTCAATCCAATCAGTGGAGAGATTACACGTTCGGTGGAAAATCTTTTTGTTTACCCAGCTAAGCATTTTGTGACGGATGAGGCGTCCCTTGGAGACATTATTGATTCTATCCGAGATGAACTGGCTGAACGGTTGGAAAAGCTTCGCAGTGACAATAAACTGCTTGAAGCACAGCGACTAGAACAGCGAACCAACTTTGATTTGGAGATGATGTTAGAGGTGGGATATTGCTCCGGTATTGAAAATTATTCTCGATATTTCGCCGGACGAAAATCGGGGCAACGGCCGTATACACTCATTGACTATTTTCCAGAGAATTTTCTCATGTTTCTTGATGAATCGCATGTCACTCTTCCCCAGATTCAAGGCATGTATCACGGTGACAGAAGCAGGAAGGAAACGCTTGTTGAGTATGGTTTCCGCTTACCCTCAGCACTGGACAATCGACCACTGAAATACGAAGAATTCGAAGAGTGCGTTAACCAGGCCATATTTGTATCCGCCACACCTTCTGATCGTGAACATGCCTACACCGGCGGCAGTGTTGTGGAACAGATCACGCGTCCCACAGGTCTGTTGGATCCCAAGGTAGATGTTCGCTCTACGGACGGACAGATCGATGACCTAATTGGTGAAATTCGGGCCCGGGTCAAAAGAAAAGAGAGAATTCTAGTTACAACTCTCACTAAAAGAATGTCAGAAGATCTTACAGATTATTTCATGGGTATGAACCTCCGGGTACGATATCTCCATTCTGAGATCGATTCACTGGAGCGGGTAAAGATTCTGAGAGATCTCAGGCTCGGTGAATTTGACGTACTGGTGGGTATCAACTTATTAAGGGAAGGGTTAGATCTGCCCGAAGTTTCTCTTGTGGCCGTCTTGGATGCTGACAAGGAGGGATTTTTGAGATCCGAGCGATCATTGATGCAGGTATCCGGCCGCGCTTCTAGGAATGTGAACGGGAAGGTTATCTTCTACGCCGATAAGGTGACAAAATCCATGGAGAAAGTGATAGGCGAAACTAATCGGCGGAGGAAGATTCAAAAAACTTACAATGATAAACATCAGATCACACCAACGACCATCTACAAGTCCATGGATGATGTGATTTTGACAACGTCCGTTGCTGATGCCGTTAAAGAAACCGATCATATGGAATACGGAAGAAAGGGCGACTGGTTTGATACATTGGACAAAGGCGCTGCTCTTGATATGATGAAAAACGAAATGTTAGAAGCGGCTGAGAATTTGAAATTTGAAAAAGCAGCCCGCTTGAGAGATGAAATTGAGAAACTGAGAGAAGAGCTGGTAACCTGATGTGGAGCATTATTATTATGTGTTGGAATAAAGAGTAATGAAAGTTTTAGTTACGGGTGGAGCGGGCTACATCGGTGCCCATGTTGTACTAGACCTGATAAATGCGGATCATGAGGTCGTTATCCTGGATGATATGTCGAGAGGTGCCGAGGAAAACATCCACCCTCAGGCACAATTTATTCTTGGCTCAACACTGGATGAGAATAAGGTGAAAGAAGTACTCTCCGGTGGGGTGGAGGCTGTGGTCCATTTGGCTGCATTCAAGGCCGCGGGAGAGTCTATGATCGATCCAGAGAAATATTCCACAAACAATATTTCAGGTACACTTTGTTTGCTGAACGCCATGGTATCTACCAAGGTGAATACTGTCGTCTTCTCCTCCACAGCTGCAGTCTATGGATATCCAGAGTATCTTCCCATGGACGAAGATCATCCTACAGAACCGATCAACTTCTATGGCTACACAAAATTGGCCATCGAACAGTACCTGAAATGGTACGGTCAGCTGAAAGGGATTAAGTTTGCTGCTCTCCGTTACTTCAATGCCGCTGGTTATGATGGGGATAGTCGTGTCCTTGGGCTGGAAAAGAACCCTGCCAATCTTCTTCCAATTGTCATGGAGGTGGCGAGCAAACAAAATCAGAGTTTTGAACTGTTTGGCGACGATTATAAGACCCCTGACGGCACCGGTATCCGGGATTACATTCATGTCACTGATTTGGCTTCAGCTCATTTGCTAGCACTTGATTATTTACAGTCACACCATTGCTTAACAGTCAATCTTGCTGCTGGTGAGAGCCATTCTGTTCTGGACGTTGTAACAATGGCGAAAACGGTGACAAACCGAGATATACCCTACATAGTCGTAGATCGTCGTCCTGGCGACCCTGCTGAGCTTGTGGCTACGTCTAAATTTGCCCAGGAGACGCTGGGATGGAAGCCGAAACATTCCAATCTTGAGGAAATTTTGTTATCCATGTGGAAAGTATACCAACACCATTTTTTAAAAAAGCCTGAGGTGTTGGCATGAGTGATCTAAAAAGAGTCAGGCGCGATTCAGGTATTATAGGGACTTCTGAGGGAATTGAGCAGATCCTGGAAATGATCGTCCAGGTAGCACCAGTGGATATCTCTATTTTAATTACCGGTGAATCAGGGACAGGTAAGGAAATAGTGGCGAAGGCGATACATAAACAGAGCCGCCGATCTTCGAAACCGCTTGTGACTGTGAACTGTGGCGCTATTCCGGAAGGAATCATTGAGAGCGAACTTTTTGGTCACAAGAAAGGGGCTTTTACCGGGGCGGCTGAAGACAGAAAGGGATACTTTGAAGAAGCTGACAATGGAACTGTATTTCTCGATGAAATCGGCGAAATGCCCGTTGAGACACAGGTAAAACTTCTACGTGTGCTTGAATCTGGTGAATTTATGCGCGTAGGCGATGCCAAAACGCGAAAGGTAGATGTGAGAATGATCGCCGCTACTAATAAAAATCTTGCTGAAGAATCGGAAAAAAGTCGGTTTCGCCGAGACCTTTACTACCGCCTCCGAACGGTGACCATTGATGTACCACCATTGCGTCAAAGGCTGGAAGATATTGATCTATTAACGGAACGTTTTGCGCTTCTTTTTTCTCGCTCCAACGATATTGTTTTTCGAGGATTCAGTTCGGACGCTATCCGAGTGATGAAACAATACGACTGGCCGGGTAATATTCGGGAGCTGCGGAACTTTGTTGAGAGTGTTATCTTGTTGGAAAAAGGTAACAAAATTTCGAGTGAAATGGTACTTAAACATCTGGAGCCCATGGTAGGTGGCACTTCTTCAAATCTTCCTGTTCCTGTAGATAAATCTTCCGAGCAAGCGGAACGAGAACTGATCCTGCAACAACTGCTTTTCCTGAGGCAGGATATGCGGGAGATTAAAGGTCTATTCTCCGGAGGCCAGATTGATCGAAGCGGCGAAATTGGCTATATCGATTCCGGCGGCGGATTGAATTTCCGCGGTTTAGAAGGTGATGTAGGAAACCTCATTAAATCGGCTGCCATAGGGGATATGAGTGTAAAAGATCTTGAGGCAGAACTGATCTCCCGTACATTGAAAAAATTCAATAATAACAGGCGAAAAACAGCACGGGCTTTAGGAATTAGCGAGCGGACGCTCTATCGAAAGATCAATGATTACGGGCTAGAAAAGAAGCAGAAGCGTTTTAAAGATACAGATGCATAATAAACTGAAATTGAGTCGTTTTATCCGTGCCAGCATAATGTCGATATATTTATGGGTTTTCTCCGGCTGTGGCATCTACTCCTTTTCTGGTTCCATCCCGCCTCATATTAAGAGTATTTCCATACCCCTGTTTGCGAATGAAACAGCTGAATTTGGCATTGCTGAGGCGGTAACCGATGAGGTGACAAATGTCTTTCTTGAGGAGAATATCTTGAAGATCAGTGACCAGGGTGATTCAATTCTCAGAGGAAGTATAAAGAAAGTTGAAGATAAGCCATACACCTACTCTGAAATGGAAGAAGTGCTCGAGTATCGCTACAGTGTAGGAATAAGCGTAGAGTGGTTTGATGTTCGTGAGGAGAAAGTGCTTATCACAAAAAATTACACAAACTGGGGTGCTTATAGCCTGACGGCAGATGTAGCGTCGGACGGAATTGACAATGATGGTGACGGTAAGGTGGACAGTGATGATCCAGATGAATCGGGAGATGCTCGAGAACTGGCTATGAAGGCTGCTGTTACAAAAATATCCGAAAGTATTATTAATGATATAGTCTCAACGTGGTAAAGGAACAAACTGTGGGAAAAACATATATAGCTGATCTGGCTGATCATGTGGGAAAAGAGGTGATCCTTAACGGATGGGTCTACAATAAGCGGTCCAGTGGGAAGATATGGTTCCTGATTTTGAGAGATGGTACGGGTTACACTCAGGGAGTGGTAGCTCAAGAGAATGTTCCCAATGAAGTTTTTGATTTGGAACCAGCACTTACACAGGAGTCGTCAGTTTCCATGGCGGGACTGGTGAAAAAAGATAAAAGAAGTATCGGTGGTTATGAACTGGACGTGAGCAACATCAAAGTGCATCAGATTGCGGAAGAATATCCTATCACCAAGAAGGAACACGGTACTGCTTTTCTTATGGATAACCGGCATCTCTGGCTTCGCTCAAGGAAACAGAATGCTGTCCTGAAAGTGCGAGCTGAGACGGTAAGGGCCATACGAGATTATTTCGATAGTAACGGCTTTGTGAATCTTGATACACCTATTTTTACAGCAAACGCTTGTGAAGGAACCACTACATTGTTTGAGACTGAATATTTTGGTCAAAAGGCATTTCTGGCTCAAAGCGGTCAATTGTACAATGAAGCAAACATCATGTCCTTTGGAAAGGTTTACTGTTTTGGCCCAACCTTCCGGGCGGAGAAGTCGAAAACACGGCGTCATTTAACGGAATTCTGGATGGTGGAGCCGGAAATCGCCTACTGTGATCTGGATGAAAATATGGGCTGGGGTGAAGGATTGATTTGCCATATTGCGGAATGGGCATTGAATAATTGCCAGGAGCAGTTGGAAGTGCTGGAGAGAGACACTTCCCAGTTGGAAAAGATCAAGTCGCCATTCCCCAGAATTAGCTACACAGAAGCTGTTGATATTTTAAATACTAAAGGGGAAAAATTTGAGTGGGGCGGCGATTTCGGGGGTGGAGATGAGACAGTTATATCAGAACATTTCGATGGACCTGTCATCGTCCACCGTTTTCCGGCTGCCATTAAAGCATTTTATATGAAAAGGGATCCTGAAAATGAAAAGCTTGCTCTTGGGATGGATATATTAGCACCTGAGGGTTACGGTGAAGTAATAGGAGGTGGTGAACGTGAACATGACCATGACACACTGGTAAAGCGAATTAATGAACATAAACTACCGGAGGATGCTTTTCAATGGTACCTGGACCTAAGAAAATACGGTACTGTTCCCCATTCGGGTTTTGGCCTTGGTGTTGAGCGGACGGTGTCCTGGATTTGCGGGATTACACATTTGAGAGAGGCAATTCCCTTCCCGAGAATGATCTACAGGCTTGAACCGTGAAGCATCACGAATTAGGCGATTATATGATTGAGTGATTTGGATAGAGAATGAATATATGACTGAGAAGAAGCGTATAGCTGTTTTTGGTGGATCGGAATGTACAGCCCAAACAGCTGAAGCTGCTGAAATGGTAGGAAAGCTTTTGGCCGAAAAAGGAGCTTTGGTCTACTGCGGCGGAAGATCAGGTGTGATGAAAGCAGTCTGTAAAGGAACAAGTGAAGCTGGTGGTACGGTAGTGGGTATATTGCCCACGCAGGATGCGTCTGGTATTAACAGGTATGTTACTGTTCCCGTTGCAACTGGAGCCGGTCAGGGCCGAAATGTTATGATCGCCAATTCTGTCCATGGTGCAATCGCTATTGCCGGCGCTTATGGGACTCTGTCAGAAATTGCCCACACGCTGGCTCAGAATAAACCTGTGGTTACATTGGGTTCTTGGGACATTAAAGGTGTAAATGAGGCTCAAACACCTGAAGGAGCTGTTCATAAAATATTGGAGATCACATGAATGATGAAAAAAAATCAGTGAGTGTAAAAATCAAAGTGACAGGCCGGGTGCAGAGGGTCGGTTACCGCTATTTTGTTCAGCACTGGGCTGAAGATTTTGGTATTGGCGGATGGGTCAGGAATCAGAGAGACGGTTCCGTTTTTCTTGAGGCCGAAGGGAGAAAAGACAGAATTGAAAAATTGATAAAAGAATTGAAGGAGGGGCCCAGTATGGCCCAGGTGAAAGATGTGAATGTAAAATGGACTGGTTTTGAAAATAAATTCAGAAATTTTGAGGTTCGATATTAAAGTATAGCTTTAATTGTATTCATGAAAATAGCTCTGTGCCAGATCAATGCCACTGTAGGAGATTTCGAGAATAATTGTAAGAAAATTCTTTCATTCTATAATAATTCTGTTAATGCGAATGCCGATATTGCTGTTTTTCCAGAATTGGCAATTACCGGATATCCGCCCCAAGACCTCCTATTGGAACAATCGTTCGTGGAGCGAAATGTCCAAGAACTGGAGGCACTAACATCTGTTGTTGACGATGTTCCCCTGGTGGTCGGCTATGTTCAACCAAACGGAAATAATCTTTATAACAGTGCTGCGCTACTGCAGAACGGAGAGATATCTGGTAGATATGATAAAGTGCTTCTACCCACATATGATGTTTTTGATGAAGATAGATATTTTACCGCAGGAGAAAATCGGTCTCCCTTGAAAGCAAAGATTGGCAAGAAAACAATTTTTCTCGGTGTTGAAATTTGTGAAGATATGTGGGATGAAGATTATACCTACAAAGTTACTGATGAACTGGTTAACGCAGGCGCCGATATGATTCTTAACGTATCTGCATCTCCTTTCAGCGAGGGGAAATTTTGTGAGCGGGATAGACTTATTAAAAGGCATGTGGATAGGTGCAGGGTTCCTTTTCTATATTGCAATCTCGTGGGCGGGCAGGATGAATTGATATTTGACGGAAACTCTATAGCTTATTCAGCTAATGGAAAACGGATTGCTGCTGCCACTTCTTTCAAAGAAGAGATGGTGATAGTAGATCTCGATTCGGACGAAGAGATTGGACATGACAACCTTCCTCGGGAAGAAGAACTCTTTTCGGCATTAACATTGGGTATCAGTGATTACTTTCGTAAAACAGGACATTCCAGATGCGTCATTGGGCTTAGCGGTGGCATCGATTCAGCTCTGACGGCCTGTCTGGCAAAAGAAGCCCTTGGTGAAGAAAATGTACTTTGTGTTTCTATGCCGTCCCGATTCAGCACTCAACACAGTAAGGATGATGCCAAGGAACTTGCCGAAAATCTGGGTGTGGAATATCGAGTCCTCGCTATCGGTGAACTGGCGTCTGTATATGAAACAACATTTGATTCACAGTTTGATGGAATGGCTAGGGATATCACAGAGGAGAATATTCAGGCCCGCATAAGAGGAAATTTTCTTATGGCTTTTGCAAATAAAATGGGATATCTCGTTATCTCTACAGGCAACAAAACGGAGCTGGCTTTAGGTTACTGTACTCTCTATGGCGATATGAGCGGTGGGCTGGCGGCCATCAGCGATCTCAATAAAATGGATGTGTATGCTATGTGCAAATGGTATAATCAGGATCGGGGCAAAGAGATTATCCCGACTAGCACCTTGACAAAAAAGCCATCTGCTGAACTGGCTGAAGATCAGGTGGATCCATTTGATTACGAAGTGGTGAGTCCATTGGTGGAAGAGATTGTAGAAAATCACAGAACAAAAGCTGAATTGGTAAAACTTGGATATGATGCTAAACTGGTAAGAGATGTAAACCGTTTGGTTCATCGATCAGAGTTCAAGCGGCGACAAGCAGCTCCGGGATTACGCGTCACCTCCAAAGCTTTTGGTATGGGGCGCAGATATCCTATTGTTAATAGGTTTATGGAGATTTGAAATAACTTTACATGCAAATCATTTTCTTTTGAAAAGATTTATTCTATTTGTTTTATTTGGAGGATTAATTCTTCCTGTTTCAGCTCAGGATGGTGCCGATTACAGTTTCTGGTCGGACCTGGAAGACGACAAAAAAGTTGCATTTGTTCAAGGGTACTACACTGGACTTGCCCGGGGCCTAAAAATACTAGGACAGGAAGCGGCGCGAATGCGGAGTCAGGATAAGTACTGGTCACCTCCCTTTTCACATGAAAATTCAGCGAAACGGATATCGGAGTTTTTCACCGATCCCATGCCGGACTACGCTGAAATTGCCCGAATGATCGATGTCCTCTTTGAGAATAGTGATAACAGTCATATTAAACTTGAAACGGCCATTTATATTCTTATGCTGCACCACGGGGGAAAGGAGCAGCGGGCCAATACCCTTCTACTAAGGGAGCAGAAGAGGGTTTTGAAGGGAAGATAATCTGACACCGCCCACGTTCTTTCAGAGGGCGCCCCTTGTACCGGCAGTACTTTTGTTCGCCGGCGGTATTCTTTTTCAGCAACTTCTCAATCTACCGTTCACGGTTACCGGTATGGGGCTGATTGTTTCCATTGTTCTTCTTTGGATATTAAAGCGGGAGGTTTTTACTAGAGTACTCGTGGTTGCACTCCTTATGGGTGGCATGGCGCGGATCGGTTTTTCCGGACTAATCCAAGGCGAGAAAGCAGCTGTATTCGGGACACTTCATAATAAGCGGGTGGAATTGATTGGTGAAGTGGCAGAGGTGCGTATCTTTGAACAATCTGTCAGGATACTTCTTTCAATCCGTAACGGTGCGTTCCACGTTTATTTCAACAATCATCCAGGCTTTTCGGTAGGTGATAAGGTGGCCGTTTCAGGACAGTTTCGGGAACTGAAAAGACCACGCAATCCCGGCGAATTCGATTTTAGGAGCTACTATCATCGCCGAAATATTTGGGGAAGCCTGTACGATCCGGAAGTTACCACGTTCGAGGCTACTTCCAGTTGGAACATGAATATTCTCTTTTCCAAGTCTCGTGAAGTGGTACGAGATCTTTTTCGCGAGAATATCGGGGGCAACGCCGGTGCATTAATGTCTGCCCTCATCGTTGGCTTGCGTGAAGAAATTCCTGACGAAATCCGCCAAGATTTCGCTGATACCGGTGTTATCCATGTACTTGCCGTCTCTGGTCTTCACGTTGGGTATGTTCTCATTATTATTATGGCGCTGGTAAAAATTGTACGCCTACCATACCGATGGCAGAAGTGGGCGGTTATTTTCTGTCTCGTTCTTTACGCTCTATTGACCGGTGGGAAGCCTAGCGTCTGGAGGGCCACACTCATGGCATCACTCTATTTGCTGGCCAAGATTGTCCAGCGGGATGGGAACCTGTGGAATATTGTTGCTATGGCTGCTTTAGTTCTGCTCATTATCGATCCATTTTACCTCTTCGATCTCGGTTTTCAACTTTCTTTTGCCGCTGTTATCTCCATTCTTTTTTTCTACGGTTTTTTCGAACAATCATTGCCCGAACGTTTTAGGCCTTCTCATATTGATAACGGCCTGTTGAAAGGGGCCTCTGGACTGTTCCTTGTCTCTTTATCCGCACAGGTCGGTACCTTACCGTTTATCTGGGCTTTCTTCGGGAGAATCCCCGTTATGGGCATTTTCGCCAATGTTTTGATAGTCCCTTTGGTAGGTGTGGTTGTCTCTATCGGTTTTGCACTTCTCTTTTTTGGATGGGTTCCGGTAGTGGGGGTGGCATTTGGTCAGACGGCCTGGTTCATGAGCGAAATCATATTTCTCATTGCCAATCTGTTTGCCAAGATTCCATTTTCATCTATTGAAGTAGGAACTCCTGAGCCAATTCAACTACTTCAATACGGCGCTGTTGTGATCACTGTTGTCATGCTCATGCGGAAAGAGCTTTGGCATAAAGCGGCTCTGGCGGGAATGGTTGTTGCTAATCTTTTCGTCTGGTCCTGGGCGCTTGAGAGAAAGGTTGTAGATATCATCTTTATGGATGTTGGTCAGGGCGACGGAGCTGTGGTTCGGATATCTACTGACGAAGGTACAAGGACTATATTAATAGATGCCGGTCCCCTTGCATTTACAAAAGACGCTGGGGAGAAAGTGGTAGTGCCGGTATTGAAACATCTCGGCACCCGCAAGATCGACCTCCTTATTATGTCCCACCCCCATGCAGATCACATCGGCGGAGCGTCCGCTGTCATGGATGCTTTTTCCGTGAATGAAGTTTGGGACACTTTCACCAGTTATGAATCTTTGCTTTACGGAAGGATTGTTTCTCAAATTGATGAAAGAGGCATCACCTATCGACGTTCGGGTGCCGGGTTTTCCATCAATCATTTCTCACCTGTTCATTTTACAGTTCTTCACCCCGATTCCGCATGGGCAGTGACTAAGAGGAATGTTAATAACGCCAGTGTTGTGGTGAAGATGACTTACGGCGAAACCTCCTTCCTGTTTGTTGGCGACCTTGAGCGGGAGGGTGACAAGGAGATTCTCGCTTACAGACATATGCTGGATGTGAACGTCCTGAAGGTGGGACACCACGGTTCAATCACCAGTTCAACCCAACCGCTAATTGAGGCTGTCACACCTGATATTGCTGTTGTTTCTGTGGGAGAGAAGAATAAGTTCAAGCACCCATCGTCAGAAGTGATTGATCGACTGAAAAGGACGGATGCGAAGATTCTACGAACCGACGTTGAGGGGGCTATTTGGTTGAAAACAAACGGCCGTCGCATCTGGCGCTATGACTGGCGATAACCGGTTAAACAGCACCTTTTACGTGTTCGCAAACGTTCGAAATGACTTGACTCGTCGAACGTATGTTAGTTAATCTTTCCGAAATCGTATTATGTTCAGGCCTAATGAAGAGTTGATTTTGTCAAAATATATTCTATTTAATTACTGGCACCATATCGATTCTGATCTACTATGAACTTCATTGATGAACTAAAACGC
>DCXX01000046.1 GCA_002329125.1 Fidelibacterota bacterium UBA2125 | reverse complement strand
TTAGCAATGTTTATCTGCTAACAACCACAGCGTCTGACTTTTTCCACAAGCTCGGCTTTGAAAAAATTGATCGGGATAACGCTCCGAAAAGTATTCAACTGACAGAAGAGTTCTCAAATCTTTGCCCTGCTTCAGCAACTTGCATGATGAAGACCGTGTAACATTTGAACGACATTTTTCCAGGAGGTGAGACAGATTGAGCAAAAAACGAGGTCAATGTGAATAGTCCGAATCAAGAAGCGATAACACTCCTTAAAGAGTATATCACCATTAATACCGTCAATCCGCCTGGAGATGTTACACCGGCGGCTAACTTTCTCAAGGACATCATTGAGAAAGAGAATATCCCTGTTGAACTGTACTGGTCTGATAAATCAACAGGACGTGTAAACCTGCTTGCACGATTGAATGGATCGGGTGCTAACAATCCCCTATTAATGCTCCACCATATGGATGTTGTCCCTGTGGATGAACGGGGGTGGACTGTGGAACCTTTTGGCGGTGTTGAAAAGGACGGCTATCTCTGCGGCCGGGGCTCTCTCGATATGAAAAACTACGGTGTCGTTCAACTCATGTCCATGCTACAACTTGTCCGCCAAGGCGTTGACCTTGACCGGGATCTATTATTTCTGGCCGTCTGCGATGAAGAAATCGGTGGTGAATTGGGTGCAAAATGGATGGTTGAAAATCATTGGGATGACATGGCACCCGAATTTGTTCTGGACGAAGGGGGGTTTGGGACCGAAGGGTTTTTTACCAAGGACAACCGGCTCATCTTTTCCGTGGGTGTTGCTGAAAAACAAATGTTCGCACTCAACCTGTCCATCAAGCGACCACCGGGACACGCATCCATGCCACCAAAGGAAAATGCAAACTTCATTCTGTCCGAAGCGTTAGCCCGCGTTGCGGCTTACACAACACCAGAAAACCTCACCCCCGTAGCAAAAGAAATGGAGAATCGATTGGGCGGGCTTGAGCAGACGGTATACAACAATGCCGTCATGAGAAACACCATATCACTCACTGTCCTAAAAGGATTTGTGGGTGATCCCCCAAAAACAAATGTGATCCCTGAACATTCAGAGGCAGTCCTGGACTGCCGCCTTCTCCCTGAGCAGGACAAAGATGAGTTTCTGGAAGAACTTAAGAATGTCATTGATGATGACAGAATTACCATAACTCCAGTTCTGGAACCAAAATGGGGGTCTGTGGTGTCTCCTTATGATAGTGAGCTTTTCCGGATCATTGAAGAAGAGACAGCTAAAGTTTATCCCAATTCTATCACACTCCCTCACCTCGTCATTTACGGAACGGACTCGAGATACTTCCGCGGAAAAGGTGCCTCCTGCTATGGTTTCTTCCCGGGACCAGTAAGTATGGAGGAGTACTCCCGGATCCACGGCAATGATGAGCGTATCAGACTGGAAAGTCTGAGCAAAGCGACGGATATCTACTGTAGTGTGGTGAAACAATTCTGCGCAAAACGGTAAGGAGAAACGATGCGATATAACAGATTGATTTTGTCTTTTCTCATTGCAATAATCCCTGTTTTGGTTTTTTCTCAACAACCCTCCAAACAAGAATTGCGGAAACAGGTACGTGAATACCGTATCGCTCACGAACAGGAACTATTCGATGAACTGGTAGAATGGCTCTATATCCCCAACGTGGCGGACGATCAACCCAACATCAGAAAGTGCGCGGCGTGGCTGAAGTCTGCTATGGAACGGCGGGGAATCACGGTAAAAATCCTCGAAACGGGCGGAAGTCCTGTGGTTTATGGCGAGCTGAATGTACCGGGAGCTAATCGGACCATCATGTTCTATTCCCATTACGATGGTCAGCCTGTTGACCCGACGAAATGGATCGATATGGAACCGTTCACACCGACCATGCGTCCCGGCAAAATGGAAGCGGGATCCACGACACCCAAACCTATCCCGTTACCGAAGAAAGGTGAAAAGATTAATGAAGAATGGCGCCTTTATGCCCGATCCGCCAGCGATGACAAATCTCCTATCACTGCACTGTTAGCAGCCATTGATGCAGTAAAAGCTGCAGGACTGAGTTTTGGTGCAAACGTCCGGTTTATTTATGAGGGTGAAGAAGAGGCCGGATCACCCTTTTTGCAATCATTCGCTGAAAAGAACAGAAACCTTTTCGAAACAGAAGTACTCTATGTCTGTGACGGCCCCATGTATTTCAGCAATCAGCCCACACTGAAGTTCGGTGCCCGAGGTATTACCACCATCGATATCACAGTTTATGGCCCCAACGTAAATGTGCACAGCGGCCACTACGGAAACTGGGCACCCAACCCCGGAATCAAGCTGGCCCGCTTGCTCACAAGCATGAAACATGAAAACGGCAACGTCAAAGTGAGAGGCTTCTATAATACAGTAACACCACTAAGTCGGCGTGAGAAAGAAGCACTACAAACCATTCCCTCTTATGATGAAGAGCTCAAACAGCTTTACGGTTTCGCTCAGCCGGAAGGTCGCGGGGAGACTCTCATGGAAAGGATTAATCTCCCTTCATTGAATATCCGTGGTTTGGAGAGTGCGTGGGTCGGTCCTCAGGCGAGAACGGTGGTCCCTGCTGAAGCAACGGCCGCCATCGACATCAGGATGGTGAAAGGAAATGATCCAGATGATATGGTAAACAAAGTGATTGAACATGTGAAGCGAGAAGGCTTTCACGTGGTTTCTGAAGATCCTGATCAGAACACGCGGATGCAATATGCTGACATAGTAAAGATCGTTAAGCGAGGTGGTTATCCTGCGTCTCGCACATCAATGGATCTGGAAATCTCGCAACTCACCATCGAGGCTCTTTCAGATTACCACGATGAACCGGTGGTGTTGGTCCCCACAAGCGGTGGTTCAGTCCCCCTCTACATCTTCACTCAGATACTGGATGTCCCCACTATCAGCGTTCCCATCGTCAATCATGACAACAACCAGCATCAGCCCAATGAGAACATTCGCATGGGCCACTACTGGCAAGGGATTGAAACTCTGGCCGCTCTGCTGGTTTATGTGAAATGAAAATAATTCCATGAGATTTCTTGAAGTCACGGTCGTTTTGCTGTCCGCTGTTTTGGTGATGAACATGTCCATAGTAAAACTTCGGCGTAAAGGGACAAGCTCTCTCCTCTTAATGGTAATTCTCGTAACGCTTCTCCACCTTCTCATAGAAGGATACAGGTGGCAGATGGTACCGTCATATTTACTTCTTGGGCTTTTCCCCTTGATCAGAAACAGAGAATCTCAAAAAACTGCTACAGTAGTAATATCCATTATCTGGACTTTCTCTCTATTACTACCGGCAACAGTTCCCGTCGTTAAATTGCCAAAACCTACAGGGCCCTTTAAGGTCGGCACAGCAATATTCCACTGGACCGACACCACCCGCACCGAATGGTTCACAGAAGAACCTGACGATCTCAGGAAGATGATGATACAATTGTGGTATCCTGCCAAAAATGTCTTCCGCAACAAAGTGTCACCCTACATTGATCATATTGATCTCCGTGCTCAGGCTATTGGTGATCGAGTGGGTCTACCGTCTTTCATGCTAAACCATCTCAATCTTGTGAAAACGCATTCATTCATAGAGGCATCCCCCATTGAGAGCAAGGAGCTATTTCCCCTCATCATCTTTTCCCACGGGCTTGGGGGTATGCGTAACCAGAACACTGTACTCATGGAGGAACTCGCCAGTACTGGTTATGCAGTGGTTGCTATGGATCATCCCTACGATGCAAACATGACTATTTTCACCCCGAATAGTGAGGCATCTGCCGAAAGAATTGCTGATTATCGGTCAGCCATACCTGAAGGTACGGCCGATTCGATCTGGTTTAAAATCCGTAACCGCCAGTTGGACACTCGCATTGCGGATGTCCTTTTTATTCTCCAACAACTGGAAACTGTCGATACACCTCTCCTTTCTCGCATCAACTTTCAAAAGATCGGAATTGTCGGTCACTCATTTGGTGGCGCCACGGCTGTCTTGTCCGCCATGCAGGACCACAGGTTCAAAGCTGCTGTAGCTCTTGATGGATGGTTTGTCCCCTTCGCCATTCCGGACGCTGAAGCCAAGATGGACATTCCATTTCTATATATCGGTCAGATATCATGGAATAGTTGGAACGAACAACGTCACAGACATTATCTTGACCTTATCATGTCCCAGAGCGGAGAAAATGCGTATCACCTCTCCATAAGAGGATCCAAACACTACGATTATGCTGACATGCCCTTATTTTCCCCAATCATGCAAATCTTGGGTTTGGTCGGTTTTCCAGATGGTCGAAAAATGGTAAAGATTGTGAATCAAAGTACCTTGCAATTCTTCAATCAATTCGTCCGTGGCAACACTGCAATTGATTTCTCAAATTTGCGATTTTCTTCCTCCATCCAAATACGGAGGGGACTGGCAACTTCTTCTTGATGACTCAGATGCTCAGTCATATCTTCATCGTTTCTTCTAGTAAGAAGGAGAAGATAGTGGACCGATGAAAACCGGATACCAGAAAGTTGGGCTTTGGCTGGGCCCCTTGGTCGGCATTGCGCTGCTATTGTTACCACATCCGGAAGCTATGTCACTTCCTGCGTGGCGGACAGTGGCTTCAGGGATCTGGATGGCCATCTGGTGGTGTATGGAAGCTGTGCCTGTTGCAGTGACAGCTATTCTACCTCTTGCTCTCTTTCCTCTTCTTGGAATCGGTGACATAAAACTGGTTGCCGCACCTTATGCCAATCCTATAATCTATCTTTTTATGGGTGGTTTTGTCATTGCCCTGGCTATTGAACGGTGGAACCTCCACAAACGCATGGCTCTTACTATCCTCACTTCTGTGGGAAACAGCGGTCGGTCACTTATCGCCGGGTTTATGTTTGCAAGCGCATCAATCAGTATGTGGGTAATGAATACATCTACCACGTTAATGCTACTACCCATTGGCGTCTCTATCGTCAAGATCGTTTCCGAGACAGCTGATGAAGTAAGCAATGAGGAAAAACACAACTTCCAGCTGGCCTTGTTATTGGGTATCGCCTACAGCGCCACCATTGGCGGTATGGCGACATTGGTGGGAACAGCTCCAAACGCACTTCTGGCCGGTTTCATGAAGGAGAGCGGTTTCGCCGAGATTGGATTTGCGCAATTTATGCTTGTGGGTTTCCCGCTAACGATTTGTATGCTGCCTCTCTCATGGTTTGCACTTACACGAATCGTGTTTCCCGTGAATTTCGTCACTTCCCCCGAAACTCGCCGTGTGTTAACAGAGATGCGAGCTGAACTTGGTCCTATGAATATCTCTGAAAAACGGGTAGCAGTTGTTTTTTCTTTGGCAGCGCTTACATGGATGACCCGACCCTTGCTAAACACTTTGCCCGGATTATCCGGACTCTCTGATGCAGGTATTGCGATGATTGCTGCCATTACCCTCTTTCTCATACCAAGCGGCCAATCGGATGACCCATACCTCATGAAATGGGAGATAATGCCAAAGCTGCCGTGGGGTCTTTTACTTCTATTCGGCGGAGGGCTGAGTCTCGCTTCTTCAGTAACCCGAACCGGTCTTGCCGATTGGATTGGAAATAGTCTCATAGTTCTGGGGGAGGCTGGTACTATAGTACTTGTGGTGGTTATTACAACACTCATCGCGTTCTTAACGGAACTCACGAGTAATACCGCTACAACAGGGTCTTTTCTTCCTGTTGTAGCCGCGTTGGCCATCGGCCTCCATGTGGACCCATTGATCTTTACCCTCCCAGCTGCCCTAGCTGCCAGCTGCGCCTTCATGCTACCTGTGGCCACGCCTCCGAACGCCATCGTTTATGGATCGGGATATATCCGAATTCCAGAAATGGCGAAAGCAGGGTTCTCACTGAACATTATAGGAATCGTTTTACTATCCATTATTGCTCTCGTCCTCGCTCCAGTAGCGTTTGGTTAATTTAGAGGCCAAATGACCCAAAACATCTATCTGAAAAAACAGTTTTTCAGAAGAATTCTAAAGAATCTGCCACACCTCCTTTTGGCAATTGGTGGCGTGTGGGGACAGACCTATTTCCCGCCCTACGGCCAATGGGAAAGACAACAGCCAAAAGACGTGGGCGTAAATTCCCGGCTTCTGGAGCGAGCTGTGAAGTTCGCCATTGAACATGAAAACCAAGCACCAAGAAAACTGGATGATTTTATTAAGGCCACCCTTACTCAGGAACCGCACGGTGATATAATCGGTCCCACAAAAGAACGAGGAGAGATGACAGGGCTTATTGTCAAAAATGGTTATATCATCACAGAATGGGGAGATATTGATCGTGTCGATATGACATTTAGTGTTACAAAAACATATTTATCCACCACTGTAGGGCTTGCCTATGACCGAGGAATGATACGGGATGTTAAAGATCGTGCTCAAGGATATTTACCTACTGATCATTTCACAGGGGAACACAATAGTAAGATCACCTGGGATCACCTGCTCCGGCAAACAAGTGACTGGCGCGGCACCTTATGGGACAAACCAGACTGGGCCGACAGACCTCCGCGGGACGCCTCATGGGACGAGATGCAAAATCAACCTCTCAACGAACCGGGAGCCCATTATAAGTACAATGATGTCCGGGTTAATCTTTTGGCTCTGGCTGCGTTGCATGTTTGGCGGAAGCCCCTTCCGCAGATACTCCGAAAATATGTGATGGATCCCATTGACGCCTCAAATACGTGGCGGTGGCACGGATATGAGAATTCCTGGGTACTCATGGATGGCCAGATGATGCAATCTGTCAGCGGCGGCGGTCACTGGGGTGGTGGCATGTGGATCAATGCTCTGGATCATGCCCGCTTTGGATATCTTTTCTTACGGGGAGGAAAATGGGATGGCCGGCGTATTATATCAGAAAAATGGATCGAGATGGCAAGAACACCCGGGCCCGCCAATCCCCGCTATGGTTATATGAACTGGTTTTTAAATACCCCGGTTGAAAGGGATGGGAAAACCACCTTGGCTGTCCCAGCAGCACCAAAAACAGCTGTAACTTTTCGAGGAGCGGGATCCAACATAATTTATATAGATTGGGACAATGATCTTTTGGTGGTTGTCCGGTGGATCGACCGCAAACACTTCAATGAGTTCATTGAAAAAGTGCTCGCATCCATCAAAGATTAAATTGTAACCCATGCTCTAGGAGGATTGGACATGAAGAACTATACAATTGTTTCATTGATTGCATTATCGCTCCTCACCGCACAGACAACAACGGTTGAGCGCCAGGCCGCCAGTGATATTATCAAAAAAATCGACCAATTGCAGTCAAAGATTCAGCCTACACAAACGGCAAGAGAGATGGCGGCAAAAAAAGATAGAGATAGAGACAAGGTTCTGAAAAGAGTAGAAACTCTTTGGGACGGCCAGCTTCGTGATCTGTCTGATCATATAG
>DCXX01000020.1:453-3744 GCA_002329125.1 Fidelibacterota bacterium UBA2125 | reverse complement strand
TGGTGTTCTCCCACCACTTCACCGTCAAGTGACACCATGGCGCCTTTCTCTTCGGTACCTGCCCGGTCCGGTACATACTCTTTCAAGAAGCGTCGGTAGTCAGCGTCAGGTATAAAACAGATCTCCTGACTTTCTGCAATTTCCGCCGTCACAAGACCTTCCTTACGGGCAATTTCTCTCACCTCTTTCTTCCTCAGATTTCCTAGTGGAAAAAGTGTTCTCTCAAGAAGATCTTCACTAATACCCCAAAGCACGTAAGACTGATCTTTCGTTTCATCCACCCCTTTCCGGATCACTTTGCCTACACCCTTTAGCTCATCGATCCGAGCGTAGTGGCCTGTAGCGATCCACTTAGCATTGAGATCATCAGCCTTTTGGATGAGCCCTCCCCATCTAAGATGGGTGTTGCACTGAATGCACGGGTTTGGCGTATTTCCTGAGAAATATTGATCAACCAGGTAATCCACTACATTTTTCTGGAAGTCATCCTGAAAATCGAGTGTGTAGTGTGGAACGTCATATTTCTCACACACCAGTTTGGCATTATTGATTGCCTCCACCGAGCAGCAGTAGGAATCGGTAGATGGAGTCCCTTCAGGGCTATCCCATAATTTCATGGTGACCCCAATGGGGTCATAGCCTTCTTCTATGATTTTAAGCAGAGCAACGGAGCTGTCCACGCCACCGGACATGGCTACAAGAACTCGACCGCTCATGCTACTGTTTCCGTTGTTGAACTGTCATCAACGTGGGGATAATGATAAATCATGATGAAAGTTAAGAGGGGAAAGACCGAGGAAGAAAGGGTCTAAACGTATTCGTTGCGAATCTCCGCGTATTTCACCGTGTTCTGGAGATTCTTGTAAAAAGGCGGTTGACGCTCCTCAAGGAGATCGATGGTAGCGTTCAGATCGTAATCGAACCGGTGCACTTCCCAGTTGAATTTGTCACCAACGGTGAGGAAGCCAATAGCCCCTTTTGTAATTCCATCGAAAGGGATTCCCGTGCTTGCCGGACATAATATTTTTAGGTCACTATCTTCATCCATACGGGGTACGTGGATGTGTCCATGGACGAAAATGAACATCTCAATGTCCGGGTTGGCCTTTTTCACATGATTCCGCCACGTTTTTGCCTCTTCCATTGTAGGTGGCTTGTCGTCCCTTTCGTACCAGCAGTGCGAGAACTCTATGAGGGTGGAGTCGAAAACTTCTCTATGGGAAATATGGGTTCTGTTTTTGATAAAATCTATCCCGGCATCCCCGATCTGATCGGCGATCCATTTCTGATGTTCGACGATCCCCTTTACAACTGGATCATCGGGACTCATTCCCTCCAGGGTTGGGTTCTCCTGTGTCCACAATTTATCTATGATATACCGCTCATGATTACCGCGAATAAAAACGTTATCATTCATGGGTGCAAAAATATCGAGAACTTCTTTTGGAGCGGGGCCGAGCGAAAAGTAATCACCGAGATAAATAACCTCATCTACATCTTTACGTGCGCTGATGACGGAGAGAGCTGTTTTCAGCGCCTCCAGATTACCATGCACGTCTAATACAATAGCGAATGTTTTTGAAGCCATATCTCGGAACCAGCCAAGCGATTTCGTAGAATATAGCATGCATTTAATAGGAGCACAATTATCTTTTTAGACGGGAGGAAAGGCAGCCATTAGAAGAACAATTACTTGCGCCCAGACACGGGGAAAAGTAAACTTTCCGCCGCTGATATGAACCCTAAAACCATAGTTTCAGTAGGTTCCATCGCTCTGGACTGGCTTGAGCTCCCTGATGGCACAAAGGGAGAGGCGCTGGGCGGTTCACTTACCTATTTCACCCGGTCAGCCGGCATCCTGGCGCCAGTGAATATTGTAGGCGTTGTCGGTACTGATTTTCCCAAGGAAGGGATGAATCTGTTTAGAGAGTATGCTGCCAGTCTGGAAGACCTGCAGATTGAAGAAGGGGAAAGTTTTCGGTGGGGTGGGCGCTATCATGACGATTGGGAGAATCGCACTACGCTATACACGGAGTTGGGTGTTTTCGAGACTTTCAGCCCCAAATTGAGCAATTCAAACAAGCAAAGTCCGTTACTCTACCTGGGCAATATTCATCCGGCACTGCAGCTTGATGTTCTTTCTCAAATGGCTTTTGATGATACGGTGATTGTCTGTGATACCATGAACCTCTGGATCAACACCACCCGAGGGGATCTTGATAAAGTGCTGGGAAGAATTGATATCCTGTTACTTAATGAGAATGAGGCGGAGCTTCTAACTGGAATTGAACAAGTTCCTGAGGCAGCCCAGGCTATTCGCACCATGGGTCCAAAAAAGATTGTGGTAAAGCAGGGCGGCTCCGGAAGCACACTCATTTCTTCAGATAGAGATTTTCATGTGGGTGTTTACCCCATTGATAAGTTGATGGATCCCACTGGCGCAGGGGACAGCTTTGCTGGCGGTTTAATGGCCGCTCTAGCCAACGGTCACTCCTTTGAGGAAGGTCTAATCTGGGGGACAGCTTCGGCCTCCTTCTGTGTGGAAGGGTTCGGACTGGAAGGGCTCAGTAGGATGACACCCGAGACTTTTCGTGAGCGAGTGGAAGTTGTGCGGTTAGGAACATGAATTGCTTTGAAAGCCCTCAGAGGGAGAATTAAATTGTTTATATCAGAACCTGTGATATCACTTTTTTGGAGGTGCCTGTAATGCGCTTTAATATGTTTTTGAGGACTGTTTCTCTTTTACTTGCGGCAACACTTTTTTACGGCTGTCCCAGCGAAGAGCTCACGTCAGCCCGTCTTTATGTGAAAGAGAAAAACTGGGAAAAAGCGGAAGAGATGCTAACTGAAGCCATAGAAGTCACTCCTGAAGAATCTGAACCTTATTTCCTTATGGGTAAAGAGATCTATGCCCGAAACGGTGAATGGGCGAAAATGAATGAAATGTTTGACAAGGCTGCTGAGCTTGGTCCCACCGACAAGCTTCCTGATGGGCAGTCACTTTTGGCCGCTATTGAGACGTGGCGAATGTTTTACTGGAGTGGAGAATNNACTTTTCGTGAGCGAGTGGAAGTTGTGCGGTAGGAATATGAATTGCTTTGAAAGCCCTCAGAGGGAGAATTAAATTGTTTATATCAGAACCTGTGATATCACTTTTTTGGAGGTGCCTGTAATGCGCTTGAACATGTTTTTGAGGACTATTTCTTTACTGCTTGTAGCAACACTCTTCTACGGCTGTCCCAGCGAAGAACTCCAGTCAGCTCGTAATTATGTGAAAGAGAAAAACTGGGA
>DCXX01000020.1:0-151 GCA_002329125.1 Fidelibacterota bacterium UBA2125 | reverse complement strand
TATGTGAAAGAGAAAAACTGGGAAGAAGCGGAAGCAAAGCTAACCGCTGCCATAGAAGTCAACCCTGAAGATCCTGAACCTTATTTTCTTATGGGTAAAGAGATTTATGCCCGAAACGGTGAATGGTCGAAAATGAATGAAATGTTTGACA
>DCXX01000095.1 GCA_002329125.1 Fidelibacterota bacterium UBA2125 | reverse complement strand
GTTAATCATTTCCTGCTCAGGAGATAAAGTTGAACTGGGCGAAAAAGTCACCCTCGATTGTGTACAGACCGATCCGTCAGGGATTGTACCGGATGATCTTTACCAGGTCGGTGCAGTGACCACAACCGATGACTATCCACCCTTCACCAAAAAACTGGATGTCTGCGGTATTACCCTTGTGGCCCGGGATGAGATATCCGATGACTTTATGGACAAGGTGGCTGTCACCATAAGCGAGATGTTCCCACGGAATGAAACCGTGGATTCTCTGCTACAGAAACAGTTGCTGACCAATCTTTACCGTTACAAAACGGTGATCCCCCTGGTTTACGGTGAGGAGTGGAATCTAACAACCGGTGAGGAAGAAGCGTGGGATGAGACTGCGAGCTGGAACAGTTTATGCGATATTATCATGGAAGATATTCCCAATCAGGTCATGGAAGTGGTGGAACATATCCTGCATCACGTAACTGATGTGGGTCTTCACTATACTTTCCCGGAAGAGTGGGGACTATCCAGTTCATCCCGGCTGTATGAAGTGACCCAGGAAGCTATTGCCCAGGGTTATTATAATGTGAATCAATATTCGGACATTGATGAATTGGGCGTCCGTAACCGGGTGATCCTCCAGGAATATGCTTACTGGATAATCTATACTGGCTGGGACCTTCGCAAAACCCATGGACCTGAAGAAAGTGAATGGTCCATTATGACGAAGGATGAATTGATGTCAAAGTTGCCTGAATCTTTCAGACTGTACGAAGAGACGATCCTGAGCGTCATGGCCTGTCCGAGCCCGGAAACGCTGAATGCTTTCCTGAAATAAATTCCTTTAGTTAAAGTTAAGTAAAGTTGGTTATCTAATCGGAGAAGCAGATTATTCGTTACTAAATAATCGCAGTTGGATTTCGTTCAGCACCTCAAACAAAACATTTGAATTGATCGATCCCACAAAATCCGATTGCCAGAAACTGGGTAAAATGGTATGGTGCCTATGCTTTTACCCTATATTATGGTGTTCATTTACCTACAGAAGCACAATGGGAATATGCAGCTAGAGGTGGCCAACAATTAGAATATCCTACGGATGACGGAACGTTGGATTTAGAATTGTCAAACAGTCTAATTGAATAGAAGAACATCAAAGCGGCCCGTAACCCCATATTTGCAAAATTGTTTTAACCAGTAGGGAATCCTTACTATCATATCCATTAATAATCAGGGAAAAATATAATGAAGGCAATAAATAGAGATTGGTTCAGAAAATGGCATAGAGATATAGCCTATTATTTTTTGGGAATGATATTATCATTTGCAATATCAGGAATCGCCTTGAACCACCGCACCACTTTCAATTCCAGGAGCTATATCTATCAATCAGAGCCTTTGCAAATCACCCTTGATAAAGAGGCTGTCGATATTGATGATGATTACGTTCGAACCCTTCTTCCTGTGGTTGGCATCGAAAATGAGTACCGTACTTTTCGTATGAGAGATAATGAATTAAGGATTTATTACAAAGATGCCCAAGCCAATATTGACATCAACTCGGGGCGGGGAGAGAAAGAGTTCCTCAAAAAGCGGATATTGCTGGCAGAAATGGCCGATTTACACCAAACAACAAATGAATGGTGGATATGGTATTCCGATATTTTTGGTGTGGCCATGATCTGTCTTGCGCTCTCAGGCACGTGCATTGCTTCCGGGAAAAACAGTTTTAAGAAACGGGGCTGGTGGCTGGCCCTTATTGGGTTCACTTTTCCACTCGTATTCCTGATATTCTTGATTTAAAAGCATGCAAAACATCACACAGGCCCGTTATTAAAACACCCAGGAAAATTTTGTAAACAGAGTGTGTCCCTGATCAGAGGAAGTGCCGAAACGGGATGTGCCTCGTTGATACGCTACTTGCACGGAACCAAATGGAGGTAAAAAGCGCCAGACCCAGACAATCTGTACATTTTGTTTATCAATAGCCGAACTGCTCTGGAAAAACAATTTTAGATAGAAATCTTTAGTGACATAGTAGTTAGACCGAAGCACATGAATCCAGGTGTTTTCATCTCCTGGATCAGGCTTGAGCCAGAGCTTGGTAAGGTTATAACCCATATTCCAAAAGTCTGATATTTTATACCCTACGCCAGACCGGATTAAACGCATATCACGATCATAGTTGCGTCCAAAGCTGTAGGAGATATCCGTGGATCGGCCAGCACGGTTATCGTACCCGAGTGCCAGCTGAGTTTCTCGATTGCGAAAATCTTTTTCATATCGCTTGAATTCTTCTCTTTGAGATAATCCAATATCCCACATATTGGAAAGTTCTACATTCAACCTCGTGCTCAAATTCCAGCTTCTCAGAATCCCGTCCTGGCTCCAATAGTGATTGTAATTCATCATAGTTGAAATTTTATCTATCGCTTCTCCTTTCACCCAGAACTTGTGGGATAAGTTGCTATCAAACTCTTTTCGATTGTCATCACGTACAAAACCAACGGCGTTCATGTTTTCCATCAGATTTTCACCCCAGTGGGAATATCTAACATGGAAATGTGAGGTGGAGTTATCAAAAGCTGGACGAATAAACCAGGCTGTGCTACCATCGTGATTCGGGCCGTGGGCCCGGGTAAACTGGGCGGTTGCGCCCAGAGTTTCACTGAAGAAAAGTGTTGCATCAAGACCCAGGGATCCCTGGTTACTTGAATCGTGAGCCCTGTTGGCAGCTAGGAATCCAATGTTGGATGAACCAAACAACCCTTTCTTTCCACGCAAGACAGTGTAATTAGCACCAGGACCTTCTAAGTTACTGTTGATCGATTGTGACTGCGTGTTGAGGACTGACAGGTCCCAGGATTGGATCTTGCCAGTGAGTTTTGATCCCCACGGAATATCCCCGATCCGGCGCGAATAGAACTGCCGGATTCTCTGGCGGAACATCTCTGCACCTTCAAGGAAAAAGGGGCGTTTCTCAGATATAGAAAGTTCAAAACGGGTCAGGTTAATCTTTTCCACATCCGCTTCAATCGTGGCAAAATCGGGATTGACTGTCAGATCAGCACTGAGATTGTTACTAAGGCGATATCGTACGTCTAAACCGGCCTTCCCTTCGGTGGCATTTTCCTGTTCTACCTGGGAAAGAGCGTAGGGAATGATCTCATATCGCTTCACTTGGGTCTGAAGATCCAGGCCGTTTAGATCCCCAAATTGAGAAACTCGTCGTTCATGCTCAACAGGTCCAGACCATAAACTGACTTCCAACCGTCGCGGATAATAGCGGCCGAGGTTTAAGCCCCAGGTTTGATTATCTCCACTGTGATACTTGAGGATACGCAAAGGGATAGCAAATTCAGCTGTCCATCCGTCAGGAATACGTGCAGCTGCAGAAAACCAGGTAGCATCCCACTTTTCATCATGTGAACGACCATTATCTGCTATCTTTCCATCAGCTTGCGTACCGAGGCTATTGGTGATGAAATAACTGCTTGTGCTATTGTCATTAAAAGTGTCAAGCATGATGAAAACAGCATCGTCATTCTTCAAATCACCGTCGCGCTTGATGACGGCTGCAGCAATCCCTTCTAACTCAGGATCATAGCAGGTAAAGGCAACGTAAAGCGCTTCATCTCCATATCCTACACGTGCGATGGTGCGAAGTAATGATGGTTGACCGTTTTCGGGCTCAAACTGGATAAAACCTTCTACCGCCTCTGTCTGTTGCCAAACATCTTCTTCGACGTTACCATCAATGACGGGAGGCTGTCTGAATTTGACGGCTTTTATGGATTTATTCGATTGACCTGATAAAAAAACAACAGGAACAATAAAAAGTAGGATTTGAAAAAAGATCAGGTTCTTCATATTTGATTCAATGATGTTTGTCTTTCACAAATCACTTCTATTTTTTCCTGAGATTGTTCGGATACATTCCATAACCCGTTAGATGATAATTAGTCCCGCCCAGCGTGACTTTTTAATTATCTAGACAGACGGGAACAGGTGAAGGTCCTGTGTGGTAATAATGCATCTGCTGATATTAATGGCAGCCTATTTCCAGGTATCGAAGATAAGCCCCAGGTAGGCGTAGAGCAGGATGATTCCTGTTACGGTAGCGCAACACGATCCCAATCCTGAAAAATTCTTTGCCTCTTCATGGCGTGTCGACTGTTTGTCCTTAAACAGCTGGCCCATGGGAGCATCCACACCTTCCTGCCTTGCCTGTAGCTTGCATCGCACACTCATGGTAAGGAACAGAGGTACCTCTTTCAACTTCAGGGCTGTCAATCCTTCCTGGCGGGCTTTCTCCATGACAGGGTGCTGACAGCTTACGAGGAATGTTCCCTCTTCAGGTACAGTCTCTTCGGTTTCAGCCGCTGCTTCCTGAGCGGGAAGCCCGGCCCACAGCAAGGCCATAAATAAAAAAGTTTTCAAGGATTACCACCCAACAACGGCCGCAACCCTGAGAAACGGCTTGGTCATGTTAATGCCGCCGGAGAAATTGGAGCTTCCTTTCTTGGCCTTCCATTTGTTACCGAACTTTGAATACATGTAACCAACACTTCCTTCTACCGATACAAAAGAGAGCAGGTACATCCGCATTCCGACCCAACTGTAGAATCCAAATGCTGAATTTGTAATTTCGGCTGTGGTGGAACTCTCCACGCCCAGGGTTTCATCGCTGGCGGTCAGTTTTTTGTTCATAAAAACGGCCTTTCCGTACATGGGTGAAAAGCCGAAGTTTGCCTCGAATCTTTTCCAGAAAGTGAAATAAGATTCCGCCATGATTCCCCGGTAAACAATGGGGAGGATGTAATCTCCTGAAGACCGGTTGTAAGTTATGAGGCGGGTGGAAAGTTTTTTATACCCCACACGAAGTGATGGGTAGATGTTTACGGAAAGGTCGTAGTTCAGAGGAAACCAGGCAGAGCCGATCTTTGACATTTCCTGCTCAGCCAGGGAATCGTTGAATTTATCCGGTTTCGTAAAACCAATACCCAGTCCAATACGATATCCCACCTTGTATTGTGCGGGCAGTGGCGAGAAAAAGATCACCATAACTATAATAATAATAGCAAAACTACGATTTTTCTCAAGTAATACTTTCATTTTAGCAAGACAGAAAAGAAACCCTATTTTCTATTTTCATGATGCGGTTAGAGACTGTTTTCACGGTTATGAGTATTGAACAAATGTTGGTCACGAAAAGGTCATAACTGGTTTAATTTAGAGCGTGAGGCACCAACAACAAATGAAGTTCTCTCTTTTGGCCATGGTTTTTATCTCCACAGTGGCTACCGGGACCGTACGCCACAAGGTGATTCTCCGAGGTGGCGATGTTATTACGGGCTATGTGGCTGAGATGACTCACGACTCCCTGAAGATCATTCCCGCTTCAGGTGGCCTTCAGACATCCGTAACGCTTGACTCTGTTCTTTATGTTCACAATTCGAAAGGGAAGTTGTTCTATCTCTCTCCGAAGATCAGGAAGTTTTTTCAAAAAGGTCTTGGCCGTGGTGGCGTCATCATAACTGTCACGGGAGAGTCGATACCATATCGGCGTCTTGGGCGGGAGCTGTTCATGTTTGAACCGAAACTTGTCTATCAAACGGAGGAGGAGCCGAAAAGGCATGAAATATTGCTGACGGATATCCACAGGGTTCGGTTTGATCATACGGTTTCGGAATACGCCGTCAAGAAAGGAGCTCTCGCCGGAGCCAGCTTTACCACTGTGTTGTTCCTTCTCAAGTATAAAGCTATTAAAGAGTTCTTCAACTTCAACAAGCTGTTCAGGACGGGGTCAGCCGCTTATAAAACTGGAACCACCATCATTCCGCTCACTACCATTGGCTGGGTTGCCTACGACTTTTTCCGCGGTGAACGGGAGCTAATTCTCAATCCTCTCAAATAGGCAAGAGTAAGATGACCTCGCAAGTTGAGCTGATAGGGATGACGCGAGATGCACTGAGGCTATTTGTGTCTGAGTTGGGCGAGCGGAAGTTCCGGGGCGACCAGCTGTTTTCGTGGATTCATGAGCACGCGGTTGTGGATCTTGACGAAATGACGAACCTGCCCAAGGAATTCAGATCACAACTCCGGTTATCAGCGGAAATAGATATTCCTGAAATTGTGGATATGGTTCCTTCAGCCGAAACATCATCACGGAAATTTCTGTTCAAACTCAGGGACGGACTGAAGATTGAAACAGTTTTTATTCCGGAGGGGAATAGAAAGACTGTCTGTCTCTCTTCTCAGGTGGGGTGTCCTCTGGAATGCAAGTTCTGCGCCACAGCAAAGATGGGACTGCTCCGAAATTTGACAGCTGGTGAAATTGTCGGGCAGCTGTTGGCGGTGCGGCGGGAGACTGGCGAACGGATCACCAATATCGTGTTTATGGGGATGGGGGAGCCGATGTTGAACTACCAGAAGGTTCTTAAATCTGCTTATATAATAAATGATGATGATGGAATGAATATCAGCACCCGGAAGATCACAATCTCAACGGTGGGAATAGCAAAAAGGATCAGACAATTCACAAAAGAGAAGCACCCTTTTAAGCTTGCCCTCAGCCTGAACGCAACGGATGAAACTCAGCGTGCCAGCCTCATGCCCATCACTAAGAAGTACAGTATTAGGGATTGTCTGGAAGCACTGAAGGACTATACGGACAGATCACGTAAACGGGTGACGCTGGAATATGTTCTCATGAGCGGCACAAATGACTCTCCCGCGGACGCCCGCCGGCTTGCGTCCTTCATGAAAAAATTAAACTGCAAACTTAATGTGATTCCGTATAACCCTGTTGTCGGAGAGCCGTTCAAAAGACCTACGGTTCACCAATTGGAAAAATTCATTTCGAATGTTACCGGGGGACGAAGCATGGTAACAGTTCGATGGAGCCAGGGAAAAGATATCAATGCTGCCTGTGGACAGCTTTATGCTGAGAATGTAGAAAGAACTGTCAGGAACCAAACAGTGGTCTCGGCATAAATATTGTAAATTCAGGTTAATGAAAAGAGGTCATTAATGAGCCTTATAAAAATATATACAACCAACTGGTGTCCTTATTGCGTAATGGCGAAACGGTACTTTGATGAGCAGGGAATGTCTTACGAAGAGATCAACATCGAAGAGAAGGGGATGAGCAGGGAAGAGCTTCAGAAGATGACCGGCGGAATGAGTGTGCCGCAGATTGTCATTGATGACGAGGTCATCGGTGGTTATGATAATCTCATGGCAATGGCTTCAGCGGGAGAACTACCCGCATAGGCCGCCAGTCTATTTTATCAGCATCACTTTACGCGCTACTGTTTCCGTTTCACCGTCCAGCTTTATAAGGTAAGGTCCGCTGGGGAGATCTCTCGCTTCCAGCGTCACTTCGTTGTAACCGGCTTGTACTTCTCCCAGTTTCACGCTTTTCACTTCCCGCCCTTTCAAATCCACAACTGACAATGCTACCTCTTCCCAGGTGGGAAGAAAGAATCGGATGGTGGTGGTGACGTTGAAGGGGTTAGGGAAGTTTGGTGAAAGTGTGATAGCTGTCGGGATGATAACATCGGTGTTTACCGTCAGCCTATAGTGGTATTTCACATTCTTAACTGTATCTGTCACAACGGCTACGGTGAACATGTCTGTTCCTGTTGGGATGGGGATGATTGTTCGCCCCCGGGCCCGGTAAACGCTGAAGCTGATGCCACTTTCGGGTATACCGTTGATATTATAGCGCAGTGAGTCACTGAAACTTTCGAAATTCATTTCAATGGCACCTTCCGGTAGTGTGAAGCCGATGTAGTGCGTGGCGTTGTGCATTAGTTCATTGCCGGTATATTCTACAATGGCGCCTGCACCATTCAAGGTTACGGTACGATCCAGCCTTGGTTCAATGCCGTATTCCCTATAATCGGCGCCTTCCTCGTAGCGGTAGTCGCCCGCATCAATGTCTGACGTTAGCAGGTGGTTTGCTACTGCCATCTGATTCAGAGCTTCTCTAAATGAAGAACCACGGCGACGCAATACCTGGTCAATAGTATAGATAGTGTTATCGGACTCATCTTTGGTAACATTTTCAACACTTTGCTCAAACATTTTTCGTATGGTGGTGGGACCGCCAAAGTGTTCGGACAAATAACGGAAGAAAATCCAGCTTCCGTACCAGTGAGGTGCCCGAGAGTAATCCAGGGCTACGTGAGGCTGTTTCATCCACAACTCTAAAAAGTAGTAATTGTCATTGATATCGTTGTATACCTCATCCTCCATCCAGACAGCAGTGGATTCTAGGAACCAGATTCTATCCCAGGCGTCATAGCCGAACTGGATGGCGTGGAAGAATTCATGGGCGAAGGTGACCTGCACACAGGCAGCCTCTTCGCAAAAGAAAGAACTGTAATTACTGTTCATGACAATATAACTGGTGGCAGCGTATTCTTCCTTAGCTTCGGAAAATTCGTTGTTGCCAGACAAGTTGGCCAGGTATTCAAATTGAGTAAATCCGTACAGAAGATCTCCGAGATCCAGTATGTAGATATCGTAGGCATCGGTGCCGCCATTATCGGAGTACCATCTGTCAGAAGGTGGACGTGTATAACCGTGTTCCCCAATTTCAACAGCGTAAGTTTCTTCAGCTGTAGCTGCCATGAGCTCAATCATATCGGGGATTCCGTCACTGTCCGAGTCTGTTGAATCTACCGCATGGTTTCCCTTCAAGGTGTAATGAATTCTGAAGATGCCTGTATCGTAATGCCACTCCAATCCTTCCGGCCGCCCGAAACCAGCCATTGGCCGCTCGGTATCAATCCCCAATTCGTTCAACTGTTTTCTGGTCTCGGCATCCAGGGAAGGGGCCGACTCGGCCAGCTGTTTCAGAACGGGTACGCCGCACTTGATAAAGTTGTGGCGCTCTTTCGCCGCAGAGGAATGGGTGCGCCAGGTCATTCGCCGTACCGCCGCGACCAGTTCTTCTGAAGTCAATTGCTTAGACGTACTGTCTCCAGCAGAGTATGCGAAGGCGGAGGATAGCAAAAAGAGGAATAGAACTTTTTTCACGAATCATCCTCCATACCGCGCTCTCTACGGTGGCTCATTGCATCTTCCTGGATTCTCCGAGCCATAGCTTCATAGACTCGTTGCTTTTTATCCAAATCCTCGAAGTTTTTGTCTTTTCTTTGCCGATACCGGAGGCGCATGAGGATTCCAAACACAATAATACCCGCCACATAGAAAAGAGCAAAGTAGTCCAAATGGTCAGTCATTGGTCTCTTTCCGTCTGTGAATAGAGCAGCCATCCCGCAATAATCATAAGCACACCCGCTGTAGTTTCCTGTTTTTCGGAGCGGAGTGATCCTTTTGCCGCTAATCCTGTTCCCAGGAACATGAGAGAGTAGGGTACTGCCGCACGCCATGTCAGTTCCTCCGGTGGCCCAACAGTCACTTCCTGACCTGCCGGTCGTTTACCAGCCTTCTCAATGGCCGTCACTGATTCGGTCAGGGGCAAACGAAGGGTGAGACTCACTTTTCCTTCCGAGTCAGAAATAATTTCAAAATCTTCCACCTGTTGTTTCAGATGAAAATTCAGTTGTGCAGATTCAGCTACTTGGTGTACCTCAAAATCGGTAACGGCACCGGTCCGGATTAAAGGCCAGGTCCGGTTTGTGTCTACCGTCACGCCGTGTAGTGTTACATAGAACCATCCCGTCTCCTTGAACCATCCTGAGATTTGATCCTCGGGAAGATGATTATTGAGATGTATGGAAATAAGTGTACCGTTGGTTTTTTCCTCAATAGAGATACCTTCAACTTTGATTTCTCCGTGAAGAAGAACGGAGGAAAATAGCATAAGACAAGGTATGAATTTCCCGCATTTGAAACGCATTGTGGCCTCTTTGACTGAATATAAAAACATTAAGCCAAATATTGAGCGAACATTGTATATTTGCAATAGAGGTCTTTGCATTGAGTAAAACTGTCCGAGGTACTGTTTATCTTTTGGCGCTGTCATTTATTATGAGCAGCCTTCCTGAGTCCGTATATGCTGTCTCCACCGCTGCCCCACAGGGGAAACAGACGAAAAAGAAGAAGAGTTCCCCAAAGAAATCGAGCAGCAAAAAATCCGGATCTTCGAATCAGTCGTCAAAGAGAGCTCAGGCCAAAAAATATATTGACAGAGGAAAGCAGCGGATAAAACAGAAGAATTACGCTGGTGCTCTCAGCGATTTTCAAAAAGCACACAAACTTGTTCCTACCAAAACGACTCAGAACTATATAAAGAAATTGACCCCCATGGTGGCGTCCGCCAAGAAGAAAGCGACGTCCAAACCGAAAAAATCGGTTGCGTCGGCTCCTGCCGTCAAGCCAAAGAGCCCGTACAAGCTTTCTGACAGTATATATAAGTTGACGAATGATATGGACACATCCACCCGGAAGATGAGAAGTGCAAGAATGGCGCTGAAGCCTCTGGATACCCGTTCTGCTGATGAGGTCCACCGCCAGCGTCTCGAAACAATTAAGACAGTAGCAGCCAACAGACCTGAAGACAGAAGGGCTCAACGGGACCTGGCCCTCCAGCATGAAACTGAAGGCCGCTTCAATGAAGCAAAAGATATCTATCTCAGGCTGATCGCTATGGAACCAAATGTGGCAGATCATCATTTTTTCCTTGGTTCACTCTATACTCGCATGGGACAAACCAATAACGCTCAGTTTGCTTTTCGTGAAGCACTTCAACTGGATCCGAATCACCAACTTACCATGGAGGAACTCTCCCGTTATGGCGGTAAATCTTCAACCAGATCCATGGCTTCGGACCTCATTCAGGAAGTGTCTAAGAAACAACCCAACGGACAGGCACAACTTCTGAAGGATGTCCGCACAAGTCTGGACAAAGGGGACTATGATGAAGTGCTTAGGCTAGCCAGTGAACATTCAAGCCGTTTCTCGCAAAGTGCATCCCTCGTTTTCATGAAAGGCCTGGCGCAGGAAGCCACAGGTGATTTGGAGTCGGCCAAGAAATCCTACAAGCAGAGCATGACCATTGATCAATCGGATCCAAGAGGTGGAATTGCACTGGGAGACCTTTACTTTGGTCAGGGAAACTACCTTTACGCAGCCATCACTTATGAAAGCGTACTACCGAGGGATCCCGCGAACGTTTCGCTAAGAAATAAACACGGCCTTAGCTACTATCGTTCATTTGAATGGGGCAAAGCTGCTTCTGCCTGGGAAGAAATGCTAGGCTACGCCCCCAACCATCTGGAAGTGCGCATGCTTTTGCCGGAGGTTTATTACATCATGAGTCTTGAGTATGACAGGACAGGCTTCACAGATTTGAGCCGTCGTGCTTTCGCTAATGCACTCTCTGTAAATCCCAACAGTTCGGCATGGCTTGTGAATGCTCTTAAGACCGCTGGGGAATACTATCGTGAAAACGGTATGTTCCGTCTCTCATTGAGGGCTTATCAGGACGCCATGGAAATAGTGCCGTCAGATGTGGATGCTTATAACGGTCTTGGTGCCACCTTCTGGTATATGGGTGAAAAACAGATGGCTGTGGCGGCGTGGGAAAAAAGCCTCTCAATCCGTTCTGACGACAATACTGCAAAAGGGTGGCTTTTGTTGGCGAACCGGTCTTCTGACTAGCTACACCTTTCTTAAACTTTCCAGAATTTCTCTTTACGGTTACATATGAGAAAGATTTTCATCTTTGCGCTTATTTCTGTTTCCATGGCCGCCGATCGACCGGGAGATGACCGTTTGTGGGAAGGGATCTATTCTTTCTACAATTACGAATTCAACAAGTCAGTATCGATACTATCTGAAGTAAGAGAGCTTCATCCTGAGCATCCCACCGTCCATTTCACATGGGCCGTGTCGAAATGGCTTAGAGCCCAGGCCTACAACGGCATCGAAGAAAGTTACGACACACTCTTTGCATCTCTCGAAAAGATCATTCCTGTCTATAATGATTACGTAGAACAGTATCCTGATGAGCCGGAATACCGGCTCTATGCGGCTGCAGCGAAAGGGGTGAAGGCGCGGGTTCATCTTGGGAAAAAGGAGTGGATGAGTGTGGTGATGGAGGGGATCAAAGGATATAGCGGTATCCGAGCGGTTCACAACAAAAACCCGGATCTTTGGGACGCTTATTTCCCCATAGGCATACTCAACTTTTACGCGGGTAACATGTCCGGTTTTGTTCAATTCTTAGCTGGATTTGTAGGGATTGATGCCGATAAAGTGTTGGGCATGGAACAGATGACCATTACTGCCGAAAAAGGCAAGTTTGCCTGGATCGAGGCGTCCCAAATTGTTGTCTTTGTCTATCTCTGGATGGATCAGGATTTTGAGAAAGCGCTGACTATTTCCCAGCGACTGGTGGACCGTATACCGAAGAGTATATACAACCAGCACCTCTACACGGAGAGTCTAATCCGGCTCAACAGACTGGATGAAGCGGAAGCCAATCTCAGGCTCACTAACGAAATGGCGGAAAAGTTGCCGTCTCTTTCAAAAAAAGGTTGGCTGCCAACGCTGAAGTACCATGACGCTTTGCTCTCCTTTTATAAGGGGGATACCGATCGGGCCATGGAGATGGTGACACAGTCCATAAATGAATTCAACACTGAACTGGATACGCCGTTAGGTTTTGGCTATCTGCTTCGAGGCAATATCCACGACTTGCACGGTAACAGAAGTCTGGCTGTTGAGGACTACCGTTCAGCCGTAAGGCTGGACAACTATTCGGCGGCTATGACCGAGGCGAAAGAATATCTTCGCCGTCCCTTTGAACCGAGGGTAGAGTAGCCAATTCACTGGTTTTTGGGTAGGAGAAAGCCTAATTTTTCTGTTACAATGGAATCGACAAAACCAATAGAGCGAAGAGAGACCCGTCAGGTAATGGTGGGTGATGTGCCCGTGGGTGGTGGTTCACCTATCTCTGTTCAGTCTATGACGACCACGAAGACGGACGATGTTCAGGCCACACTGAAGGAGATTGAGCGGTTGGAGGAGGCAGGGTGCCAGATCATCCGTGTCACTGTTCCAGATGAGGCTTCGGCAAAGGCGCTCCCTGAATACAAGAAACGCATGAATGTGCCTCTGGTGGCCGATATTCATTTCAACTACCAGATGGCTCTTCTGGCCGTTGATGGCGGTGCCGACAAGATTCGTATTAATCCGGGAAATATCGGAAAACGGGACAGGGTTGAGGCCGTCCTTACAAAAGTGAAAAATGCGGGGCTCCCCATTCGCATCGGTGTCAATGCTGGTAGTCTGGAGAGTGATCTTCTGGAGAAATACGGTTATCCCACACCCGCCGCCATGGTAGAGAGCGCTGAGAGACACATCAATATCTGCAGTGAGTTTGATTTTGAAGACATTATTGTTTCCCTCAAGGCTTCTGATGCCCGGCTCATGATAAACTCTTATAAACTTTTTTCTGAAAAATATGACTATCCCCTCCACCTGGGGGTGACAGAGGCGGGGCCTGTTAAAAGTGGCAGCATCAAATCGGCCATCGGACTCGGCGTCCTCCTCCAGCTGGGGATTGGTGACACTATCCGAGTTAGTCTCACTGATGATCCCGTGGAAGAAGTGAAAGTTGGTTTTGAGATTTTAAAATCGCTCGGTCTTGCCAGTCGTGGTGTTACCATCATCTCCTGTCCTACCTGTGGGCGGTTGGAAGTGGACCTGTTCAAAATTGCAGGAGATATGGAAGAAAAACTGTCCCGCGTCAAAAAGCCAATGTCACTGGCGCTTATGGGTTGTGCCGTGAACGGTCCCGGTGAAGCGACACACGCTGATATGGGTATTGCTTTTGGTAAGGGAGGTGGCCTCTTGTACAAGGATGGTGAAAAAATCGGCCACGTGGATGAAGATGAAGCTATTGAAAAACTTCTCAATATGATCGAAAATGAACAGAACGGAACGGCCGCTCTAAAAAAGGAACCAGTGGAGGTAGAAGAATGAAAAGATTCAGGACATTTGTCATGACTGTCACCATGCTGTCTATGGCCGCGGCTCAGGCAGATTATTCGCCCGTTCCGCTTTACTGGAAAACACTTCGGCCGAATGAGAAAGAAATTTATCTATTTGCTTACCTCACACAGGTGTATGATACACATAAATCCCTCATTAACGAACAAGGCCGTGGCGATTTCACGAAATGGTACTATGAAAATCGGGCTGAGTTGTCTTATAACATATTCGATGTTCTAGACACCACAGATGTTGTAAAGTTTGTGGGATGGGTTGACGATTTTTACTCACAGCCCGAATACCACGAACGGCCTTTTCCGGAGGCGCTTGAGTATGCCTATGATCGTTCCCAGATGAAGGAGCAGACGCTGCTTGAGAGGTACGAAAGCCTCTTGGGTAAAGAGAAAAAGAAACCGAATTGACCTTGCGTAATTTCATTCCCAAACAGGTCAGTGAATGGCGGGATATCTATCGCAAAGGGGGATTCACACTAATTATCAGGAAGCGGGGTTGGGTGGTCGTATTTGCATTCTTTTTTTTCTATCTGATCAGAGATACCGTTCTCTATCTTCTCTTGCCGTATCTTGCGGTGAAAGGATTTTTTTCGTGCTCTTAGAAAGATAGAGAAACAAATCAAGGCAGTGGGATCTTTTTTGAGGTAACATTGCCAAGAAGGGAGGAGGGCCCATGTGGAAAAATGATCACTTCTCGGTGAAGCGGAAAAACATCTCTTTTGAGCTTCAGGAGATGAGCGTATGGTTATGAAAATGCATGCCCGCGTTCTAAGCAGCGCCATTCTCGGCATAGATGCGTACGAGATGGAGCTCGAGGCCAATCTGACGCCCAGACCTATGCCTCAGTTTCTCACTGTAGGACTGCCAGAAGGGGCAGTGAAAGAGAGCAAGGAGCGCGTAGTAGCCGCCATCAAGAACTCAGGATTTCGCTTTCCCAGTAAGAAAGTAGTGGTAAATCTCGCCCCGGCGGATATAAGGAAGGAGGGTAGCGCCTTCGATCTTCCCATGGCTATCGGAATCCTAGCTGCGCTGGGTGAAGTGGATACTCAATATTTGGATAAGCTGTGGATGCTGGGGGAACTTTCGCTAGACGGTACCCTCCGTCCCATTCGAGGTACACTGCCCATCGCCATATCCGCCAGTCAATCCGGCATAAAAGGAATTATCGTCCCCCGGGAAAACGCCCGGGAAGCAGCCGTGGCTGAAGGGGTGAAAGTGGCGGGAGCATCTTCTCTGAAAGAGGTGGTAGATATACTGAACGGTAAGTATACCCTTGAACATACAAAAGTTGATCTTGATGAACTGTTTAGGGATAGCCTCAACTACCCCATCGATTTTGAGGATGTGAAAGGACAGGAGCATGTGAAACGGGCCATGGAAGTGGCTGCTGCCGGAGGTCATAACGTTATTCTCATCGGTCCGCCGGGATCGGGAAAAACTATGCTTGCAAAACGACTGCCTACCATTCTCCCCCATCTGACGCTGGATGAAGCGCTGGAAACGACCAAGATCCACTCCGTAGCCGGTTCTCTACCACCCGATTCTGGTGTAATCGCTACACGTCCTTTTCGCTCGCCCCATCATACTATCAGTGATGCGGGACTCATTGGCGGTGGGACAGTGCCAAAACCTGGAGAAGTGAGTCTCGCGCACCACGGTATTCTCTTTTTGGATGAGCTGGCTGAGTTCAGGAAAAATGTTCTGGAAGTGATGCGCCAGCCCATGGAAAACGGCGAAGTGACCATCGCACGGGCCGCCATTACGGTGAGCTATCCGGCCAATTTCCAGCTGGTGGCTGCCACCAATCCGTGCCCTTGCGGTTACGCTACGGATCCGAACAACGATTGCACATGCGGGCCCCAGGCGATCCAAAAATATATGGGTCGCATCTCGGGACCGCTGTTTGACAGGATTGATCTCCACGTGGAGGTGCCGGCAGTACCGTTCAGTGATCTTTCGGAGAAAACGCCGGGGGAAAAATCGGACAGCATCAGGGGACGCGTGGAGCAGGCGAGGAAGAAACAATCTGAGCGGTTCCGGGCTGTGGATGGGATGTATGCCAACGCTCATATGGAGACGAAGGAAATCAGACGGTTTTGCAAAATAGGACTGAAAGGAAAATCTCTCCTCAATTCGGCCATGGAGAAACTGGGTCTATCAGCCCGGGCCTATGACCGAATACTTAAAGTGTCAAGAACTATTGCCGATCTGGCCGGTGAGCCCGAGATTCAGCCGTCTCATTTGGCGGAGGCAATTCAATATAGAAGTTTGGATCGGCAGTTATGGTTGAACTAAGGGGTAAACAGTGACAATATATTCTGTATTTCAACTTGAAGAGTGGTTTGAGAGGTATGAGTTCGAGGTGGATCATCTTCTTGGATCAAGCAGTTGTGCAGGAATGACCATGGAGGAGTTGTGTCAAATTACGGGTGAAACCGTCGATTTCGCCGGGTCGTCTCTTGGCGCCACACCGGGGCCGGGAAGTGACGAGCTGAGGGAGGCTATCTCCACGTGGTATAAAAAGGGGGCTCCAGAAAATGTCTACATAACATCGTCCAGCACAGAAGCCATATTCCTGTTAATCGAATCTATTCTTTCGCCAGGTGACTCAATGATAGCCATGTTCCCTATGTATCCGGCCCTTTACCAGCTGGCGGAAGATAACGGAACTGAAATACGTCACTGGCATTTGAGACACGAGAACAGATTTGAACCGGATCTTGACGAACTGAAAGAATTGGTGGATGATACAACAAAACTGATCGTTGTAAACAATCCGAATAATCCCACTGGACAGATTATGCTGAGAGACGATCTTCAGCACTTGGTACACTTTTCCCAGGAGCACGGCATTCGACTCTGGGTGGACGAAGTATTCCGGGGGATCACAGTTGATGGAGGGCCGGTAACACCGTCCATTCGTGACATTGACTCTACTACCATCTCTACTGGCTCCATGTCTAAGTCGTTCGGTTTGAGTGGCCTCAGGGTGGGGTGGATCGCGGCGCCTGAGGAAGTCCTTGAAGCGTTGATTCACATACGGTTTTATACCACCGTCACAGCGCCGGTTATGGAGCAGAAGATCGCCACAGTTGCACACCGGAACAGAGATAAGGTCATAGGGCGTAATCAAGCGATTTTAGATAGGAACTATACCTATCTTAAACAGTGGATGGGGAAAAGGAACGGCGTTTTTGACTGGGTGGAGCCTAAGGGTGGTCCCGTCACCTTTCCTAAATTTATTGACAGTGTTAACACAGATGATTTCTGTCTGAAACTGGCGGAGGACTATTCTGTCCTTGTTCCGTCGGGGAACTACAGTTTCAACGCCGAAGGTTTTATACGGATAGGTTTTGGGCATTCCAGCGGATTTGAGGAGGCTATGTCGAGAGTGGGGGACGCCCTTAATCAATTTCTGAAGTAACAAATTCCAACTTTGATAATTCGTCTTTTCTTCATTTTTTTAAGTCTGCTGATTATTGGCTGTTCTGGTGGAAAGAACCTTACCACTGTAGAAGTGGACGGTCAGCGGACTGAAGTACTCTCAAAAGTGGCCAAAGGAGATTCCACAGTGGTGAAGATGACATCATACCACGAGAACGGACAAGTTAGTGTGATGAGGCCATTTAAAAAGGGGGTTCCTCACGGAAAATGGCAATGGTTGGGAGAGCAGGGCAGCCGGGATACGGTTCGTGTCTATAAAGACAGTTTGCTTGATGGAAAGTCCCGAGCCTGGCACCCCAACGGTGATTTCCTTTTTGAACAGATCTTTAAAGGTGGGCAGCGGGTAGGGACCTGGCGTATTTGGTATGATGACGAAACGCTTCGATCCCTGAGTGAATATGCTAATAATGAACTGAACGGTGTCCATGTGACTTGGTATTCAAGTGGTGTGGTTTCGAGTCTTACGGAGTATGAGAATGGGAAGAAAAATGGCACTTTTTCCGAATGGACTCCAAAAGGGATGATAGTGTCAAACAAGATATACATTGATGATATACCCCACATTCTCATCAAATGGCACGATACCGGTGAACTCAACTCAGCTACTGCTTTCCGCGACGGAAAAAAGGAGTGGTTACTGGAATGGGACCGTCATGGACGGCGTATCAGCGAATCGCTTCATGAAAAACATACGATTCACAGGGTACGGTTTCAGAACGGGAATCGGCAAATTGAGGCGGATTTTATCGGTGATAAAAAGCACGGTGCTGAACTGCAGTGGCACCAGAACGGGCTTCTAGCAGTGGTACAGTTCTACGTCCGAAACAGAATTATTTTTGAGCGGGTGTATAATAAGAAGGGTAGTTTTAAACATGAGACGGTTAGTGTGAAAGGTGAACCCATATGGTCGCGGAAGAAAGAGCCAAAGATTCCTTCTTAGAAAATTTGCTTCAATTGTAAATTCGCCAGGGTAACGACTCATGCCTTTTGACCTACATTCTTACAAGGATCCTCTGATCGCACTTGGTTTTGTTCTTGGTGCTGCCTTTGTTGGGTGGATATTCAAGAAGTATATCCACAATCGTCTTAAGAAGGTTGCCGAAAAGACAAGCTGGAAAGGTGACAATGTGGTCTTAGATGCTGTAGAGTCATCTACCATACTGTGGTTTGCACTTGGCGGTGTATACTTGGCGGTGAACCGTTTATCCTTTGGTGAAGAGCTTATGGGGACAATTCAGACAGTGATAATGATCTTTTTTGTACTGTCTATTACTCTTGCACTTTCGCGCATAGCGGTAGGTTTACTGGAAATCTTTGCTGAAAGTAATGAAGATTTCCCATCCACTACCATGTTCTCCAACCTAGCTCGTATTATGATTATGACTGTTGGCATGCTGGTCATTTTCCAAACGCTGGGAATTTCCATTACGCCGGTGCTCACAGCCTTAGGCGTGGGAGGTCTTGCCATATCACTGGCGCTGAAAGATACGCTGTCTGACCTGTTTGCCGGGTTGCATATATTACTTTCCAGGAAGGTGGTGCCAGGTGATCTAGTGGAACTAGATACTTTGCATAAAGGGACCGTTCAGAACATTACCTGGCGGAACACCATTATTCAGGATCGCCGAAACAATACAGTTGTGATCCCCAACGCCAGACTTTCTACAGCAATTATGACCAACTTTGATGTGCCTGTGAAACTCTTGGTGGCAAGGATCGCCTGCGGCGTCAGCTACGACAGCGATCTTGATCATGTGGAGCGGGTAGTGCTGGAGGTGGCCGATGAGGTCAAATCCAATGTGGAAGGGGCCGACAAGAACTATGAGCCGAGCATCACTTTTATCAATTTTGGTGAGTCCAGTATCGACTTCAGGGTTTCCATAGGCTCCAATGATTACGGTGGCCAGTGGGCAGTGACCCATCAGTTCATCAAGCGGCTTCACAAACGGTTCAAGGAAGAAGGGATCGAGATTCCGTTCCCCATTCGGACTGTTTACCAGCGAAACGGGGAATAAGCCGGACTCACCCTACCTCGGGTTGAATAATTTTCCAATATACCAGTGAAACCGTTTACAAGGATTGACACCGGTACTTTCTTCGGTTTCCTCGCTGTTGCCTTGGGTGTCTTTGGCGCTCATGGACTCAAATCGAAGGTAACTGTCGATACGCTGTCATCATTTGAAACTGTTGCCCGTTATCAGATATATGACGCCTTGGCAGTGACCGCTTACCACGGATAAGTTCTCTCAGAGATAATGGCGAATTTATCAAAACGTGTTGTCAGGACGTTTGATGCCACCAACATGGTGGCGGGTAACATTATTGGCTCGGCTATTTTTCTCCTTTCAGGCTATGCCGCTGCACCGGTCCCAGATGGCTCTTGGCTCATCATGGCGTGGATTGTAGGAGGTATCATGGCTACCCTGGGGGCTCTGGCTATTGCTGAACTTTCCACGGAATTTCCTGATATTGGAGGAGACTTCCTCTATTTGAAGAAGGTG
>DCXX01000145.1:8988-9215 GCA_002329125.1 Fidelibacterota bacterium UBA2125 | reverse complement strand
CTGCGGTTGAGCCGAGCTCAATATGCAAGGAGCCAGGCAACAGAAAAGCCGCTTGTTGAGAACTAATATTTCAATTGCTTTTATGGTGAAATTGTTACGTACAGTTATTTTTGAACTCTAAGAAATACGGTCCTATTGAGTTTTTTTTGAATGTTTTAGCTATGGACATGAATGCACCTAAATATGGCGTGCAGAAATTAAGTCGATATTTCCAATCATTAAATAAA
>DCXX01000145.1:3510-8664 GCA_002329125.1 Fidelibacterota bacterium UBA2125 | reverse complement strand
AATAAATAGTAAAAGCATATAACAAGTTGCTTAAACGGAAAAATAACAGTTGGCCATCGCTTCGCGATTATAGCCAACCATTATTTTCCGCTTAGCTTAGCGTTAGGCAGCACGGGAGAATTACAAAATGATACCAATTGAGACCGTAACAATATTTTTAGCCGCCTCCGTAGCGCTGGCGCTTGCACCAGGCCCAGACAATATTTTGTGCTGACGCAATCTGCATTGTACGGTCGAAAAGCGGGCATCTTAGTTACCCTTGGTTTGTGTACAGGTTTGCTAGTACACACAGCCGCGGTTTCTCTAGGAGTTGCCGCCATCTTTCAAACATCGGTGCTGGCTTTCAACATATTGAAAATTGTTGGTGCCTTGTATTTGCTTTACCTTGCTTTTCAAGCTTTTAGAGCTAGTGCGACCAAGCTAGACGAAGGTGGAAAACAAAAGCTGGCCTGGCGTAAGCTTTACACACGCGGAATTATCATGAATATAACCAATCCAAAAGTAGCGATATTCTTCCTGGCATTTCTACCTCAATTTGCTAATCCTTCCCTGGGATCAATGACAATTCAGATGCTAATGTTTGGTGCTCTGTTCATAGTAGCAACTCTTTTAGTTTTTGGCGCTGTAGCATGGTTTGCTGGTTTTCTTGGAGAGTGGTTAAAGGGATCTGAAAAAGCTCAGATTATTATGAATCGTATCGCCGGAACTGTATTCACGGGTTTGGCACTTCGACTTGCCATCAGTGAACTTTAGGTGCAAGGTGAGTTATGGAACAAAATCCATTTTATGTTTATGCTGTTACTGATGAAACTGTTGTGGATAGGATCTATGAACTTTCTGATGAACTGGTTCGTTTTACCACAAGTTTGAATAGCAGTTGATCCCAATCCCTTTTATTTTTCTTTGTATATACGCTTTTTGTATGATATACTCGCGGGCCGGTCATATGGGAGTGACGTGGCGGAGCCATAGCTAACCGCCCAATTAATGCATCACTTAATCACCTAAATAAAATGATTGCTCACGTAGATATGGATTGTTTCTTTGTTGCTTTGGAACGGTTAAAAGATCCATCTCTGAAAGATAAGCCTGTAGCTGTAGGAGTCGACCCTGAGATTGGGCGTTCCGTGGTGACATCAGCATCCTATGAAGCGCGGAAGTTTGGTGTCCGTTCAGCGATGCCCATGGCAGTGGCTATCCGGCGGTGTCCTGAGTTGGTAGTGGTGCCTACAGATTTTGACCTGTACAACCATTACCACTTTAAGGTAAAGGAGATATTCCAATCTTTTTCGCCGATGGTGGAGATGACGTCAATTGATGAGGGGTACATAGATCTTTCAGGAACGGAGCGACTTTGGGGCGGTCCCATGGAGACTGGAGAGCGAATCCGGTGGGTCGTTAAACAGATGACTCAGCTCGACTGCACAGTGGGAATGGCGAGGACCAAACTGACGGCCAAGATTGCTTCCAGTGAGGCGAAACCTAACGGTCTGCTGTGGATTCCGGTGGAAACAGAGGCATATTTCCTGGCCCCGTTGCCGGTGAAAGTGATTCCTGGTGTGGGGGCAACAACAGCCACACTGCTGAAGAGTTTTGGGCTGGAGCAGGTGGGACAGATCGCAGCAGCGGGGGAGTTGCTTATGGAATCGACTTTAGGGACGACCGGGCGATGGCTTTGGTATGCATCTATGGGAAAATATGAGAGCGAACTGTTACCGGAGTGGGAACGGAAATCCATCAGCAAAGAGACCACCTTTCGTGCCGACACGACCGACCCACAATACATCACGGCTGTTCTCCATATGCTTACGGAAAAAGTGTGTCGGCGGTTGCGCAAGGAACAGAAAACCGCCCGCACCGTGTCGGTAAAACTGCGGTACGAAGATTTTGACACCATCGATCGTTCCCGGACATTGTCTCAGCCTGAGAGTAGGGACTCCTCACTGTTCTCCGTGGCGAAGGAGCTGATGTTCTCCGCCATTACCCGCCGGGTAGGGATTCGTCTGATTGGGGTGGGGCTATCGAACCTCATCGGCAGTGGCCGTCAGACAAATCTGTTTGATGAGGGAGAGTGGATAAAAGGATGGCACCGGCTGGAGGCCATAGATAAGGTGCGGAGCCGGTTTGGGTTTAATGCAGTGTTGGCTGGAGAAGCGATTCATTTAGCCGAGAAGCGATGAAACAAATTCCTTGATTTTCATGGTCAGGGATATGATATTTCTAGTGGAAGAGGGTAGTTAGTATAACAAACAAAGGAAGGAGAAATCTAATGCAGAAAGGAAGCATAAATCGCGTCATCCTTGTAGGCTATTTGGGTGGAGATCCCGAGAGCCGATACACGCCGTCGGGTACGGCCGTGGCAAACTTTAACGTTGCCACTAACGAAAGCCGTAAGAACTCCGATGGTGATTTCGAGGACCATACCGAATGGCACCGGTGTGTACTGTTTGGCAAGCCCGCTGAAACTGCCACACAGTATCTCAAAAAAGGTCAGATGGTGTACGTGGAGGGCAGATTGAGAACGCGCTCCTGGGAAGACAAGGAAGGGAACAAGCGCAACACAACGGAAGTGCACGGCGATATGTTCACCATGCTTGGTCGGCGCAGCAGTAGTAGTAACGACAGCGTCCCAGTTAACAAGGAGAGCATTTCGGAAGAAGAAGACCTCCCGTTCTAGATAGCAGTTGCTTATATAAAAAGTCGTGACGGCCGGGCTAATGCCCGGCCCGGCGGCTTTTTATTGTGCGCTATTTATACGCTATTTGTGCGTTATTCACCTCTCGTCATCTGTAAGAGTCACTACTCCTTTCTGAAAGGAGTTCATTCCGTTCCTGATATCGTGACGTTTGCTTCCGATCACGGTTTGCGTCAGCTCTGTCTGGCGGATGAGAACGGTCTCTATGGTGCAGTTGAATTTGCAACTGCATGCGGCGAAGCCAATATTACACCCCTTATCGGTGCTGAAATGACAGATGGGGAACGAAGTGTTACGGTTATTGCCCGAAACAGAGATGGATATGCGCAACTGTCTGAAATCATCACACGGTTCCAGCTTCATGAATCACCACTGACGGGGATTGTGGTCCCCGGCGGTGATGATCTCCTTCATTTCTGTGCCGACCCGGTATTACTTCAGCGATGTGTACGTCGGAAAGAAACAGGAAACCTTTATACAATGCCGATTATATCGGGCGGCTCCCGGTGTGGATCACTGCTCACTTTGGCATCCCACCGGCCCAATCTGGTGTCTTCCCTTTCGGCCGTGCCGGCGATAGAGTTGAATCTTTTTTCAGATGAAGATATACCTCTGTACAAAGTTCTCCGAGCTATCAGTCGTAACTGTACGGTCGAATCCTTGCCGGCTGAAGAGACCATTCCTGAAGCCCCTTCTGCCACACTGTTCGGACAACTGATGGAGGAGCCGATCCTCCCTTTCCAGGCTGTCCTCTCCTCTGGCGATGTGGCGCGACTTTGCACCTTTCGGTTTGATTTTGCTACACTTCATCTTCCAAGATATATTCACCGTGGCACTTAAAAATTTTAATATTAAAAGAAGTTTTACCTTAATTTTCACTATATCATGGATGAAAAAGACAAACTAATTCTTAGTCTTCTTCAGAAAGACGGGCGTATGACGGCCAGCGAAATGGCGGAAAAAGTGGATCTCTCCGTACCGGCTGTTACAGAACGGATTCGGAAACTGACTGAAGGTGGTGTTCTAAAAGACTTTCGTGCCGTACTGGATGCTAAGAAAGTAGGCTACGATGTGACAGCATACATTCTCTTAGATATGTCTTCTTCTAACTCTTACGGTGATATGGTTCAATATGCGCAAGATAATGATGAAGTATTGGAGTGTCATTCCATTACGGGAGAAGGGTCCCATATCCTCAAAGTACGGACTAACGATACTTCATCCCTGGAGTCACTGTTGAGAAATATTCAGTCTTGGCCGGGGGTGATCCGGACTCATACCATGATCGTCATGTCAACTTTCAAAGAAGCGACCTGCCTGAAACTGTAACCATGGATGTGGATTACAAGGTGGTCATTATAGGTGCCGGTGTTGTAGGTCTTTCCATAGCGCGGGCACTGGCGATAAAGGGAGAAACATCTGTGCTCATCGTGGAAAAAGAGATGGGCATTGGACAGGGGATTTCAAGTCGGAACAGCGAAGTAATTCATTCCGGGATTTACTACCCTACAGATTCTCTCAAAGCAAAGTATTGCCTGGCCAGCCGGGACCGGCTCTATGCTTTCTGTCGTGAAAATGATGTCTGGAACAGTAAGTGTGGTAAGCTTGTGGTGGCACAGTCCGATCAGGAGGCGCTGTTAGAAGCTTTATGTGAGCAGGCCCAGTCTAATGGTGTTACGGAGATTCATATGATGGATCGAGCGGAGATTCAGACGCTGGAGCCGGAAGTGTCAGCGGCATCAGCCATGTTTGTAGGGTGCACGGGGATTATTTCAGCCCACGAACTCATGTCAGCGTTTCACCGGACTTCGGCTGATGCCGACCACGATCTACTGCTCAAGGCTGTTATTGTTGGTGCGGAACCGAAGGGTGACATATACTCTCTTCAAGTTGAAGGACCCGGGGAAGCATCCTATTCTGTAACCACTACTTGGGTGGTTAACGCGGCGGGGCTCCATAGTGATAAAACAGCTCAGTTTCTTTGGGGAACGAATGATAAGTCCCATCCCACGCTTCGGTATTTAAAGGGATCCTATTTCAAACTTTCCGGGAAATGGCGCCACCGTATTGAACGTCTTGTCTATCCAATTCCTGATGTATCCCACGATACATTGGGAATTCACTTAAGTTTTGATCAGAACGGTGAGATGAAACTGGGCCCCAGTGCCGAATGGATGGATGACCGATCAGAAGATTATGCCGTAAACGAAACTGACTTGGATCTTTTTTATCGTGAAGCGAAAATATATCTGCCCGCTCTGGAGCGTGACGACCTAAGCTCCGATTATGCCGGGATTCGTCCAAAATTGGTGGGAATGGTGGATGGGCATTCTGATTTCTACATGAAACATGAGTCCGATTATCCCGGCTGGATAAATCTTATCGGCATCGATTCACCTGGGTTGACAGCAGCATTGGCTATTGGTGAAGATGTGGCCGGTTGGATTATGGAATAAAGC
>DCXX01000145.1:0-3120 GCA_002329125.1 Fidelibacterota bacterium UBA2125 | reverse complement strand
TTTTTTCTTTATCTAATAATTAATAATTTTAAGTAACCTTTTTCGCTGACTTTATTCAAAAACATAAGAATAGGAGATTCCATTATGAGTGCGAAGTCAAAATTGGAGTACATATGGTTAGATGGTTGTAAACCAACTCAGAGTCTTCGAAGCAAGACAAAAATTGAAAGCGATTTTTCTGGGGAATTAAAAGATTGTCCCATGTGGGCTTTTGATGGCAGTTCAACAGAGCAGGCCTCCGGCGAAGAATCCGATTGCTTGCTGAAGCCTGTTGCAATCTACCCTGATCCGGATAGACGTGATGGTTATCTGGTGATGACTGAGGTATTAAATGCTGACGGAACCCCTCATGAATCAAACGGACGATCGACTATCGATGAGGATGATAATGATTTTTGGTTTGGTTTTGAACAAGAGTATTTTCTCTGGAATCCTGAAACGGATCTCCCTTTGGGCTTTCCCGCGAATGCCTACCCCGGTCCTCAGGGGCCTTACTATTGCAGTGTCGGTGCAAAGAATACCTTTGGGAGGGAAATTATCGAAGATCACCTTGATCAATGTTTAGATGCTGGGTTGAATGTTGAAGGGATCAATGCTGAAGTTGCAACTGGACAGTGGGAATATCAGATATTTTCCAAAGGGGCGAAAAATGCCGGAGACGAAACTTGGGTGTCGAGATATCTAGCTGAGAGGAATGCAGAAAAATACGGAGTTGCAATCAACTGGCATCCCAAACCGATTAAAGGTGACTGGAATGGCTCAGGCATGCACGTCAACTTCTCAGACTCAACTATGAGGTCATGCGGTGATGAAGCGGTGTTTACCAAAATTTGCGAAGCTTTTGGACAAAAGATTCAAGAGCATATTGCTGTTTATGGTGCGGATAATGATCAGAGGTTGACTGGTGCCCACGAAACAGAATCCATCGATACATTTTCATTTGCCGCATACGATAGAGGTGCATCCATACGGATTCCTGTAGGAACTATTGAAGATGGGTGGAAAGGACGGCTTGAAGACAGACGGCCCGCTTCCAACGGCGATCCTTACAGAATAGCAGCCGTCGTCATAACGACAACAAAGTCGGGTTATTGATATTCTGATTTGATACAGTTGGATTTGTTTGTTCGAAAGGTTCTTTTAGCTACATTGGTTCCGAAAAGGATCTAGGAACCAGTAAAAAAGAACTCCATGTTTTTAATAACTACTTGAAAATAAACAGATTCGTCTGGGACAATCTCTTCATGGCTTTATCATGGTGAACTTGCATCTCTCATTTATGAGTACCTGTATGTTGTTTTGGGCATCTTTTTCTATTATGCCATCTCTAGAAGGGGCTCAAAAAAACTTGCACATTGGGACTTCATACCGTGGCATTGCTGAGAAACTTATCACTGCTGCCCTGGCCGACAGTTTTGCCTATAATCGTCTAGCTGAATTGACGGACAGTTTTGGACCACGTTTTAGCGGAACAAAGAATCTTGAGAACGCCATTGACTGGATTCTTGAAGAGATGAAAAAAGACGGACTCGAGAATGTCCACGGTGAAAAAGTCATGATCCCAAAGTGGGTTCGTGGGAAAGAATGGGTCCGCATGAAAGTGCCGTGGAAGAAAGAGATGGCCATGCTTGGCCTTGGCGGCAGTGTGGCGACACCCAGTGATGGAATTACAGCTGAAGTACTGGTGGTTGACGATTTTGAGGAGTTAGAGAGACGTGCCAGCGAAGCGAAAGGGAAAATCGTTCTTTTCAATGCACCGTTTACCAACTATGGTAAAACAGTCCGTTACCGGCGTGATGGAGCCAATGCCGCTGCTGAGGTGGGAGCGGTGGCCAGCCTAATTCGTTCGGTGGGGCCATTCTCCATGAATACACCCCACACCGGCGGGATGGGATACAAAGAGGGCGTTCCCAAAATTCCCCACGCAGCTATTACAGTGGAAGATGCCATAATGCTGGGCCGTCTGGCCGACAGGGGTGAACCTATTGTCCTGTCACTCTATATGGAAGCCCATTTTGAAGGTGATGTCCCTTCCAGAAATGTAGTGGGAGAGTTAAGGGGCATTGAAATGCCGGAAGAGGTGGTTGTTCTTGGGGGACACATTGATTCCTGGGATGTAGGTCAGGGGGCTATGGATGATGCTGGCGGCTGTGTAGCAGCATGGCAAGCCGTAAAATTGATGAAAGATCTTGGTCTCCGTCCGCGCCGGACTGTGCGGGTGGTCATGTGGACGAATGAGGAGAACGGCCTCCGTGGCGGTAACGCCTATCGCGACGCACACCAGGACGAACTGAAAAACCATGTGCTCGCTATGGAATCTGACAGCGGTGTGTTCAAGCCGTCCGGATTTGGCTTCACCGGTTCGGACCACGCCCGGGAAATCATTAAGCAGATTGCCACATTGCTCGAACCCATAGAAGCCGGAGAAATTGCTCCCAGCGGCGGCGGGGCTGACATCGGTCCCATCATGCGCGAAGGGGTTCCAGGGATGGGGCTCAGGGTTGAAGGATCAAAATATTTCTGGTATCACCATACCAATGCAGATACCATAGATAAGCTCGATCCCCATGATGTAAATCTTTGTGTGGCTGCCATGGCCGTTATGGCTTACGTGGTGGCCGACTTGCCTGAAACACTTCCCCGGTAGCAACTTATTTCCCGCCGAGATTCTTTCCCGGCGCAATATTAAATTCTTCTTTCCATGCTTAGTAGACTTCGGGTTAAGAATTACGCATTAATAGAAGATATGGACCTCACCTTTGGTGCGGGGCTTAACATTCTTACGGGGCAAACAGGCGCCGGTAAGTCCATCCTTATAGGATCCATGAATCTCATCATCGGTGAAAAAGCTTCCACGGAAATGGTTCGCAGTGGTGCAGAGGAGGCATTTGTAGAAGCAACTTTTGAACTCGCGGGTAAGGTACCAGATCTGCTTTCTTCCTATGTCCGAGTGGGTGAGCCCGTACTTGTGAGACGACAGGTGATTCGTGGTGGCCGGAGTTACGCTTTTGTGAATGATCATCAGGTGACCGTGGGAAAGCTGAAGGAAATTGGTGACATTCTACTGGATCTTCTGGGTCAACACCACCATCAGTCCCTTTTGAATGTGGACAATCATCG
>DCXX01000146.1:9881-43623 GCA_002329125.1 Fidelibacterota bacterium UBA2125 | reverse complement strand
GACTTCCTCTATTTGAAGAAGGTGTACGGCACCTATCCTGCCTTTCTCTACGGTTGGATGAGTCTCATGGTTTTTGAGACAGGCTCTATTGCCATCCTATCTATTTTCGGTGGAAAGTATTTGAAGGAATTTTTTCCTGGTGTTCCACTTTCAGTGCCGGCACTTGCATCTGTGCTGGTGATTCTTTTTTCCGGACTTCACTGTCTCAGAATCACCATTGGCTCCCGTTTTCAGTCCGTTCTTACGGTGGCAAAGATTGGCGGGTTGGGACTGCTTTCGTTTATACTATTTTCAAACACTTCATCGATGCCGGCTGTTGAATCAGCAACTGCTGTTGAAGGTAGCCCCCTCATCGGTTTTTCCCGGGCGCTTATTCCTATCTTTTTCGCTTATACAGGGTGGAATGTGGCTGGCTACATAGCCGGAGAGATCCACAATCCAAGAAAGACACTGCCCTTTGCCCTCATCGGCGGGACAGTTATTACCACAATCATCTATATCATTGTACAGTTAGGTTTTCTGAAAGCTATCGGATTGGAGGCCATGCGGAATGAAGAGATGGTGCCTCTCATGGCGTTGAAAGCGGTGGGCGCCGAGGGGTGGTCCACTTTCCTGTCTATACTCATCTTTGTCAGTATTATCAGTTCACTCTCCATTACTATTCAAACTGCGGGGGCCAGAGTGATTCAAGCCATGGGTGATCACGATGTTTTTTTCCGATTTACGGCGAAGCGCCACCCAAAGTTCGATACACCGGTCAATGCGCTCATGGTCCAGGCAGCCTGGTGTGTGGTTATGGTTTATTCCCTGAATATCAACGATCTTGTAGACTCAACATCGGTAGTGATGATCCTTTTTTCCGCTCTTTCCATTTCGACCATGCTGAAAATTGGACAGGGTGAGGGAAGTGAGGAAAGGTACAAAACACCCTTGTTTCCACTGGTTCCCGTTGCATACATTGGGTGTGCAATGTTCGTGTCGTGGGGTGTGATACAGTTCCATTTGTCACAAGGCTCGATATTACCGGCCTGGGGTGTCGCTTTCCTGGCTGGCGGGACTATAATCTATTTTATCTGGAACAGGTTAAGAGATTCAAGTGTTACTTAAAATAAAACCGTTTAATGCCACTGTTAAAGCTCTCTATGAAAATCATGGTCATTTTCATCCAGGTGATGCGGGACTGGACCTTTTCGTACCAAACGAAGTGACTGTCCGTGCCCGGGAGACTGTGCCTATCCACCTCCAGGTAGCGTGCGAAATGGAAGGGAGGCCCTACTTCATGATGCCGAGATCAAGCATTTCTAAAACCCCGCTGAGGCTGGCAAATTCAATAGGGCTTATTGACGGTGGTTACAGAGGAGAGCTCATCGCCTTTTGTGACAATATCACCAGCGAGTCATACACTGTTGAGGCAGGTCAGCGTTTGTTTCAGGTGGTCGCCATGGACGGGGCACCGCTGGAGATCGAGATCGTGAGCGAATTGAGCGAATCATCCCGCGGGGACGGTGGTTTTGGGAGTACAGGTTCATGAGTAAAATAAAAGATAAATCACTGGAGGAAGAGGGCCGGCGGGCTCTCGGTTGGGCTGGTGAAAATATGCCCATCTTGGCCAGCATTCGGGAGAGGTATGAGGAGGAGAAACCGCTTACGGGGCTGTCTGTCGGTGTCGCCATGCACCTTGAACAGAAAACAGGTGTTCTGCTTCAGACGCTTCAGGCTGGCGGTGCCGAAATTTCGGCAAGTTCCTGTAATCCTCTTACAACCGATGATTCTGTAGCGGCAGCCCTGTCGCAAGAAATGGACATATTTGCTTGGTCGGGCCAAAGCAAAGAGGAGTACTACAGCTGTATAGAGTCCGTTATCCGCTCTGCGCCAAAAATTACTGTGGATGACGGTGGCGATCTCATCTTTATGCTCCATTCAAAGTACCCAGCCATGTTGGATGATGTCATGGGCGGATGTGAGGAGACCACTACTGGTGTCATCCGTTTGAAAGCCATGAGCCAAGACGGTGAACTGAAGGTGCCTATCATAGCAGTGAACAATGCCTACTCAAAATATCTTTTTGATAACCGGTATGGTAGCGGCCAGAGCGTTATTGATGCCATCGCTTCAGCCACCAATATGCTCATTGCCGGGAAGACAGTAGTGGTGGTGGGCTACGGCTGGGTAGGCCGGGGCATAGCCATGCGGCTAAGGGGTATGGGTGCAAGGGTGATTGTAGTTGAGACGGCTGCCTCCCTGAACCAACAGAAGCAGTCCGGTTTTCACAGAGGACTGGAAGCTCTTTATGACGGTAACTGGGTCATGTCCATGGAAGAGGCAGCAGCTATGGGTGATATTTTTATCACAGCTACGGGAAACAAGCATGTTATATCCAAGCATCACTTCAAAAAAATGAAAGAGAATGTGATCCTTGCCAATGCGGGTCATTTCAACAATGAAATCGACGTCGATTCTCTTCAGGCCATGAGCAAGGAATCCAAAGAGATTATGCCAAATCTGGTCCGTTACCGATTGAAGAATGGTAAAGGTATTTTACTCCTTTCAGAGGGGCGGTTGGTGAATCTGGCACGTCCTTCGGGGCACGGCCATCCCATCGAGATCATGGACGGAAGTTTTGCTGTCCAGGCTCTCTGTGTGGAATATCTTGCTAAAAGTAGTGACAGCCTTGAGCCGGAAGTTTATGATGTTCCATCAGACCTTGATGAAGAAGTGGCAAGATTGGCACTGGCGGCCCAAGGCATTGCTCTTCAGAAGCCTACTCCTCAACAGGTAGAATACGTGTCTGCTTGGGAAGAAGGGACATAGTAGTCCCAGTCTCCAGTTAATTAATCTCATATAGTATGTGTAAAAATTTGTTGGCACTCTTTTATAATGAGTGATAACTTCCCGAGCTCAATTCGAGTTGATTGAGAACTGTTAACACTTAAGTTAAAGGAGACAACAAAAGATGGCACTGAAAATTAAGCCTTTGGCTGACAGAGTCGTTGTCGAGCCTGCCGAGGCAGAAGAAGTCTCAGCAGGTGGAATTATCCTTCCAGATACTGCTCAGGAAAAACCTCAGCAGGGGAAGGTGGTTGCCGTTGGCCCGGGAAAAGTAAGTGACGCTGGCACATTAATTGAGTCGGCCGTTAAAAAGGGGGACACTGTCCTCTATGGCAAATATTCTGGGACTGAGGTGACTATTGATGGTACTGAGTACTCCATCATGCGCGAGAGTGATATTCTCGCTGTCCTCTAAGAAAAAACCATTCAATTAGGAGAATAAAAAATGGCGAAACAGATTGAATTCGACGCCGATGCCCGTAGCGCCTTGAAAGCCGGTGTAGACAAGCTTGCTAATGCCGTAAAGGTGACGTTGGGACCCAGGGGTCGGAATGTCGTCATCGAAAAGAAGTTCGGCGCCCCCACATCTACCAAGGATGGTGTCACTGTGGCAAAGGAAGTCGAACTTGAAAATAATCTTGAGAATATGGGTGCACAGATGGTGCGGGAAGTGGCGTCTAAAACGTCCGATGTGGCCGGTGACGGTACCACAACCGCTACTATTTTTGCACAGGCGATCATCCGCGAAGGGATGAAGAATGTTACAGCCGGTGCAAATCCAATGGAGGTCAAGCGCGGTATCGATGCCGCTGTTGAGGTGGTTGTTGAAGGCCTTCGGAGCCAGAGCAAGGATCTTCCCGGAAAGACTGAGATTGCCCAGGTGGCCAGCATCTCCGCCAATAATGATCCTGAAATCGGTGACCTTATTGCCGATGCCATGGAAAAGGTTGGCAAAGATGGTGTTATAACGGTTGAAGAAGCGAAATCCACCGATACCTCTCTTGAGGTGGTGGAAGGTATGCAGTTTGATCGTGGTTACCTGTCACCGTATTTCATTACCAATTCAGACAACATGGAAGCGGACCTGGATGATCCGGCTATTCTGATCCACGATAAGAAAATCAGCACCATGAAGGACCTTCTTCCCATTTTAGAGAAAACTTCTCAGGCTGGTAAGAGTATGCTTATCATTGCTGAGGATGTGGAAGGTGAAGCTATTGCTACGCTTGTTGTGAACAAGCTTCGCGGTACCCTCAAAGTTGCTGCCGTTAAAGCGCCTGGTTTTGGAGACCGCCGTAAGGCCATGCTTCAGGATATCGCTGTTCTTACGGGTGGTACGGTAATTTCTGAAGAGCAGGGCTACAAGCTGGAAAACGCCACACTTTCCTATCTTGGAAGTGCTAAACGAATAGTGATGGACAAAGATAATACCACTATCGTTTCGGGTGCGGGTGAATCCGACATGATCAAGGCCCGGATCAATGAGATCAAGGTCCATATTGATAAATCCACATCGGATTACGACAAAGAGAAGCTTCAGGAGCGTCTCGCGAAATTATCCGGTGGTGTGGCTGTTTTGAATATTGGTGCTTCCACAGAAGTTGAAATGAAAGAGAAGAAGGCCCGCGTTGAGGATGCCCTCCACGCCACTCGTGCAGCAGTGGAAGAAGGGATTATCCCCGGTGGCGGTGTAGCACTCATCCGGACTCTTGACAAAGTTGCCAAGATGAAGCTCTCCGATGAGCAAATGGTGGGCGCCAACATTGTCCTTCGTGCACTGGAAGAACCACTGCGACAGATTGCAAACAATGCTGGTCATGAAGCCTCCATTGTTGTGCAAAAAGTGAAGGATAGCAAAGGTGATTTAGGATTTGATGCACACAGCGAAAAGTATGTGAAAATGTTCGAAGCAGGCATCATCGATCCCACAAAAGTGACAAGAGTCGCTATTCAGAATGCAGCATCCATTGCTGGTCTAATGTTGACCACTGAGGCGCTGGTTGCGGAAATTCCTGAGAAGGAACCGCCAATGCCGATGCCTCCGGGTGGAGATATGGGTGGCATGGGTGGTATGGGTGGAATGATGTAGTTCACCCGAATGACTTATAATCAAAAAAGCCCCGTTCTTTTGAACGGGGCTTTTTTTTACCGATTTAGTCATTTCTTCACCTTGTCTCACCTTAAGCGTGCGACTAAATTCATTTAATTTTCTGATGAGTATCATCCGATTGACAAAGATGCTTTTTTACGGCTACCATGGCGTAGACGAATCTGAGCAAAAGCGTGGCGGAACCTTCGAGGTTGATCTGGAATTAAGGAAGGATTTGTTCAAATCCATGAATTCTGATAGTCTGGATGATACCATTGATTACTCAGAAATTTACCAGACTGTACACAACTGTCTTACAGGGACGAAGTATTTTCTTTTGGAAGCACTGGCTTCACATATTGCCGATTCAATCCTTTCCTCATATCCCCTCGATGCTGTTAAGGTGACTGTTCGTAAACCCCATGCTCCAGTAAAGGGAGTCCTCGGCTCTGTTGAAGTTGAGATTGAAAAGGAAAGGGGCAATTGACTGTCGACGCATATCTCAGTCTCGGCTCCAATATTGCACCAAGATTTGAAATTCTCCAGTGTGCAACAGAGGCATTACACCTCCTTCCTGATTCAGGTGTTGAATTGGTCTCATCCTTCTATGAGACAGAAGCTGTATCGCCTTATCCTCAGGCTGATTATCTCAACTGTGTTGCCCATATTAAAACCGAACTAACACCTGAGGCTTTGCTAACTAGCTGTCGGGAGATTGAATTTTTCAACGGCCGACCTGTAAACCGGGATAAGAATGCACCCCGTACGCTGGATATTGATATCATCTTCTACGGTAACCGGATAATTAGTGCTACCAAACTAATTGTGCCTCATCCTAGATATGCAGACAGGCGGTTTGTCTTGGAGCCGCTTGCGGAAATTGCGCCTGATTATATCTGCCCTGATACCGGCAGTTCAGTAGCAGACACTCTTGACCAATGTACCGATTGTTCCCGTGTTCAGCTATTTTCTCTGGAGACTGTGTGAAAAATCTCTACTATGTAGCCATAGAGGGTGTCATTGGTGTAGGCAAGACCAGCCTGGCCCACCTTTTAGAGGAACGGTTGAATGCCAAACTTGTCATGGAAAAATTTGATGAGAATCCCTTTTTGGCAGATTTTTATCTTGATCCCGAGCGGTACGCTTTTCAAACACAGCTCTTTTTCTTGCTGAGTCGCTATCGCCAGCAACAAGAACTCCGCCAGACAGAAGTCTTCCATAAACTGGTTATTTCCGATTACATGTTTGTGAAAGATCGTCTCTTTGCCTCACTCAATCTGGATGATAAGGAGATGTCACTCTACGATTCTGTGGCCAAGATTCTTGAAAAAAATATTCTTAATCCTGACCTAGTAATTTATTTACAAGCGGAAACCCCGAAGCTTATGGAGCGCATAACTCTAAGAGGGAGGGATTTTGAAAAGAACATGTCCCCGGATTATATTGATGCTTTGAATCAGGTTTACAACGAATATTTTTTCAGGTACCAGGAGAGCCCGTTGCTGATAATAAATACGAACGATATAGATTTTGTCCATAACGAGGAGGATTTGGAAGAGGTCATACGCTACATTCGTCAGCCAGTTAGTGGAACAAAGTTCTTTAACCCAGCATCTAATCTCTGATGATCAAGACCCTTTTATTTTTTGCCATAGGCTTCATTTTATTCAAACTTTTCAGGTTTAATCAACTCCTCTTTGGCAAAAGGTCTAATCAAACAAAAAGGGAGGAAGAGAAGTCAACTCTAGGATTTCGTGACGAGGATATCAGAGAGGCTGAATTCAGCGATATCAAGGAGGAACCTTAATTATGATGGATATTTTACAAGGGATCATGAAAGACAGAGTCAATGTGGGACTGCTATTGCTCAGAGTATTTTCCGGTTATCTTATTCTTGTGAATCACGGTTATGGAAAAATAACCGCGGACCCTGGTCGGTGGGAAAAGCTTGGTGGTGCCATGGAAAGTTTTGGTATCGATTTCTTTCCCACTTTCTGGGGATTTATGGCCTCATTCGCAGAGTCGTTCTGTGGCCTGTTCCTTATGCTGGGTATTTTCACCATTCCGGCTTCATTCCTACTATCGGTCACCATGTTTGTGGCAGCGTACGGCCATGTTATTGATGGTGAGAACGCGGAGAAAGCTTTTGTCTTCGGTGCAATTTTCCTTGCGGTCATGATCATGGGTCCGGGAAAATACAGTCTGGATAGGAAATTCTTTCCTCATCTTACATGAAAGCGGTTCGGATCCACGAACACGGCGGTCCAGAAGTGCTGACATGGGATGAGATGGAAACACCATCATGTTCCCCAGACAAAGTATTACTGGAAGTAAAGGCTGCTTCCATCAATCACCTTGACCTCTGGGTTCGAAAGGGTTTCCCAGGTATTGAGCTGCCCCTCATTATGGGTAGTGACGCGTCAGGCGTCATTGCCGAAGTTGGTTCTGAAGTCACCGGCTGGAATTCCGGTGATGAGGTAATGGTCCAACCCGGTGTCTATTGTGGCAAATGCAAATTCTGTAAGCGGGAGAAAGAAAACTTGTGTGTCAAATTTGGAATTATTGGTGAAGCGGGAGACGGTACCCAGTGCCACTTTGTTGCCATCAAGCCCGAAAATCTCGGACGAAAGCCTGCCGCCGTTTCGTTTGAAGAAGCTGCAGCTTTTCCGCTGGTTTTTCTTACCGCCTATACTATGTTGGTTCGAAGAGCGAAAATTGAGGAAGGGGAGAATGTTCTCGTTCTCGGTGCCGGTTCAGGTGTAGGCAGCGCTGCTATTCAGATCGCCAAGCATTTTGGATGCACCGTCATGGCCACAGCGGGGAACGAAGATAAACTTCAGCATGCCCAAGATCTTGGTGCAGATTTGACTATAAATCACTACAATGAAAAGATTCATGAGCGTATTCGTGAATTTACGAAAGGGTGGGGTGCAGATATTGTTTTCGAACATGTGGGTGAAGTGACCTGGCCATCAAGTATGCGGTCACTGGCACACGGTGGCCGACTTGTGACATGCGGAGCAACCACCGGACCCAAAGCAGGTATTGAGATCAGGCATCTGTTTCACAAACAACAGACCATTATGGGTTCCACCATGGGTGATGCGGCGGCGTTTACTGAACTGCTGGATTTTCTTGAAAAGGGAGTTCTGAAACCCGTTCTCGATCGAACTTTTCCCATGTCAGAGGCTGCTGAAGCTCATCGCTACATCGAAGAAGGGAAACAGTTCGGGAAAGTGGTGCTTCTGCCGGATTAAACGTTATATCTTTAACACAATAGGCCTTCCATGCGATACAGGAAACAGATCTTTGTCTGTACAAACGAACGGTCACAGGACAGTCCCAAAGGGTGCTGTGCCTCAGGTGGAGGAAGTGATATTCGTTACGAATTTGTCAAGCTGATCAATGAGCACGGTTTAAATGGAAAAGTTCGATCGAACAAGTCCGGCTGCCTTGACGCCTGTGAAGTGGGTCCTGCTGTGGTGATTTATCCCGGAGGACTGTGGTATACGGGTGTCACTGTAGAAGATGTGCCCGAAATATTTGAAAAGTCGATACTAAATAATAAGTCGGTAGAGCGGCTTCTGTCGACTCAGAGAACCTGGGATGATCTGGATAAATTAAGGAATGTCTAAGGATTACAAAAAATGCCCCGTCGAATCAAACTATCTCTTTCAGGATTTCAACAAATCTGTAAACATCGTCAAATGAATTGTAGAATGGAGCAGGTGCTACACGTATTACGCCTGGTTCTCGATAATCACACATCACATTTTTTCCCGTCAATCGCTCATGGATAGTTTTTCCACCGCTCGTGAACCTGATGGAAAGCTGACACCCCCTCTGTTCAGGGTCGCTTGGGGTGATGATAGTGAATGCTTCAGAATTGAGTTGATTTAAGAGATACTCCAAATAGCCAGTCAATTTCACACTTTTTTCTCTTAAAGCATCCATACCCACTTCCTGGAAAAGATCCAGAGAAGGTAAGAGCGGTGCGGCTGAGAGGATATTGAGGTTGCTGATCTGCCACCCTTCAGCACCTGGAATGGGGTCGAACTTCGAAGGCATTTCAAATCGCGTTTCTTTATTATGTCCCCACCAACCGGCGAATCGGGGAAGGTCTTCATTTCTCCCTTGTCTATTATGGACAAATACAGATGCTACACTACCTGGACCAGCATTGATGTACTTGTAATTGCACCATGCTGCGAAATCCACATCCCAGTCGTGAAGTTTCAGGGGTACGTTTCCTATTGCATGGGCCAGGTCAAATCCAACCACACACCCCTGAACATGGCCGGCGCGAGTGATCTCTTTCATGTCGAAAAGCTGCCCTGAGTAGTAGTTGATGCCGCCTATGAGAATGAGTGCAATGGATTTGCCTTCTTTTTCAATCGTTTTCAAAATATCTTCAGTGCGTATAGTTGTTTCACCTTCCCTTGGCTCAATTTCGACAATTCCTTCCTCCGGCTGATAACCGTGGAATTTAAGTTGGGAGGCTACAGCGTATTGGTCTGACGGAAATGCCTTCGCTTCCATCATGATTTTGTAGCGCTCTTGGGTGGGACGATAGAATGAGACCATAAGAAGATGAAGATTAACAGTAAGTGAGTTCATTGTAACTACTTCATCCACTTTCGAACCAGCAAGAGATGCCATTTTATTATTAATTGTTGATTCATAGGAACCCCAAGGTCGTTCACCCTCATGGTGTCCATTCACACCCAGAATTTTCCATGTCTTTATCTCCTGCTGAATATATTGAATTGTATTTATTGGCTGTAAACCCAAGGAGTTTCCAACCAAATATATAGAGTATTCACCGTTGGCAATTTTTGGTATGTGAAACATTTCACGATATTTTAGGAGTCCATCGGATGTATCCATTTCTAAGGCGGAATTTTCTTCAAAATTGTTGTCAATCATCATAAAGGGTAAGCATTTTATTTACTGAATTTGCTTAGTTAATTAATGCACGGTCTTTAAAGACTCATCAACCGTCCTCCATCAACAGGAAGGTTGATACCGTTGATGTATGATGCAGCAGGAGAAGCAAGGAAAGCAATGGCATAGGCGATCTCTTCCGGTTCAGCAATTCGACCTGCAGGAATTTCGCTTCGCCACTCTTCTTCAATATCTTTCGGTTTCATACCCTGTTTCGATGCTATGTTGGCAAAGAGTGAATGAAGCCTTGCCGTATTTGTAGTCCCGGGAAGAATATTATTTACGGTAATTCCAAACGGCGCTACTTCCCTTGAAAGTGTCTTAGCCCAGCTGGCCACGGCGCCTCGAGTGGTGTTGGAAACACCCAGGTTTACAATAGGCTGTTTTACAGAAGTTGATATGATATTAATGATCCTACCGTATTCTTCCGACTTCATTCCGGGAAGCACTGCCTTGACCATTATTTGGTTGCAAAGGAGATGTTTGGAAAAAGCTTCCAAAAAATCGTTACTGGTGGCATCGGCGATTTTACCTGGGGGTGGACCACCAGTATTGTTCACCAATATGTGGAATGGGCCGTGTCTTTCCATATGGGCATTGATTCGCTCTTCCAAAATAGTAGGCTCACCAAAATCGGCACAGACAGCTTGATGATCTCCGTCGCCCAGTGAATCACGTACTATTGTCAAAGACTCTTCGTTTCTTGCCACTAGCGTTACGGTAGCACCCATAGAGGCCATTTCTTTGGCAGCGGCACGGCCCATTCCCTGAGTACTGCCGCATATAATAGCTTTTCGACCTGTCAGTTCGATGTTCATAATTTTGCTCCGTATTTTTTCTTAGTTTAGATGTTAATTAGAAATTCTTGGTAAAGCTATCTTGAAGAATTTTATGAAAAGATCTTAATTGTCCTGCAATCACAATTTCAGTATGGCCTCTCACAGATTTAGAAGTAACCGTAAGAAAATATACAGTCACCGTTTCATGGCGGAAAGAGGAAAGAGTCAGACTAGCTCTTTTCTCATTCGTAGTTGAGGGTTGCCTGCTATATATTCACCTCCTCTAATGGTAACCAAGTCAAATATTATCGTGCAGGCCATACTATTCATTCAATTATTCAGCAGGCTTTTGATTGCCGCACCCAACTCTCAACCGAAGCTCGTTGTTGTTATTTCGGTTGATCAAATGAGAGAGGATTTTTTTGATCGTTTCGGTGATTTATTCACGGGGGGTTTAAAATTCCTGTTGGAGGATGGAGTTTATTTCTCTGAAGCTTTCCACGATCATGCTGTCTCTGTCACGGGACCTGGTCATTTTTCAATAGGATCCGGCCGGTACCCTGGCCCTGTTGGTATTTTATCCAACGATTGGTATGATCGGGAAACGGGGTCGTACGTTTATTGCGTTCAAGATAATGAAACTGAGGGCATTTTGACGGATTATCAGAATAATAGTTATAGAAATATTAATGCTACCGCTTTGGGCGACTGGATCAAACATAAAACCCCCGACTCAAAAGTTTATTCAATTTCTTCTAAAGACAGATCTGCTATTTTTATGGGAGGTAAAAAGCCTAACGGTGTTTTCTGGTTGGATAATAGAACGGGGCAATACATAACTACTGATTATTACATGAAGCGCTATCCCAGATGGTTGAAAAAATTTAACCGGTCTAAGCCTCTTGACAAATATTTTGGTACTGAGTGGAAACGTTCAATTAAGGACTTGTCACAGTACGATAAGCGTTGCCGTAAAGACGATTATCCTGGAGAGGAAATGTTAAAGAAATTTAATGGAAGAACTTTTCCACACACTTTACAGAAGTCCGATAAAGGAAAAGGGCCCACTTACGAAGATTTATGGAATTTCCCATATTTAGACGAAGTATTACTTGATTTAGCAAAAGTTATTGTTGATAAAGAATCCTTAGGTGAAGATAATTCAACTGATTTACTGAACATAGGTCTCTCCATGAGTGATGCTGTAGGGCATAGCTTTGGTCCTCATAGTCAGGAGGTCATGGAAATGTTTCTGGTGTTGGACGCCTACCTGGAGGATTTTTTTTATTTTTTAGATGGAATTATTGGAATGGAACATGTTATTGTGGCGTTTACTTCAGATCACGGTTCAGGCTATCTTCCTGAATACGCCAAGGAACTTGGTCTTGGAGGGGGACGCTACGGAAGTAACAAGAGAAGAGATTTACTAAAATTAAATAATGAATTATCCCGGGAATTCGGAATGGGTAGCTACATAGAAGCTTTTTCAGCTGGAGCTATCTTTTATAGTCATTATCTAATGACAGCGAAAGGATTGTCACGCGAGGATATTGATTCCGTTGTCATTCCCTATGTCGAGAAACTGGATTGGGTGAACGGTGTTATTGTTCGTTCAAAGTTGGAATCGGGAAATAATTTGACTGAAATGGAACGCCTCTACAAAAATAGTTTTCATCCAAATAAGAGTGGAGATCTTCATGTAATACCAAAACCTCATTGGATATCGAAAACTTCCTCCGGTGCTAGCCATGGTTCCCCCTACAAGTGGGATAGACATGTACCTATGGTATTTGCAGGTTACAATCTGAAACCAACTTATGTAAAAGATAAAGTCAGGACTGTTGATTTTGCTCCAACCATTGGCAGATTACTGAATCTTGAAATTCCAGAAAATGTGGACGGTAAACCACTGGACCTTGTAAGGGATTAAATTAGGTTTTTATTAATTTTCTGGGGTGAAAAGTGCCCGGAACAGGAATTGAACCTGCACTCTCTTGCGAGAACATGGTCCTGAACCATGCGCGTCTACCAGTTCCGCCATCCGGGCTTCAAAAAGCGCCACGAAATTAGGTTGTTGCTCCTCACCGTTCAAGGATAAACCTTGTACTCTGCTGGGAGAGAAATCTAAATTTGTTTGCCACACAGCATGCCAGATGAATTCACAGCCGTTACTAAAAACAAGAAGGCATTTCACAACTATGAAATACTTGAGAAGTTTGAGGCAGGTATGGAGCTGGTTGGTTCTGAGGTAAAGAGTCTTCGTGAAGGGAAAGCAAACCTTCGGGATAGTTATGCCCTAATTCGGGGGAGTGAAGTTTATCTTGTGGGAATGCACATTGGACCCTATTCACACACAGGCTATTTGGGTCATGAGCCATACAGGGACCGACGTCTGTTGCTCCATAAACAGGAAATCAGAAAGCTGGCTCGGCAGGTGAATGTAAAAGGTATGACAATCGTTCCACTGAGAATATATTTTAAGAATGGATGGGCTAAGACTGAGATCGGGCTGGCAAAAAGTAAAAAGACTTATCAAAAGAAAAGAGCCATCGCCGAACGCGACCGTGCCAGAGATCTGGATCGTGAACTGAAAGAGAGAAAAAGAAGCTGATGACAAAATTTCCGCCAATCAATGAACAGATGGATCTCATCCGCCGGGGAGTGGAAGAGATTATTTCCGAAGATGAATTAGTGAAAAAGTTTGAGACCGCGGAGAAAACCGGAGACCCTCTTGTAATAAAACTGGGATGTGATCCCAGCCGTCCTGACCTTCACATTGGGCATGCGGTTGTGTTGCGTAAGCTTCGACATTTTCAGGATATCGGACACCAGTCCGTGCTGGTAATTGGTGATTTCACAGCTCTCATCGGTGACCCTTCTGGACGAAACAAAACACGTCCGCAACTAACGCCCGAACAGGTTGATGAATTTGCGGAAACTTACGTCCACCAGGCTGAGCATATCCTTGATTTGAAGACACTGAAAATTGTTCGCAACGGAGATTGGCTTGGTGCCATGAACTTCCACGACGTCATCAAACTGGCAAGTCATTACACCGTGGCACGGATGTTGGAGAGGGACGATTTTGAAAAAAGATATAAGAGCGAAACACCTATCTCCATCCACGAGTTTCTTTATCCCTTGGCGCAAGCCATGGATTCCGTGGAACTGAATGCCGATGTAGAACTGGGAGGTACCGATCAGAAATTCAATCTTTTGGTGGGCCGTGATTTGCAAAAAGATCATGGTCAAGGGTCGCAAGTCGTCATAACAACACCTCTTCTTGAGGGGACTGACGGTATTCAGAAAATGTCCAAGTCCTATGATAATTATATTGGTATAACAGATCCACCATCGGAAATATATGGTCGAACCATGTCCATCCCGGACGATCTGATTGTTCGTTACTTTGAGTTTGCCACAGATGTTGATTCGACTGTGCTCAAAGATGTTCAGACAAAACTGTCTGACGGGAAGACGAATCCCCGCGATCTCAAGCGGCAACTTGCCCGTGAAATTGTCTCCCTTTATCATAGTGATGAATTAGCTCTTGAAGCAGAGGCGGAGTTCGACAGGATTTTTATCGAATCGGATGTACCTGATAAAATGGAAGAATGGAGTACTGGAGCCGCGGAAGTGACAATCTTGTCAATAATGTGCGACTCCGGGCTGGTACCGTCCAAGCGGGAAGCACGGCGCCTTATTGGTCAAGGAGCTGTTACAGTTGACGGGGAAAAGGTTTCAGATATTACTGAAAATATCAACGTTTCATCGCCAGTGGTACTCAAAGTGGGAAAGCGCAGGTTCCTCCGTGTTTCTGCCTGAAGTTCAACTCTTACTTTCCTTTATCGTTTAACACCTACATCCTCGTTTTGTCGATTAAGAGGTCAAAGGTATATTCAACTATTGAAAATCTGATTAACTTAGAAATTGGAGGGCATAATGGCTGAGAATGTTATTGAGTTTACTGATAATGGTTTTGAATCTGATGTGTTAACAGCGGATACTCCTGTATTGGTTGATTTTTGGGCCGAGTGGTGTGGACCCTGTAAAATGATCGGGCCTATAGTTCAAGAAATAGCTAGTGAATATGCAGGTCGTATTAAAGTCGGTAAGATGAATGTTGACAACAATCCGGTTATTCCACCTCAGTACGGTATTAGGAGTATTCCCAGCCTTCTGATTTTTAAGGATGGTGCGGTATCAGATCAGATTGTAGGTGCCGTGCCAAAGAATAACATTACTGAAGTACTGGATAGAGTTCTGACGAATTAGTGACTCATAAGGTTATTATCATTGGTTCTGGTCCCGCCGGTTTGACGGCTGCCATTTACTGTGCTCGGGCAAATCTGAAGCCGGTCGTTTTTGAAGGCAGTCAACCCGGTGGACAATTGACCATTACAACTGACGTGGAAAACTATCCCGGTTTTCCTGATGGTGTGATGGGGCCGGAATTGATGGATCTGTTCCGAAACCAGGCTTGCCGATTTGGCGCTCAATGCCACTTCAAAGAAGTGACGAAAGTCGATTTTTCAGGTAAGCCTTTTAAGGTATGGGTAGGAGACGATCTTTTTGAAAGTGAATCGGTCATCATTTCTACCGGCGCATCCGCCCGGCTCCTAGGCATCGATTCTGAATCGAGGCTTATGGGGCACGGTGTATCAGCCTGTGCAACTTGTGACGGTTTTTTCTTTAAGGATAAACATGCTGTAGTTGTGGGAGGCGGTGACTCCGCCATGGAAGAGGCACTTTTCCTGACAAAATTTGTCAGTAAAGTGTCTGTAATCCACAGGCGTGATGAACTGAGAGCATCCAAGATTATGCGAGACCGTGCTACAGAAAATCCAAAGATCGAATTTGTTTGGAATGCCGTTGTTGAAGAGATTCATGGAAATGTGGAAGATGGAGTAAGCGGTGTAACACTAAAGGACACCATAAACGGGGAGAATAGGGATTTTGTCTGTGATGGCGTTTTTCTCGCTATCGGTCACTCTCCCAATACTTCTCTTTTTGAAGATCAGTTGGAGACCGATGATAAAGGTTATTTAATAACTAGGAACGGTTCTTCACATACCTCCACCGACGGTGTTTTTGCAGCAGGCGATGTACAGGATCATATTTACCGGCAAGCCATTACAGCTGCCGGAACTGGTTGTATGGCCGCTATTGATGCTGAGAGATTCCTCGAAACTCAGCATTAACATCCTACCGGAACAGATTGACCTTCTTTTTCCGAACACCGGAACAACCGTGTGCTTTATTGAAAGGAGTGTGGCATGAATAGGATTCAGATACCGATTTTTGAACTGAAGAATATTTTGATTAGTTATGGTGACAAGACTGCGTTGAAAATCGGGAACTTCAAATTTCACCGTGGTACTGTTTACGGAATAGCAGGACCATTAGGATCAGGAAAATCGACCTTTCTCAACATGCTGAGGGGAAAGCTTGATCTTGATGATGGCGAACTGCTTTATGAGAGCAATTCTTTCAAGAAAAACTGGCGTGGCAAAATCAAATTGCCCGAAGAGATTCTATCTGTCAAGGGTGCTGATGTTTCTTCGGGTGGCACCGTGAATCAGTTTTTCACATCTCGTTTTCAGGATCGCTCCAAGCAGATCAAAAAGCAGTATTACTCCAGTAACAACAGTACCAACGAATGGGAGGCGTCCATTGCCTCACTTTCGGCAGGACAATTGCGAAGGCTGAACTTGGTGACAGCAATTGAATCTGATCCAAAAGTGCTGATTATAGATGACTACGGTATCAACTTTGATGACAGTACGTTGAGAGAATTCAATAAAAAATTGAGTCACACTGCTCGTGCCAGAGGCGTAACTATAATTCTTTCCAGTAGTCGCATAAAGGATATCAGCGGTGCGGTGAGCGTGTTGTTGTTACTTGACAACGGGCACCTTGCAAAGGTAAGGTCTTTCAAAAAGCCGGAACAGCGTTCCTCAAGGCGTTGACACCTACGGGCTTCATCACCAGTCCGGTTTTTCTGGATCACGATACCGGCTTGTCCCATCCGGAATCACCTGAGAGATTGAAGTCCATTGCTTTCCGTTTGAAGAAATCCGAAGTTATGGAACATCTCATGTTTATCGAACCGCGCCCGGCCCAGCGTCAGGAATTGGAACTTGTGCATTCCAGAGATTATATCGACAGCATAAAATCGAGATGCCAGAATGGTGTAACAGTTCTTGATGGTGGAGACACCGTTGTCTCTCAGTCGTCTTATTCAGTGGCTCTTCAGGCTGCTGGCGGAGTCGTCCGGGCTGTGGAAATGATATACAGGAGAGAGATATCAAATGCTTTCTGCGCTGTGCGCCCTCCCGGACACCATGCTGAAGCTGATACTGCCAAGGGATTTTGCCTGTTCAACAATGCTGCTGTGGCGGCGAAAATGGCACAGAAGGCCCACGGTGCCGATCGTATCTTGATCCTCGATTGGGACGTGCACCACGGTAATGGCACCCAACACATTTTTGAGTCTGATCCCACGGTTCATTACATCAGTCTCCATCAACACCCTTTTTATCCGGGGACCGGGGCAAAAAATGAGACAGGGAAAGGTGACGGCCTGGGAGCCACCACAAATTTTCCTCTCAGTGCCGGCGGAGGAGATGAGGTCTACCGGGATATATTTTACAATGCTCTGCCTGATATTGTTGCGACGTTCAAACCTGACTTCATAATTTTATCTGCAGGATTTGATGCGCACGTTCGGGATCCTATTGCCAATATGAATGTTTCCACAGAATGCTTTACAGAGATGACAGCAGTGATGACTACCCTCGCCACTGAATTGTGCGACGGCAGACTGCTCTCACTCCTTGAAGGAGGCTATGATTTGAAAGGGCTCTCTGACTCTGTGGCGGCTCATTTGGGAAAATTGACGGAGGCCGTAGCCCGTGCTTGATCGTCCGGACAAATTTATTCTCATTATCCTGGATGGCCTGGGACTCCGGGATGCCAAAGAGAACAACGCCTTCAGATTGGCCCGCACACCTACATTTAATCGGCTGTTCAAAGAGTGTCCCTGGTCCTCGCTGGATGCTTCGCAGCAAGCAGTAGGCTTGCCTGGTGGTGTCATCGGTAATTCGGAAGTAGGACACATGACCATCGGTGCCGGCCGCGTCCTGAGGCACGATCTGGTACGGATTAATGAGTCTATTTCTGATAATACATTTAAGGATAAGGATGAGATTAAGAATATCCTCGCCTATGTGAAAGGTAAGGGATCTTCCCTGCACCTTCTTGGCCTTGTTTCTGACGGTGGTGTCCACAGTCATCTCAGTCACATTCCTCCACTGGTGAAATCCGCAAAGGATGCTGGTCTGAAACACATTTTTCTTCATGCCATCACAGATGGCAGGGATACATCGCCCTATGGAGGTGTCGATTATGTAAGACAAATCGAGAGGGTGCTGTCGGAGATTGGTATTGGAGAGATCGCTACTGTGATAGGTAGGTATCACGCAATGGACAGGGACAGCCGCTGGGAACGAACTGAACGGGCATACCGGATGTTTGTGTCAGGCGAAGGGAAGAAGGCCGATTCGGCAGGTGAGGCCATTGAAAAATCGTACTCAGCCGGAGTGACCGATGAATTTATTGAGCCTATTTCTATTTCAGATAACGACGATGAATTGCATACCATCACACCGGATGACGCTGTTCTCTGTTTTAATTTCCGGGCCGACAGGATGCGGCAGATATGCTCGGCTCTCGGAAGTGTGGATTTTTCACAGTTCTCAAGATTGCAAAGCCCTGTCCGGCTTACCTCCATGACTGTCTACGACGACAATTTTGATTTCCCCGTGATTTTTGGTTCGCAACGAATCGAAAGGAAATTTGGCCAGGTTCTGGCACAAGCAAATTTCAGGCAGTTGAGAGTTGCAGAGACGGAGAAGTATGCCCACGTCACTTACTTTCTGAACGGTGGTGACGAAGATCCTTGCGATGCGGAAGAGAGAGTACTTATCTCCTCGCCAAAAGTGGCGACATACAATCTCCAGCCAGAGATGAGTGCCTACGGTATCCGGGATGTTGTGGTGAAAGCCATAGATGATGAGAGCTGTGATGCCATCGTAATGAATCTTGCCAATACAGATATGGTGGGACACACTGGTGATCTCAATGCCACCATCCGCGCAGCTGAGGTAGTGGATGAGGTTTTGGGAAATGTGCTGGACATAGTGACTCGAAAGAGAATGGTAGCTTTTGTCACCGCCGATCACGGAAATTGCGAGGTAATGGTAAATGAAGAAACAGGGCGAGAGCATACTGCCCACACACTGAACCCAGTTCCGTTTGTTCTTGTAAATGGCGCAAGTGATATGCACCTTCGTTCAAAAGGTAGTCTGTCAGATGTGGCGCCCACCATTCTTGATGCGGTCCGTTTGACGGTACCTTCTGAAATGACAGGAAAGAGCCTGCTGGAGATATGATCTCACCTGAGAAATTTAAAGAACTTGCGATCCGCTTTGAGGGACTGAACATTCTTGTTATAGGTGATGCAATGCTGGATAGTTATCTCTGGGGCGACGCTGAGCGTATTTCACCTGAAGCACCTGTACCGGTAGTAAACGTCAGATCTTCAAGCTCCAACCCCGGCGGCGCCGGGAACGTAGTGGCGAACCTTCGTGCACTGGGGTCCTCAGCGGCTCTCCTGGCTGTGGTTGGTGATGACAAGGAAGGAACTCAGCTCAAATCACTTCTGAGAGAATCAGGCGCCGATATCTCCATGATTCTGACTGATCCATCCAGGCCAACTACAGTAAAAACACGCATTATTGCGCACAATCAACAGGTGGTTCGCACAGATTGGGAGGACGACACTGTTATCACAGATGAATTGCGTAGCAAACTTCAAGATACCATTGAACGGGAAATTTCCTCTTTCGACGGTGTCATAATTGAGAACTATGATAAGGGGCTCATGAACGGGAAGATCATCGCCGATATAATGAAACTGTGCAAGGAATCGGAGATACCGGTCTACGTGGATCCCAAAGCGAGAGATTTCTTTGCTTTCGAAGGTGTTAAGCTTATAAAACCGAACGCATCGGAAGTAGCTCAAGCCGCCGATACCGAATTGAATGATGATAATATAGATGAGATTGGTGTGAGCCTCCGTGATCGGTTGGCGTGCGAGATGCTATTAATTACCCGAGGAGCAGAAGGTATGTCTCTCTTTGATAACAGCGGACACCACCTCATTCCCACAAGGGCTCGTGCTGTCCACGATGTTTCAGGCGCCGGTGATACCGTCATCTCCACATTCTCATTGTCTCACCTCAGTGGTGCCACACCGACAGAAGCGGCAGAAATTGCCAATTTTGCTGCGGGTAGAGTTTGTGAAGAGGTGGGTGTGGTACCCATCACTCTGGAGAAACTATACGAAATCATTGCCGGCCACGAGGCCTGACAACACGTCCATGAGAGGCGTCCACTTTCGGGGTCTGTGGCTCGCCTGTTTAACTCTTCTTCAAGCCCAGGCTGATATTAAATATGATCCCTGGGATTGGGTTACCTACCGTTTCAGCCAGGATATAACCTCGATTTCTGATGGACCGGAGCATATTTATTTTGCATCTCCCGGTGGCATATTAAGATACCAGACTTTCGGCAGATATTGGGATTATCCCATCACAACTTCTCAGGGGCTATCTGACTTTACCGTCACAGCGGTCTACTACGATTTTCACACAAATATACTTTGGGCATCTACTTCGCGTGGTCTGGATTACTCCATGGATGGCGGAGGGAGGTGGAATCAAGTTTCAAGAGATGAGCTTGGTTTAAGAGACCGGGAATTAATTATCAGAATTGGCTCAACAGCTGAGGAACTTTATTGTGTGACACCGTCACAAATCATAAAAGCCGACCATCTCTCAGGATTTCTCATAATGCCTTATGCGGAGCCGCCGCCTAAAGAGCATATCACGTGGGGAAGTGCATTAATGATTGGCACGGTGGCTGTCAGAGATTTTGTTGACGGTTTCAGCGCAATGGGAGGATGGAATCTCGAGCTTGGTTGGCTCAACGGTCCGTCTCTCAATGAAGAAGCGCCCATCACCACCGTACATACTGACAGATTCGGGGATATGTGGGTGGGTACTCGCGGCGGACCTGTCTTCCATGGTGACCGTCAGCTAATGATCATGGAGCCAAAGCCTGTGGGCCTGGCACAGACAAATGCCACAGTTTTGGAGTTTTGGGAAAACAATCTTTGGGTGGCTGGTGTTAGTGCGCCCGGGACTCCTAGTGGAATTACCCTGTTTGACACTGATCGTGGTACCAGCGAATTTTTCCGTCACGGTGTGGAAATTAACTTCGCGCTTGATGTCGTAACTGCCATAGAGAAGGTCGGGAAACAGTGGTGGTTTGGGACGCCTGATGGTTTACAGATCTATGATCCTCTGAAAGATACCTGGACTGTTCTTTCAGAAGTGAAAACTCTCATTCATGAACCGGTAAGTCGTCTTGAGACGGACGGTGATTATGTTTATGCCGGGACTCGAATGGGTGCGGTAAGAGTTTCGGTTGAGAAAAGCGTTCTTGATCCTTGGACCGTTACTAATGATATCGGGCGATGGCCGTTGGATGCCCTTTGGTGGGACGGCTCTAATTTGTGGGTCAGTTCCCGGCAGCATCTCTGGAGGTGGCTTGCTGACGCTGATTTCCTTTACCAGTATGGCAGTTTTGGTGAAGAATTAACGGGAATCCAGCAGGGAGAAACCACACTCATGTCGCCGGTAACAGCTATTGTATCTTCTGAAAGGATGGTTTATTTTGCCGATGAATTTGGACTATTGTTATTTAACAAGATTGAAGGAAAATGGGATCGATACTCAGCCGAATCAAAACTGGTGGGATTTCACACACTGGACATGGATGTGGCTACCATTGACGACAGCACTACGGTGGCATGGCTCGCAACAACCAAGGGGGCTGTCATGGTAAATCTCAGAACCGGCTTCGTACGTCAATTTGGAACAAGAGACGGCCTCCCGTCCAAACAGGTTTCTGCTGTTCGAGTAGAGGGAGATCAAGTTTGGTTTGGAACCTTCGAAGGGCTTTGTCGGTTTAAGTGGTTACGTTATCTGCAATGAAACGCTTACTCTTTTATAGTATCCTGATATTATTAGTTGCCACTGACCTCTCCGCTCAACGGAGCCGGAAGAAAGGTCTCAAGGAGTTGGGAGCTCCTTATTTTTCTGTCAGTGCCCCGGGTTATCCCACTGAGACCGTTAATTTCGCCCGTCTGGATGTATACGTCCGCGTACCCTACGATGCCATTCAGTTCGTCAAGAAAGGAGATAAGTTCGAAGCCAAATACGAAGTTGCCATCACTTTGCTTGATAAGGATGATGATCAAATAGAGAGGCAAATTAAAGAGTTTGAATCAATAACGTCTTATTTTGCTTCCACTGTATCTCCCCGGGAGGGTGATTTAAGTGCTCAATCGTTTAAGCTTTCTCCGGGAAAATATACATGTATTGTGGAAGTAACGGACAAAGATACACACAAGACTGGTCGAAGGAAAGTGAAGGTCGATCTTACCAGGATGGGAGAAGAAGGTGCCATCAGTGATTTGATTCTGCTCAATATAAACAACAAAGGAGAAGATCATCCAATGGGACTGCCTGTGATACCGCCACGAACCTTAGAGAACGATTCAACAGTCCATATCTATTATGAGGCGCGTTTACCGAAAGGGACAGAATCACTTTTTGTACGGCTGCTTTCCGTTGGAGACGAGGTTTTGGAAGAAGATACTATTGATGTTAGTGACAAAGAAATGTTCACCAAAGATATCATTGAGCGAGAATTAGCCGCTACAGTTTCATCCCGTTTTAAACTGGAATTGAGCTTAGAAAAAGAGACAGACAAGGATGAAGATAGAGTCATTTCTGAATTGGTTATTCAGAATCTATGGCGTGGCATGACATCGTTTGTTAACGATCTTGATGACGCTATCGAGCAGTTACAGTATATTGCCTACTCCGATGAGATGAAAAAATTAAATAGGAGCAAAGAGGACAAAAAGGAAGATAACTTCAGGACTTTTTGGGCGAATCGTGACCCTACACCAGATACGCCAAAGAATGAACTTATGGATGAATACTACCGCCGCATTCAGTACTCCAACGAAAAATTCGGCACGTGGCAAGATGGGTGGAAAACTGCCATGGGCATGATATTCATTCTATTTGGACCGCCCGATGACATTGAGGTGAATATGTATGGCCGTGATGGTCGACATTACCAGAGGTGGACCTATTTCAAAATCAGCCGTTCGTTTACTTTTGTAGACTATAACGGTTTTGGCGAATACGAACTGATGGAACCATACGTTTCACCGTACGGATCCCGCTGGCGGTAATGTTTCTCCGCTAGTTACTTCCTTCTCAAACTTCAACAGATGACCCGACCTTTTTCACATTCCAGCCTTTCCTCCTATGAGCAGTGTCCTGCAAGGTACAAGTTCAGTTATATAGACAATATCAATAAACCATATGAAAGTATTGAGTCATTTTTGGGAAGAAGGGTGCACGAAAGTTTGGAATTTCTATACAGTGAGATGGTGAAGGATCGTCTTCCTTTCTTTGATGGTGTCATCGATCATTTCACTAAGGGGTGGAATGAAAAATGGCATAAGGACCTGGTTATTGTGAAGAAACGTTTTTCCAAAGACTACTATTTCAAGTTGGGAACTGATTGTCTCGGCCGGTATTACCGCAAGCATAAGCCATTCGCTTCTCCTGTAGAAGAGATAGAGTACACAGTTCTATTCAAAATGGATCCTGAGGATGATTTCCAGATAAAAGGGATCATTGACCGCCTCGATTACTTAGGTGATGGAAAATGGGAGATACATGATTATAAAACTTCCAGCAGATCCATGAGCCAGGCCGACGCGAATCAGAATCGGCAGTTATCGCTGTATCAGCTGGGTATTCAGCAAGCTTTTGACGGTGTAAAAAAGGTTGATCTTGTCTGGCATTTTCTTCGACACGGAGAGGAAGTCCGTTCTAGTCGTACTGTTCAGGGGCTACAAGATTTGAAAACAAAAATTCGTAATTTGGTATCAGAAATTCGGGAGTCCGTCCAAAATGGTGGTCCATTCCTGCCGCAAAAGTCTCCTCTTTGTAACTGGTGTTTTTACTGGGAAGAATGCTCTGCTATGGATGGGCACAATCCCGTTGTGAAAAGAGAGACCGCGTCCTAACTTCAACGCCGCAATGAGCGATCTCACTGCCCGCCAGAAAGAGCTGCTTCACAAACTCTTTTCTCCCGATAACATTAAAGCACTATCGAATCTGGTTAACGATTCCACTGAGAGTGATTGGAATGATCTTTATGCTGCACTTATTTCCGAAAAAAGTGATATTTCGGCAACGGTGTACATAGATGGTGCATCCGAACCTCACAACTTTACAGCCGGAATCGGCGGAATTTTCTTCGGAGACGGAGTGCCTGATAAGGAGTTCTATTCCTTCTCAGAAAATATCGGTTCGGCGACCAATAACGAGGCAGAGTATATTGCCCTTATCAGAGCTCTTGAACTGAGCCTTGAACTCAATATTAGTCAACTCACTATATTTAGTGATAGCGAACTTATGGTGAAACAGATCAACCTTGAATACAAGGTGAAAAATGAACGGCTTCAAAAACTTCACAGTTCGGCTCGTGCCATGTTGGCCAAGTTTGTCTGGACTCTCCAGCATGTATCACGGGAGAAGAACAAAAAGGCAGATGCTCTCAGCAAACAGGCGTTGACGAAGGAAGTTAAAGAATGAAAGGACTTCTCACCGCAGGTGGCCACGGCACCCGGCTCAGGCCTATCACCCATACAAAGAACAAGCACCTGATCCCTATCGCAAATCGGCCCATGCTTACCTATGCCATGGGATATATGGCTGATGCAGGAATTAAAGAGATTGGGATTATCGTGAACGCCGATGACGATGAAATTGAAAAGTTTTTCGACTCCGGAAAGAAACTAGGGGTGAAACTTACCTACATTCCGCAGGGAGCACCACTCGGTTTGGCCCACGTGGTCAAAATCGCCGAGCCGTTCATTGGCGATGATAAATTTCTTTTCTATCTCGGTGATAACATTCTTGTGGGAGGGGTGACGAAATTTGTTGATGAATTCGAAGCTTCTGGCTCTAACTGTCATCTGGTTCTTAGCAAAGTGTCCGATCCCGAACGGTTTGGTGTACCTGAAATAAGCGGAGATCGAATCATTTCCGTTGAAGAGAAACCATCAAATCCCAAAAGTGATTTTGCTGTGACCGGTATCTATTTCTACGACAGTTCTATCTTTGAGGCCGTTAACAGCATAAAGCCGTCAGCGCGCGGCGAGCTGGAAATTTCAGATGCCCATCAATATCTACTGGACAGCGGGAAATCGGTTTCTTTTTCCGAAATCACGGGCTGGTGGAAGGATACGGGTAAACCATCCGATCTTCTTGAAGCAAACAGACTTGTTCTGGATAATCTCCGTGGAAAGAATTCAGCTAAGGTCGACAACAAATCTTCAGTTACCGGTCGAATCGTTGCCGGGAGAGGGACCACTATAAAGAACAGCAAAGTAAGGGGACCGGTCATCCTTGGTGACAATGTCCATGTCGAGAATGCCTACATTGGCCCTTACACCTCTATTTCTAATGACTGTGACGTTATTGGTTGTGAAGTGGAGTATTCTATCATTATGTCGGGATCGTCACTAAAAAATGTTGAAAGAAGAATTGAATCTTCTCTCATGGGCCATGATGTTGAATTGAGTCAGTCAAATGTCAGGCCCCGGGCGCACAGGATTATGGTGGGCGACCAAGGAAGAGTGGAAGTGGCCTAGGATGGCGTTTGTTTCTTCGAAAGGTCTTGAAAAGACAGTTGCATTCCACACGCTGGGGTGCAAGTTGAACTTTGCTGAATCCGCCTCCATCGGTACAAACGTGGAATCCCACGGTTTCAGGCGCGTCGATTTTTCTCAACAGGCTGATGTTTATGTTGTAAACACCTGCTCTGTTACAGATAGTGCCGACAGAAAGTGCAAAAAAGTGGTTCGGCAGGTGCTGAGGAAATCGCCAAAGGCTTTTGTGGCTGTTATTGGATGTTATGCTCAACTCAGGCCTAAAGAAATTTCCACTATCCCTGGTGTGGATCTTGTCTTAGGTGCTGGAGAAAAGTTTAATTTACCGGCTTATCTAAGTGATATTTCCAAAAGAGAATCGGGTGAAATTCATTCCTGTGAAATCGAAACTGTTGATCACTTTTTCCCATCCTACTCCACATCAGAGCGGACTCGGGCGTTTCTTAAGGTTCAAGACGGCTGTGACTACACGTGTTCCTACTGTACCATTCCCATGGCCAGGGGTCGGAGTCGAAGCTATGGAGTTAAACAAACGGTAGCCGTTGCTCGGCAGCTTATCGATAAAGAAGTCAGGGAAATTGTGCTTACTGGTGTTAACATTGGCGATTTTGGCGCCGGCACGGAAGAGACCTTTATTGATCTTTTGACAACGCTTGATAGAATTGGTGCTGAACGTATACGCATTTCTTCCATAGAACCGAATCTGCTGACAGATGATATCATCGACTTTTTGTCTGGATCGAATTCATTTGTTCCTCATTTTCACATGCCGCTTCAATCCGGTTCAGACAAAATTCTGAAGCAAATGAGACGACGATACTCCAGTGAACTGTATCAATCCCGAGTAAAGAAAGTGAAACGGGTCATGCCCTACAGCTGCATTGGTGTAGATGTAATTGTAGGATTCCCTGGTGAAACTGACGATGATTTCGAGGAAACAGTGCGCCAGCTAAATGATGCAGATATTTCATACCTTCATGTTTTCAGCTATTCTGAGCGTCCTGAGACCGAAGCCGTGAAGATGAAACAGAAGATTGCGTTTGATGTTCGGGCTGAGCGAAGTAAGCAGCTCCAAATTCTTTCAATAAATAAGAGACGTGCATTCTATGAATCGTGCTTGGGACAAGTCCGTACCGTTCTTTTTGAAACTTGGGATAATGGTATCCTGGAGGGTTTTACTGATAATTATATCCGTGTTGAAGTGGAAGGAAAGAGGAGTCTTTCTGGAAAAACTCAAAGAGTGAGTTTGAGATCTATTATTGATGGCGTCATGCAAGGAGCCTTAGCGGATTGAGTGATGTCCCTTTTGTCGGTATTGCCGGCAATATTGCGGTGGGAAAAACAACGCTTACCAAAATGATTTCTGAACGATTGGGTTGGCGCCCTTTTTTCGAATCTGTGGACGACAATCCCTATCTGTCCGATTTTTATTCGGACATGAAGCGGTGGAGTTTTCATTTACAGATCTATTTTCTTTCGCGCCGTTTTCGGACTCACAGGGAAATGTCCGAAGGAGACGTTCCCGCGGTGCAAGACAGGACCATTTATGAAGATGTAGAAATCTTTGCTCAATCCCTGCATGAGATGGGAAACATGCCCCAGCGAGACTGGGTAAACTACCGAGCTCTCTTTGATGAGATGACAGCCTATCTGAGGAAGCCTACACTTATTATATTTTTGAAAGCAACCACCGATTCACTACTAACGCGGCTGAAAAAGCGCGGCCGTGAATATGAAAAATCAGTGTCAGCAGAATATCTACACAACCTTAATATTGCGTACGCTAGATGGATCAATCGCGCAAAACTTGAGTTTAATGTTATGACTGTGGATACAGATAATTTTGATATTTATAAAGATAAAGACCGGTTGGAACAGTTGATTCAAGATGTGGCTCAGCGTTGTGAGGCATGATAGAAAAAGCACAAACCGTGTTGGACTATCCAGCAGAATCTTCTTACCTTATAGTTCTAAGATGGTGAACCGATGATTCTCCGTCACATATTAATTCTGACAATGTTGTCTATCGGCACTCTCTCGGGAGAGGAAGCAGAAGTAGTTTTCTCAGAAGTTTCTCTCACCAAAGGTGATGACGATCTTATCTATCTGACTATCAATAGTGATGAAGCCATTGCTGGGCTTCAGTTTGAGGTCAGTTACGATCCGGAAGTGCTGGAGATCGGTGTACCAAGTCTTACCACCAGAAATAGGGATTTTTCTCTCAAGATAAAAAAGGACTCAGCAAGCTTCAAAGTTGTGGCTTTCTCAATGGAAGGGAAGGCATTTAATCTTGAAGATCCTGTTTTAATGATTCCTCTATCATCTAAGGGAGATTATGAAGGATCAATATCCCTTGATGTTAAGGATTTTATTCTTTCACGACCCGATGGAAACAAGATTAATCTGAGGGTTTCGGCTGGGCAGATATACCTTGTCCCTTCATTGCCTGCCACCTTTACGTTAAATCAGAATTTCCCGAATCCATTCAATAATCAGACCGTCATCAAATTTGATCTTCCTGAGTCGGCCCTTGTTGATCTCATTATCTACGATATTTTCGGTGAACGCATCCGTGCTTTGGAAGAGAGAAGTGTGCTTCCCGCTGGTTTTCACGCAAAGCGATGGGACGGTCTGAATGATGCCCACGATCCTGTACCATCGGGTGAATATGTCTGTTCCATGAAGGTGGGTGTGAACTACCACGCCATGAAAATGGTCTTGCTGAGATAGAGGAGACTGATGAAAATAGTTGTTATCGGTGCTGGTGAAGTCGGTTTTCAGCTCTCCAAAGGGCTGAGCGAAGAAGACTTTGATATTACCATCATCGAAATTTCCAAAGAGAGGGTGCAGCGTGCATCGGAAAATCTCGATGTTATAACTGTGCGAGGAGACGGTGCCAGTCCCGATATACTTCGTGAAGCGGACGTTGAAAAAGCGGATGTCGTGGTGGCTGTTACCCGCGTAGATGAAGTAAATCTTATCGCCTCGCAGCTTTCCCATGAGCTTGGTGCTAACAAGATCATAGCTCGACTCAGAAATACAGAATATTCTGAAAAGGGATCACTTATTCGTCCTGAGCGGTTTGGGATAGATAAGGTGATCCACCCTGAAATGGCGGCCACTGCGGAGATAAACCGCCTTGTGAGGCAAACATCTGCCACCTCTATTGTGGACTTTGAGGGAGGGCGATTGCAGTTGATCGGTATCCGCTTAGATAGCGGTTGCCCCATTATTGAACAGCCGCTGGATGCGGTTCAGTCAAGGAACGGCTCGCTTGCTTTTAATGCTGTTGGAATTATTCGTGGAAAGAATACAATCGTTCCTCATGGAAAGACCGAATTTGAAATAAATGACATTTGCTATTTTCTTGTGAGGAAGGAACAAGTTGAAAACCTGATGTATATGGTCGGCAAGCCGGTTCGAGAAACCAGGAATGTGATGATTCTGGGCGGCGGAAAGATTGGTCGTGCTGTAGCTTACGACCTTCAGGAGGAGATAAATGTGAGGCTGGTGGATAAAAACCGTGACAAGGCTCAGATGCTGGCGTCTGAGTTAAATAAAACACTAGTCTTAAATGGTGATGGAACTGACATTGAATTCTTGAGACTTGAGAATCTGGATGAGCTTGATAGTTACATTGCATTAACTGAAAACGAGCAGACGAATCTTTTATCAGCTTTGCTTGCCAAACACTTAGGTGCCCGACAAACTATGATCCATGTCTCCACAACCGAATATATCCCGGCAATGAAAATGATCGGTCTCGATGCTGTCGTCAGTAAAAATATGTGTACAGTCAACGAGATCTTGGAATACATAAAAAGTGATGAAAAACTGGTGGTCACCAATTTTGAAGATGTTGATGTGGAGGCCATCGAATTCAGTCCGGAACCCGGAAGTAAGATTACACAAAAACCTTTAGGTGAAATTAGTTTTCCCACTGCATCGGTCATTGGTGCAATAAATCACCACGGTCATGTCTCTATCGCTCATGGAGACACCGAAATCACGGATGAGGATACTGTTCTTGTCTTTTCGCTACCTGATTCCATTCCCAAAGTGGAAAAGCTCTTTAATTGAATGAATGCACATTCGTTCGATACTTAATGTTTTAGCCGCGCTGCTGGCCTTCTTAGGAATGACCATGCTTCTATCTGCGGCGTGGTCTTTTTATTACGGAGAGCCCGATCTTGAAGGTCTTCTCATATCTTCAGGAATAACAGTTTCTGTCAGTCTGCCCGTTTGGATCCTGACGCGAGGGAAGGTTACTCTCTCAGTTAAAGACGGATTTGCCATAGTAACACTGGCTTGGTTTACAATTGCCCTTTTTTCATCATTGCCTTTTATCATGACAGGAGCCATCCCAAATGTTACGGATGCATTTTTTGAATCCATGTCCGGTGTTTCTACTACTGGTGCCTCTATTCTAGGAAACTCGGCCACAATGCCACATTTGACCAATGGAATAGAAAGTCTGGGGAAAGGGATACTTTTTTGGAGAAGTTTTATTCAGTGGATTGGTGGAATGGGAATTATTGTGTTTAGTATAGCAATCCTGCCACTTTTGGGCGTAGGTGGTGTTCAGCTATTTAGGGCTGAAGTACCGGGGCCCGTTCCTGACAAAATTAAACCGAGAGTGCAGGAAACTGCTAAAAGTCTCTGGCTTGTCTATCTAGGTATTACAGCTGTGGAAGTAATACTCCTGTTTATTGGTGGTATGACTTTTTTTGACTCAATTTGTCACTCTTTTACAACCATGGCAACGGGTGGTTTTTCCACAAAAAATGCCAGCATAGCCTATTACAATAGCGCCTATGTCGAGTATGTGATCATCTTTTTTATGTTCCTTGCTGGTGTAAACTTCACACTTCACTGGAAGACTATTACCTCTCCCAAACGATTGAGCTATTTTCAGGATGGTGAATTCAAGTTTTACGGGTTCATGGTTCTATTGGTTACTGTCTTCCTTTCCGCCAGCATCGCCTTAAATGTTGGGGAAGTTTCTCATAAAAACATCAGAGATTCTCTATTCCAAGTTGTCTCCATTTTGACCACAACTGGTTACAGTACAGCTGATTATATTCTTTGGGGACCATTTGCTCAACTCTCTATGCTTCTGCTGATGTTTGTCGGGGGTTGTTCAGGCTCTACGGGCGGTGGTATGAAGATTGCCCGCATTATGGTTGTTATCAAATACAGTCTTTCGGAGATAAAACGGCTACTCCATCCCAGAGCAGTCATCCCGGTCAGAATAGGGAAGCAGATGATCTCGGAGGAGGTCATCAGGAATACATTGGGATTTGTTCTCTTTTATGTTTCTGTGTTTGTTACTGTTTCTGTGATTCTTGCCGCAATGGGTCTAGATCTCGAGTCAGCCTTCGGTGCCACCGCTGCTTCCATCGGAAACATTGGTCCCGGCCTCGGCTCAGTAGGTCCTGTGGCCAACTACGCACACCTACCTGCATTGGCGAAATGGCTTTTGACATTTTGTATGCTCCTGGGCAGATTAGAGATATTTACTGTTATGGTTTTTCTGAGCACCATGTTTTCAAGGCGATAGGATGACAAACGAAAAGAGCAATTTGTAAGTCATGGCTGATATTGATACTCTTCCAGAGCAGAACCCCGAGATAGTGCCGGATCACAGCATCCTCGACTGCATGAACCCTGCTACCGGCGAAATAATCGAAAAGATTCCTGCGACAACAGTTGAAGAGATTGAGCGAAAAATCATTACGGCAAGAGAAGCTTCCCACGCATGGTGTCGGCTGACGCTTCGCCAGCGTGCCAAAGTGATGAAAAAAGCTCAGAAAGCCTTGGTGGCGAGGATGGATGAAATTGTTGAGATTGTCCTTAATGAGACTGGAAAAACTGATTTTGACGGTGTCATCGAAATGCTTACTACGTTGGAGATCATGCGATTCAATAGAAAGATGGCTCCCCGCGTTCTGGCACCTGAAGTCCGTCCGTTAGGACTTTTGGTTAAAAATAAACGGGGAACAGTTCATTACCGGCCTTATGGAGTTGTCGGTGCGATTTCTCCATGGAATTATCCATTAATTCAGCCGTCCATTCTTGTGGTACCCGCCTTGCTTGCAGGCAACGGAATTGTTTTGAAACCGTCTGAATTCACTCCACTGACAGCACTTAAAATGAAAGAAGTTTATGATGATGCCGGAGTTCCTGAAGGCATTTTTCAGGTGGTGAACGGTGCTGGCGATGTGGGTAAAACCCTAGTGGAGTCGCAGGAGACAGACATCATTGCATTTACGGGCAGCGTTGGTGTGGGCAGAAAGATTGCTGTCAGCTGTGCGGAGCAACTGAAACCGGTGATCCTAGAGCTTGGCGGCAAAGACCCTCTCATTGTTCTAAAAGATGCAAATTTGAAACGTGCGGCAGGTGCCGCCGTCTGGAGCGGTTTTCACAACGCAGGACAGACCTGTATTTCTGTGGAACGTGTTTATGTAGAGGAGTATGTGGCGGATGAATTTATACGTCTCGTAAATGAAATGACACAATCGATTATGGCCGGCCAAAACCGGGATTCTTCCGATTACGGTAGCATGACCACGATTCCTCAATTCGAAAAAGTAAAAGCCCATATCGAAGATGCTCGTGAGAAAGGTGCCCAAATTTTTTCTGGTGAATATTCGCCGTCCAATGGGGGCCATTTTCTTCCGCCGACGGTTGTTACTGATGCTAACGATACTATGGCTATAATGCAGCAGGAGACATTTGGCCCAGTTATCGCTATCTCCCGTGTGAAGGACGAAGAGGATGCAGTGGAACAGGCCAACAGCATGAATTTTGGTCTCAATGCATCTATCTTTACAAAAGATAAAAAGAAGGGACGTCGTCTTGCCAGCCGTATCCAGGCTGGCAACATCGTCATCAACGATGTGGAGACCAATTATCTCTGTGTGGATGTTCCTTTTGGCGGAATGAAACAGAGCGGCATTGGCCGCCTCCATGGAATCGAAGGCCTCAGGAGTTTCACGCAAATTCAGTCGGTAGTGGAAGATAGATTTGGATTGAAAAAGGAATTGTGGTGGTTCCCTGTTTCCAATGGAACTAAAAAACTGTTTCGTTCACTTATTAAGTTGCTGTACGGCTGAACGGGCTCCTCTTTCAAATTTCTCAATAATACCTTAATAATAGAGATATCAAATTGAAGCTTAACAGTTTCTTTGAGGGTTGGTTCGGACGATATGTTTTGCCGGGAATTATCATGCAGTCTGTGCTCATTGGCGGTGGGTACGCCACTGGCCGGGAAATTGTTGAATACGGTGCAAAGTTCGGTGCTATAGGGTGGATTGCCGGATTAACCACTTTTTTCGGATTTGCCTTTCTCAGTTTTCTCACTTTTGAATTGGCTAGGATCTACAAAGCTTACGACTACCGGTCATTGGTTAAACAGGTGGCGTGGAAAATGTGGTTTTTATACGAGATTGTTTACGTGTTGTTGGGACTGATTGTTATTGCTGTGATGGCTTCCGCAACCGGTGAGATAGTCCAGCAGACACTGGGTTTGAACTACTGGACTGGTGTTTTTAGCATTACGCTTGTGGTTGGCGTCCTGAACTTCTACGGCCGTCATCTTATCGAACGGTTCAAAACTTTTGGTACAGCGGCACTCTATTCGAGTTACATATTTTTCTCATTTATAGTTCTTTCAGATCGTTGGAAAGAGATGGCAGAAACACTTGCTAAGGGTGACACTTCTTTTTCCACGGAACCAGTCACTGCTGGTATGGCCATTACTGTTGGTATTGTCTATGTGGGATATAATCTTGTTTTTGCTCCGGCCCTGTTCACTCTCAGGCGACAGTCTACCCGAAGAGAAACTTTTTGGTCCGGGATGATTGCCGGTTTTCTCATGACGTTTCCATGGTTTCTCACCTATTTTTGCCTCATGGGGTTTTATCCTGATCCAAAGGTGTTGGAAGCGACCGTCCCCTGGCTGGTGATGCTTGAGGCAGTGGGAGGATCGGCCATTATTACTCTTTTTGGTGTTGTGGTGGGGTGGACACTCATCGAAACCGCCACAGGGATTGTTCACGCAATTATTGAGCGTCTCCATGTCCATGCGAAAGAACTGGGTCGAAAACCGATGACTCATACCCAAGATGCGCTGTTTGCTACAGCTATGCTTGTGATTTCTGTGGGGTTGGCTAGGATCGGTATCGTTGATCTAATAGCCAAAGGGTATGC
>DCXX01000146.1:6445-9492 GCA_002329125.1 Fidelibacterota bacterium UBA2125 | reverse complement strand
TACCGTATTTTGAGACCTGAATGGAAAAAGGAATTTTGGAGACGGGCGTGATTTCTATTTCTCATCTCTAATTATCTTAGTATCATCATGTCCATGTTAGATAATGGAAACACAGTTTAATAGGTTATTAGTAGGAAGATTAACGTGAAACGGTATGCTGTATTAGTTGAGGGCAGGTTTGATTTTCTCTATGCCAAAACTGCCAACGCCCTGTTACGGTACAGAGCTGAAGAAGTTGTCTGTTGTATCGATTCGGACAATGCCGGGAAAACGACGAATGAAGTAATGAAACTGGGCGGTGATATACCCGTTGTGGGATCTTTTGATGAGGCGAATGTATTTGATCCAGACACGTTGCTGGTGGGGATCGCTACTCAAGGTGGTTTCTTGCCAGAAAACATGCGAAAATGCGTGCGTGAGGCTATTATGAGCGGACTGGATGTGATTTGCGGTTTACACGCTTTCCTATCAGAAGACAAAGAATTTGCATTGCTAGCAAAAAAGCATAATGTCAGCATCACAGATCTCAGGAAGCCGCCAACGCCTCTGCCATTCTCAGAAGGAACTTGGCGCTCACGAAATACACCTACAATTTTGACAGTCGGTGATGACTGCGATACAGGTAAAATGACAGCAGCATGGGAGATGAAGCGACAACTGGAAGAGAAGGGAAAGAGAGTTGCTTTTGTGGGAACAGGGCAGACAGGGATACTCTTGGGTGGATTTGGTGTTGCAGTGGACGCCATTGTGAGTGATTTTGAGGCTGGTTCAATTGAGGCTGAAATTGACAGAGTGGGGGAGGATGTTGATCTTATCGTCGTGGAAGGGCAAGGAAGCATTTCTCACATGGCCTATTCCGGCGTTACGCTGGGACTACTACACGGTACCATGCCTGATATGCTTTTGATGTGCCATGAACCGGCCAGAGATATTGATACATTTGAACACCCAATGGCAGACTTCAAAGAAGTGATGGATCTTTATGTCCGTCTTGTTCAGATATTCAAACCATGCGAGGTGGTGGGGCTCAGCCTTATTACGCACACAGAGAGCGAACATCAGGCCAGAACCACCATTCAGAACTACAGTAAAAAATATGGAATTCCCGCATCGGATTTGGTTCGATTCGGTGGTGGCCAAGTGATTGATAATATTTTATCAAAACTTGGATGAAATTACATTACTCTACTTACCGGCTTGAATTAAAGCATCGCTTTACAATAGCCCGAGGCTACGAAGATGTTGTAGATGTGGTACTTGTATACTTTACAAAAGATGGTGTCACAGGCGTTGGTGAGGCAGCCCCAAATGGCCGTTATAATGAAGATGCACTAACAATTGTTAAGCATCTCAATTCAATATCGTTTAATGAGGTATCATCGAAAGATTCTCTTGATTATTGGCTCGATGCCGCCCTTCAAAAAGCCAATGGCATTCGGTCATTGGAAACCGCTTTTGACCTCGCTTTGCACGATCTTTATGGTAAACTGAACAGCACTGCAACCACGGATCATTTTGATTCTGATCCCAGAAAAGCGTGTATGACATCTTTCACAATAGGTATCGATGACCGGGAAAAAATAAAGGAAAAGGTGCTGGAGGCGAAAGAATATCCGCTCCTTAAAGTCAAACTGGGCAGTGATCATGATAAGGAAATCATTAATGCATTGCGTGATGTCACCGACAAATTGATTCGCGTAGATGCTAACGAAGGGTGGGATCTGGAAGAGGGTAAGAGAATGTGTGATTGGCTCGCTGAGCGGAATGTGGAATTTGTGGAGCAGCCGCTTCCGGCAGATAATTTAGATGATTCTGCTAAATTGCGTGAACATTCTCCACTGGAATTGGTTGCAGATGAGAATTGCATAGATTCTGAAGATATTCCTTCCATCTCTGACGCCTTTGACGGGATCAACATTAAATTGATGAAATGTGGTGGTCTCCGGGAAGCGTTCAAAATGATTCAGATGGCAAGAGAGCGACAGATGAAAATTATGCTTGGATGCATGATAGAAACATCTGTTGCCATAACCGCTGCTTCTATCCTATCTCCTCTTGTTGATTATGCCGACCTAGATGGAAACATCCTCACGTCCAATGACCCTTTTGATGGTGTGAAAGTTAAAGATGGTATGTTGGTGCTTCCTGAAGGTCCTGGACTTGGTGTTAAGCTGAAAGAATGAAGATTCTCGGTATAGATCACGTCGCCATTGCCACCGATGATGTCGATAGGGATGCCCCTTTCTGGAAATATATTCTAGGTATCAATCACAGTAGCCGGGAGGACGTTCCGCAAGAAGGTGTAACTACAGATATCTACGATACAGGAGGGGGGAAAATTGAGCTGTTAGCGGATTTTGGGAAAAATTCACATATTAAAAGATACCTTGAAAAGAAGGGTAAGGGAATCCATCACGTCAGCCTCCAGGTAGATAATATAAATGCGGCGACTGCTGAACTGAAAGAAAAGGGGATTCGCCTCATTAGTGACGAACCAAAAATCGGTGCAGAAGGTTATGAAATAATCTTTATCCATCCGGAAAGTACTGGCGGTGTCCTTGTCGAGTTGGCTGAAAAGCCTGAATGAGTCCCTTAATCAATCTCATTTGTTAAGCTCAGGGTGGTAAGAATTAATCACTGTTCCGCTGACTTTGGGGGTTTCTGGTCCTAATTGGTAAATTGGCGCACTGATCTTTGAATTTGCTTATGTCAGCAAACGACCCAATCCAGGAAAAATTATCTCAGTTGCCTCGAAAGCCCGGGGTATATCTGTTTAAAGATAACAAGGGGAAGACCCTCTACATTGGAAAGGCAAAAGTGCTAACCAATCGTGTTCGTAGTTATTTTCACAAAAGTACAAACCATTCATTAAAAGTCAATTCCCTGCTTCGCAAGGTAAAAGATCTAGAATGGATTGTTACAGGGAGTGAAGTGGAGGCGCTTCTGACAGAGGCCAATCTAATTAAAGAACAGATGCCTCATTATAATGTTCTGCTGAGAGATGATAAATCGTTCCCTTATATCAGGATCACGAGCGAGCCGTTTCC
>DCXX01000146.1:0-6117 GCA_002329125.1 Fidelibacterota bacterium UBA2125 | reverse complement strand
CAAGTTTTCATTACTCGAAAAGTTATTCATGACAGTTCGAAATACTTTGGTCCCTTCACTGATGTAATAGATCTACGGCGAACCTTGAAAGTATTACATAAGATATTTCCAATTCGGAGCTGCGACTACAATCTTAATAATACCACCATTTCGGTGGGACGGTACTCAGTTTGTCTTGATTACCATATCAAAAAATGTCAGGGACCTTGTGAAGGATTGGTCACTGAAAAGGTCTATGAAGAAATGATCCAAAACGTTATACGCTTTCTTCATGGACAGACTTCCGGCATACGAAAAAGTCTTAAAGAGCGAATGGAATCGGCAGCGAATAATATGCGATATGAAGAGGCTGCTACTTGCAGAGATCAGTTGCAATCAGTGGAAAAGTTTGCCAAACGGCAGAACAAGGCTACAGCATCCTTTGATGATAAGGATGTTATAGCCATCGCCAATGATAGTAACGACGCGTGTGGTGTAGTTGTCCGTATTCGCGGTGGTAGAATTGTGGGTCGGGAAAAGGTATTCTTAACGGGCGTTCTTGACGAAACTATGGAGAGGATGGTGTCCGATTTTATCCGACAATTCTACCTCATCACCCATTTTGTTCCTGGTGAGATCGTGGTACCAGCCAAACCGAAAGACGAAAAGACTTTAACCAACTGGCTTGAATCGAAACGGGAAAAACGATTGAAATTCATTGTACCTCAAAGGGGTGAAAAAGCGAGACTATTAAGGATCACTCGCCAGAACGCGGACCTTCTCCTTGGAGAACAACTGAGAAAACGGGAACGTCGAAAGGAGTTGATTCCGGCCATGGTGAATCGATTACAAGAAGACCTCAATCTTGCAGTGCCTCCTCGGAGAATTGAGGCATTTGACATTTCAAATATTCAAGGAAAGCAGCCAGTGGGGAGCATGGTCTGTTTTGTAGATGGAAAACCGAAAAAAAGTGATTACAGAAAATTCAAGATTAAAACTGTGGAAGGTGTTGATGACTTTGCCATGATGCGGGAAGTGGTCCACAGGCGCTACTCACGGCTGAAGAGTGAGCATGCTTCTTTTCCGGATCTTGTACTAATTGATGGAGGGAAGGGGCAGCTTAGCATGGCGATGTCCGCACTGCAGGAGCTGGGTCTAAGCTACATTCCGGTGGCTGCTTTGGCGAAACGACTTGAAGAAGTATTCTTACCACGCCACCCAGATCCTCAGTCTGTTTCGAAAACATCTCCAGGACTTATTTTGCTCAGGCGAATTCGGGATGAGGCACACCGTTTTGCTGTCTCTTTTCATCGCCAGCGGCGTGCAAAATTGATTACCAAATCACTTTTTGATGATGTAAAGGGGGTAGGGCCGGTCACCCGAAAAAAACTTTACGACAAGTTTCAGAATTTGGAATCGATAGCTCAGGCTTCATCATCAGAAATCAAGGAGAAAATAGGCGTGGCACTGCCTTTAGCAACAAAGATCATGAAGGCAGCTCGACGAGAGACGGCGAATGAGCTGTAAATTATGACGCAAAGAAAATTTCCCAGATATCTGTACCAACATGTGAAAACGACCCTAGGCCGAGAACCTTCTGATGAGGAACAGTCACTGCTTCTCAGGTGGTCTGAATTTGATAAGCAACGAAGATTTGCTCAGATCCTGACCACAGGCGAAGGAACCAGTGCGCCAGTTTCTATAGCCAATTTGTTCAGATCTAAAGGTTCAGTCACTCTTGATGACTTAGGAGAGGTCATGGGCCAAGTGGCCAATGACTTGGTTGCATCGGGAGTCACTCCACATACGCTATCACTTTACTGCCGTACCCCAAGACCGGAGAAACGCGGCGTTAGGACAACCGTAAATCGTACTGCCAAGGCGGCGGGAGATGAACCAGTATCCTTTGGGTTCACCGATTATCCTTTTAGCTCATGCATCGTTGCTACTTCCAGCGGTAATCAAATTTCGGAAGAGCCCCCCAAAGAAGCTGCCGATGGTGACGCTGTGATTCTATTACACTCTCCTTCTGGGGAGAGTCTGATGACACCCTTGCTTCAGGAATTAGGAGATGTTGATAAATGTATCATCAAGGTTCGGGTTGAAGGTGCTGATCTGTCAACGCAAGCTGTCAGGCTGACAAAGCTTTTGCAGATGGGGGTATACCTTAATGGAAAATCATTAAAAGTAGTTGGTCAAATAGCTTTCATGGTGGTCTGCCGGAAAGGTTCTGAAAACAAGATCAGAAAAATGGCACGAAAGCACAATGTTTCGGCATCACTTGTGGGAAGAATATCCAAGGATAAAACCTACAGAATTTCCGGAGATGATATTTCTTTACCTTTATCATGTTTCAGTCTGTTTGACAGCGAGGAAGTAGTCCCGTCCGACATCCGAACACCGGATGAATTGATGCATCAATCCGGTATTACCTTGAATAAGATTAAACAGCCGAAATCGTTCAACTCAACCTTTTTAGTTATCTTGGCCACTGAGGAATGCGTGGTAGCTTCGCAACTTGCTGCTGCTTTGCCGGGCAGTTCCATAAGCATATCAGCCAATGATCACATGGTTTGGCTTGATCCTAAAAGAGGTGCTCAGGCAGCAGTTGCTGCAGCTGTCCGGAGAATTGTGAATGGAGGGGTAGCTCCCATGCACGCTGCCGTTTCCGTACATCTTCCGGAAAGATTAACTGAGAACGTACAATACCGTTTCCGGGAGATAGCTGAAGGGGTTAGTACAGCTACGACAGCTTTTCAGTTGAGTGTCAATTCAGCCAAGGTGTGGATTTCGGAGAATATAAACTCACCTTTGTTGACAGTAGCAGTTTCTGGCCGGTCTGATTCGGAAGCGCCGGAACTTAAAGCAGGGTTTAAGGATGCCGATGATTTTATTTTGATGCTTGGAAGTCACCGAGGGGAACTGGGATGTTCTGTTTACGCCAGACTAAAGTTGGGTTCAGCTGCTGGGCCAGTACCTATGGTGGATCTTGCCATGGAGAGGCAAATGAGGGAAATCATTCTGACGGGTAACAAAGTTGGCCTAATAAAATCTGTCATCCACCTGTCAGCGGGTGGCCTTGCTGCTACGGTAGCTTACGCATTGATCTGTGGAGGGGCGGGTCTTGGCGCAAGGATTCATGTGAGTTCCAAGATTAGGAATGATGAACTCCTTTTCGGTGAAACAGAGGGTCTGACAATCATTTCAGTGGCTGAAGAGTCCATCATTGAGATTGAACGGCTATGTATGAATTCCGGTGTACCGTGCACCGCCATTGGGCGGGTTACTGATAACGGAATATTTACGTTCAATGACCTTTTGAAAGTCAAAGTTGAAAAGTTGCTTGAGAGTCAGAAAGAGCGTAGAAAAAAGATTTTTGGCTAGCATTTCAGTTGATCGAGCATGGCGTTATGGATATGACCATTTGAAGCCAATACTTCACGATCAAATAATGCAAAATCACTTCCGTCCGTTTTTGTTACAGAACCACCAGCTTCTTGAACAATGAATACCCCTGCAGCCATATCCCATGGGTTCAGCTCATATTCCCAAAAGCCGTCCAGCCAACCCCGGGCAACGTGACAGAGATCCAGGGAGGCTGCTCCCGCGCGTCGAACACCTTGTGTAAGGTTAGTGAAGTTTTTGAACAGGTCCATATTTCGAGACCAGATTTCGTCATGCTCATAGGAAAAACCCGTAGCCAAAAGGCCTCTTTTTAAGGAATCAGTGGTGGAAACAGCAATGGGTTCACCATTACAGAAGGCACCGCCGCCTGCTGTGGCGCTGTAGACGTCGCCGAAGTGCACATGGTTAATCACTCCTACAATAGGTTTCTCTCTTTCACAGACCGCAATGGAGATGGCGTAAAAGGGGTAACCGTGAACAAAGTTGGTAGTACCGTCAATTGGATCGATTACCCATAGATAATCTGAACCGGTCGCGATGTCCCCGGCTTCTTCTGTAAGAATCTGATGATCAGGAAATCTCGTACAAATGGTTTCCATAATAATTTGTTCTGATGTGACGTCCGCATTGGTCACCAGATTAGTGGTCCCTTTGAAGTCGACCTTTAGTGTCATCTTAGCTTGTTCAGAAATAAAAGAGGCCGCTTTGTCAGCGGCCTCTAAGGCAATATTTAGTAGTTCTTCTTGCTCAGTCTTTGTCACAGCGAATCAGAACCTTGTTGAGCAAGGATTTCTTTGTAAGTGAGGTGCTTTCGGGAGAAGTATTCTCTAGTCATTTTCCGCAGTGACGTAGACAAGATGATGATGGATATCAGGTTGGGGAATGTCATTATCCCAAGTGCGGCATCACCGAAAGCCCAAATTGCCTCTAATTCAGCGATTGCACCAATAAAGAAAAATAGAATAAAAAACCATTTATATGCATTCAGAGCGCCACTCCCGAATAGATAATTGGCACTCCGATCCCCGTAGTAGGACCAACTGATAGCCGTAGATATAGCAAAAAGTAACACCGCCAAGGTGACGATTTTGTCTCCGTATGAGAAGAGCCAGCTTAAACCTTCCTTGAAGGCGAAGGAAGTAAGAAGACTACTGTTAAGTAGTTTGTTTCCGTTATATACTCCGCTTTCAAGAATCTGCCTGATCGTCTCAGGATCAGTTTCCGTCATTCTTACAAAATAAGCTGTATACTTCCATGCTCCTGTTGTTATGATAACCATTCCAGTCAAAGTGCAGATTAGCAAGGTGTCGATAAATGGCCCAAGCATTGCTACCGCTCCTTCTCGAATAGGGTATTTTGTTTTTGCGGTAGAATGTGCGATTGCGGCGCTGCCTTGTCCAGCTTCATTTGAATAGAGACCTCGTTTAATACCCCACAACATTGTCATCAGAACACCTCCACCTACACCAGCAATTCCAGCAGGTGGGTTAAACGCCATGGAGACAACCATTGAAAAACCCTTACCTATCTCGGAGAAGTTTGTGATAAGGATAGCAATGGCAGCTGTGACATAGATAGCAGCCATGAAAGGTGCAAGGTATCCGGTTACGTTTCCGATACGGCGAATTCCACCAATGATTACCAGACCTATGATTGATGAAAGTACCAGACCATTGATTACTTGCATTATTGACAATTCAAACCCTGTCCATACTGTGTGTTTCAATGTTAAAAAGTGGGTTTCACCAAGGATTGTTGCTACTTCGGAGTAGATTTGATCAGAGACAGTGAAAGATTGAATGGCATTTCCTGTAGCAAACGAACAAATTACAGCAAAACTGGCAAATGCTACTGCTAACCAACGCCATTTCCGTCCCATCCCATTTTCAATAGTGTACATGGGACCTCCGGCCGTATAGCCGTCATCCCCGATCTGCCTGTATTTAAGTGAAAGGGAGCATTCCGCGTATTTTAATGTAGTTCCAAAGAAAGCGGTGACCCACATCCAGAAAAGGGCACCAGGACCTCCGTAATAGAGGGCAGTTGCAACGCCAGCAATGTTTCCTATTCCGACTGTGGCCGAAAGGGCTGTTGTGAGAGCTCGGAAATGATTGAGATCACCTTCATCATTGGGATCGTCATAAACACCACCTGTCACTTTTACACCATGCCAAAAATGTTTGATTTGGGGAAACCCCAGCACCACAGTAATAAATATTCCAGTACCTACTAACATAAGTACCATTAAGGGAACAGGCGAGAACGAGGGGAAAGACCAAACTGCGTCAAACAGCTCAACACCAAAAAACGCCAGAAGACAAAGAATGATTGAAAATGATATTAATCCAGCTCTTGCTTTTGTCATAGATGATCTCCCGTTCGGTCCGAAATTACAATTAAATTTTTTTCTCTTATAGGAGAGTATTTTACGATGCCAAGTGGATTATGGCAAAGGGGAAAGGGAAAAATTTTTTATGACGCGTGCAACTTACAGAATTTAGTTTTCTCTAGAGGTCGTCTTTTGGTGTCTTAGTAGCATACAGGTAAATTCATGTGTGTGAAAACAGAGAGCATTCGAAACTTCTGTATCATTGCCCACATCGACCACGGCAAGTCAACACTGGCCGACCGTTTGTTAGAGATGACCCACACACTTTCTAAGCGCGATATGAAGGACCAGGTTCTCGATGACATGGAGTTGGAGCGTGAGCGGGGCATTACCATCAAGAGCCA
>DCXX01000056.1:7843-10382 GCA_002329125.1 Fidelibacterota bacterium UBA2125 | reverse complement strand
CGGAATTGAAGGAATGAAAAACTTCGAGGAAGACGACCTCATTGAGACTTATACAACCGAAGAGGTCAAGAGGACTTTGGAAGCTTGATGATTTGTATTCTCCATCTGTTAAGAAAAAGTTAATCAATTGACGATTAGGAATATGAAACAATGGCTGTCGGAATCCTCCACCTTGAACTCCGACTTTTGAGCCCCCGCTCACTTAAAGAAAAGCGCTCAATACTCAAGCCTCTCAAGAATTACTTGCAGAAGACCCATGGGGTATCTGTGGCTGAGGTAGAGCATCAAAACAGTTGGCAGTTAACCGGTCTTGAAATCGCCCTTGTCTCAAATGACAGATCATTTCTCCATACCGTCCTTTCGCAACTCAGTAGATCTTTGGAGAACAAATTTCCTGTAATGCTTTCTCGAGAGCAGGTGGAATTGAGATGAATAACCGTCCTTATTCAAGATCGGATCGGTATGGGCGCGAACTTAAAAAACTGCTCGGTGAAATTATTTCCAGTGAACTGGATACTTCAAAAGTGGGATTTTCAACTGTTACCGAAGTCAAAATGACCAATGATCTTAGAATAGCAAAAGTTTATATCAGCGTGCTGAATGCTGACGAAAAAAGTAAAGAGATTGAAACATTCTTTAATTCCCGGGCCAAATTCCTCCGCGGCCAGCTGGGCAACTATCTTACTTCCAAATCCATTCCTGAATTGAGATTCTACTACGATGACACTGAAGCGGAGGCTGAAAAAATCGACCGCCTCATTTTAAAGATCCAATCCCAAGAGGGGATAAGGTGATCGTAGCTATTAACAAACCTATGGGATGGACCTCATTTGATGTGGTAGACAAAATACGTAGTCTCACAGGTGAGAGAAAAATCGGCCATGCCGGCACACTGGATCCCTTTGCCGCGGGAGTACTTGTTGTCGGTATAGGTCGTGAGTCAACAAGGCGACTCAGTGAATTCACTAATGCATACAAAGTCTATGAGGCAACACTCCGGTTAGGATTATCAACAGATACTCTTGATGTGGAAGGAAGAATTACTGATCAGAAATCTGTACCGCAGTTGAATGAGAATAAAGTACTTGCTGTCTTTTCCCTGTTTATGGGTTCTATCGAACAGGTGCCACCAATGTATTCAGCAAAAAAAGTGAATGGGCAAAAGCTATATGAACTAGCCCGGAAAAACATCACGATTGAGCGCGAAGCGGTGACAGTGGAAATTAAAGAGCTGGTACTACTTTCTCTCTTTGACCATTCGATCAAATTTAAAGTGAACTGTTCCAAGGGTACTTATATAAGGCAACTAGGTGCTGATATTGCTGAAAAACTTGATACGGTTGGCCATCTTACAGAACTCACCAGAACAACTGTTGGCGAGTATAAACTTGAAGATTGTGTTGAATTTTCGCAGGTGGAAGAACAGTGGATGTCTACCGTCGTATAGAGGATGTACTGGTAATGAATGAGGCCGTTTTGACCATAGGATCTTATGATGGTCTTCACCGCGGCCATCAGGAAGTAATTAATCGTGTCGTTACCACTGCTAAAGCACTTAATACAAAATCAGTGGTGGTCACCTTTGATCCACATCCAAAAAAAATTGTTTCTGGCAAAGACAATTTTGAATTGCTTATGCATATTAATAAGAAACTCGAGCTTCTTGACTTTATGGGCGTGGATATCACCCTTGTTGTTCCTTTTGACAGTGGATTTTCTTCAACTTCCGCTCCGGAATTTCTGAAATCAGTGATTGTTGAGAAATTTAACCCCGCAAAGATCATTGTGGGTTACGATCACCGGTTTGGACACAATCGTGAAGGAGATGGAGAATTTCTGCAGGATCAGAGCAGTAATTATGGTTATGATCTTGAAATTGTTTCTGGTGTAGGTGATCAAGATGTGATTTACAGTAGCAGTAGGGTGAGAAAGCTTATTAAAGAAGGACATGTCCAGCGTGCTTCATATGATTTGGGCTGGGTATACGGCTTTGATGCCACCGTGGTTCACGGTTCGGGCAGAGGCCATAGTCTGGATTTCCCTACCGCAAATTTTCAGCCCAAATTTGATGAACAGCTTCTACCATGTACAGGCGTATATTTTGCCCGAGGTACTTTTGGGGAAACGTGGCTTTACGGAATGGCAAATCTTGGAACACGACCTACTTTTGATGAAACCGATTTTGTTATGGAAGTACATTTTTTCGATGGAAAGATAGAAAGTCTCTATGATCAAACCATTGAAGTACAATTCCTGGAAAGGATCAGGAATGAAAAAAAATTCAGTTCTGCTGAAAAATTGGTGCAGCAGTTGCGTAAGGACAAGAAATATTGCCTTGATAGAATAGAAGTATATAAACAGGAGAAAAGATGACACTGTCGACCGAAAAAAAACAGGAACTTGCTAAAGAGTTCGGTAAAGATGAAAATGATGTCGGTTCAGCTGAAGTGCAGGTAGCTTTTTTGACTGAGCGAATTCGTTCATTGGAAAGTCACTTTGAATCACATAAGAAAGATAATCACTCCAGGCGGGGTCTTAT
>DCXX01000056.1:7511-7652 GCA_002329125.1 Fidelibacterota bacterium UBA2125 | reverse complement strand
AACAGGCGTAATGGCAAAACAGTCGGCCGGCTCTGTTACAGTAACATACGGGGACACCGTTGTCCTCTGTGCGGTGAATGCGGAAGCTGAACCAAGAATAGGGCTTAATTTTTTCCCACTTTCAGTTGAATACCGCGAACG
>DCXX01000056.1:0-7456 GCA_002329125.1 Fidelibacterota bacterium UBA2125 | reverse complement strand
GTACCAGAACCTAATTAATGAACTGGGAATAAGAAGATAATAAAACAATAAAATAAAGAGAAAGAAGAGAAACAATGGAACCAAGAAAACAGACAATCGAACTAGCGGGGAAGACATTAACACTTGAAACAGGCGTAATGGCAAAACAGTCAGCTGGCTCTGTGACAGTAACATATGGGGACACCGTTGTCCTCTGTGCTGTGAATGCTGAAGCTGAACCAAGAGTAGGGCTTAATTTTTTCCCACTTTCAGTTGAATACCGCGAACGGTTTTATGCTGCCGGTAAGATACCCGGCGGTTACTTCAAAAGGGAAGGTCGACCAGCTGAGAAAGAAATTTTGGCAGCCCGCCTCACTGACAGGCCCATCCGACCACTCTTTCCAGATGAATTCCGGTGTGAAACACAGGTGATGATTAATCTGTTGTCAACTGATCAGGAGACACCAGCGGACATACTTGGTACTATCGGTACCTCGGTAGCAATCATGCTCTCCGATATTCCGTGGAAGGGTCCAGTTGCGGCAGTAAGGCTTGGATATATAGATGGGAAACCTGTTGTTAATCCCACATTCCAGCAGATTGAAGAGAGCAAACTCGATCTTGTTATGGCAGGCACTGACGAGGCCATTATCATGATGGAAGCTGAGGCAAAAGAGCTTTCGGAAGATGAAATCCTTACAGTCGTACAATATGGTCATGAAGTGATTAAGGATATTGTGAAATTCCAAAATGACTTCATTCAGGGGATCACGAAACCGAAACGGGAAATGATAGTTGATGAAAAAGACCCTGCTGTAGTTGAAACCATCAACTCTAAAATGGATGGGAAGATTCCAGACCTAGTTTCCGGAGACGGTAAAAGTGATCGAAGAAAGCTAGTAAATGACTTTAAGAATAAAATGATTGAATCCCTTGAAGAGGAATATCCTGACTGTGCCAGCTTGGTCAAAGCGATGATCGATGACGCTGTAAAGAAAGAGCTAAGGAGACGAATTCTTGAAGATGGGAAACGATCTGACGGAAGGGGGATGGATGAAATTCGTCCCATCTCCATGTCCCAGAGTGTGCTACCAAGGGCCCATGGTAGTGCCCTTTTCACGCGCGGTGAAACTCAGAGTCTTGCAACGGTCACACTGGGGACTAAATCTGACGAACAGTTTGTTGATGATCTTGATGGTGAGTTTAAGAAACGCTATATGCTTCATTATAACTTTCCACCCTTCAGTGTTGGAGAAGTGAGACGGTATCTTGGCGTCAGCCGAAGGGAGGTAGGCCATGGAAACCTTGCAGAGCGGGCTTTTCGTTTCGTTATGCCTGAGTTTGAAGATTTCCCTTACACAGTTCGTGTTGTGTCGGATATACTAGAATCGAATGGATCGTCTTCAATGGCTACTGTTTGTTCAGCCTCTCTTGCTCTTATGGATGCCGGTGTACCGATTAAATCTCACGTGACCGGAATTAGTGTTGGTTTAATAACAGATGGTGATAAATCTGTTATGTTGACTGATATACTCGGTGAAGAAGATCACTTCGGAGATATGGATTATAAGGTGGCTGGAACAAGGAATGGAGTTACATCCATTCAGGTTGATCTTAAGATTGCGGGTATTTCAATGGAGCTGGTTAGAGAGGCTTTTGAAAAAGCGAAAATAGGACGCATGTCCCTGCTTGATAAAATGGAGGCTGAAATAAGTCAGCCGAAAAAGACCCTATCTGACTATGCACCTAAGATTGATCATATTCAAATCGATCCAGAAAAGATTGGTGGAATCATCGGTCCTGGAGGGAAAATGATACGTTCCATCCAAAGTAATTACGAATGTCAAGTTGAGGTGGATGATGATGGTGTTGTTGTTATTTCGTCATTAAGCGCTGAGAACAATCAGAAAGCTAGAGATATAATCGAGTCCATTGTGAGGGAGCCGGAAGTAGGAATGGAGTTCGAAGGAGAAGTCAAACGCATTATGAACTTTGGTGCTTTTGTTGAATTTTCGCCAGGGAGGGAGGGGCTTTGTCATATAAGTCAATTGTCCTATGAACGGACTGAAAAGGTGGAAGATGTTGTCAACATTGGTGATGTAGTGAAAGTAAAGATCATTAAAGTCGATGACATGAATCGTATTGATCTGAGCATGAGAGCTCTGCATGATCCACCTGAAGGATGGGTTGAGCCTCCAAAACGTGAACGCAGACCTTCTAGACACGGTGGTGGTGGTCGCGGTCGTCATTCAGGGAATCGTCCTCCGAGAAAGAATTTTTCACGGGGGGGGCGATAAGCGCCTAACAAAGGAATAACGTATATATGACAGCTAAGATACCCGTCAGCCAGCGTGCTGCGGGTATCGAATATGCTATACGGGATGTGGTAGTCCCCGCCACAGAATTGGAAAAACAGGGGCACCGAATCATCAAGCTCAATATTGGAGATCCTCTCGCCTATGAAGGTTTTCCCACGCCTGCTCACATGGTTGAGGCGGTTGAATTAGCTCTGAGGGACCAGAAGAACGGTTATTCACCCTCTTACGGCGTTCCTGAATTGAGAGATTCTATTGCCGAAGAAGAGCGAAAAAAACCAAACGGTGGGTGGGAATGTTCTGTTGATGATGTCTATGTCACCGCCGGCGTCACAGAAGCCCTACAGATCCTCTTTGCCTCTTTTCTTGAGCCTGGAGACATAGTACTTGCACCGGGGCCTCATTATCCGCCCTATATGGCTTATCCGCCCCTTTTTGATGGAAAGGTAATAGAATATCGCCTGAAAAGTGAAGATGGCTGGAAAATTGATTTTGATGATCTTGAATCCAAACTTGATCGCAGTGTAAAACTTCTGACTGTCATTAATCCCAATAACCCTACGGGAGGGATAGCATCAGAGAGTGATTTAATACGTCTCATAGAGGTGGCATCAAAAGCACCTCATTGCACCGTTCTCTCCGACGAGATTTATGACGGCTATAACTTTTCTGATTCACATATTTCCACTGCTTCCTTGTCTGAAACATTACCGGTCATTACGCTAAATGGAGTTTCTAAAGTATTCTATGCACCGGGGTGGCGCGTTGGTTATATGGCGTTTCATGATCCTGAGGGACGACTCTCACAGGTTCGCGACGGTGTTGAACGCCTTCTCAGAAGTAGACTTTGTGCTTCCACACCAGCTCAATACGGCTATTTAGCTGGGCTCACGGGTCCCCGGGATTGGATGGGCGAATACCGTCAAAAGCTTCTGGAACAGCGGGATTATTGTGTGACACGAATTAATGATATAGACGGCATGGAGACTGAAACACCTGATGGCGCTTTTTACATGTTTCCAAAACTGACCCGGGAAAAGTGGGCAAAGGACGACAAACAGTTTGTTCTGGACCTTCTTCACGAGGAACATGTGCTTCTGGTACACGGTTCAGGCTTCAGTCGTGAATATGGTAGTGGTCATGTACGGCTTGTGTTTCTCCCGGGAACAGAGATCCTTGAGGAAGCATTTGACCGCATAAACCGGTTCATGAAGTAAATTTAAGAAGTTGTTGAACGATGGGATCTTTTTCGTTAATATCAAGTAAAGCTTTAAGCAAATCCCATGGCGGAAAAGAAAATCGAGAAACTGTATTACTCTATCAGCGAAGTGAGCGAAATCACTCAGCTGAAACAGTATGTTCTCCGATATTGGGAAACAGAGTTTCCCATGCTTCATCCCAAGAAAAACAGAGCCGGTAATCGAAGTTATCGCCAATCAGATATTGACACCATTCTAAAGGTCAAGGATCTTCTTTATAATCAAAAATACACTATTGAAGGGGCGAGGGAAAGGCTCAAAGCTGGTAACGTGGACGTTTCTACTTCTGATGCTGATACTTTAAAATATCGAAAGCTGGTTAAGAGTATCAAAAAAGAACTTCAATCACTTCTTAAAAGCCTCGACAGTTAGGCTTCAATACTCTCCAAATTATTATTTTCAGGAATTTATCAAAAATAACATGAAAAGTGAGTTATTAGCTAAATTTCGGATACTGATCGGAGCGTGGCGCAGTCCGGCAGCGCACTGCAATGGGGTTGCAGGGGTCGCGAGTTCAAATCTCGCCGCTCCGACATATATTCTCTAGTCCAAATCTATTGCATAATCAGGGCACAATTGGAACCACTTAGATTTACTGAATTCCTAACATTGAAGTTTCGTAAACATTTTCTTTTTCTTTTTGTAAGCGCCTTATTTGCCGGTGAAGGAGATATCGTTGATTTTACCTTGGACAACGGCCTGAAAGTAATTGTTATGGAAAAACACGCTATTCCCGTGGTATCCATTAATCTTTGGTATGATGTGGGTAGTCATGACGAATGGGATGGTATTCGTGGTACAGCACATCTGTTTGAGCATATGATGTTTCGCGGTACAGAGTCGATTCCTGATGGGGATTTTGATCGTCAGCTCGATGAGGTAGGCGGTGATAACAATGCAGGTACAAACAATGATCACACCATCTATTATGAACGCCTTCCATCAGGGAAATTAGAGCTTGTTATAAAGATGGAAGCTGATCGCATGCAGAATCTGGTTTTGAACCAGGAAATATTGGATACTGAAAGAGAAGTGGTGCACGAAGAAGAACGCCAACGTAGCGCCGACCCTATTTCAAAACTCATATTAAAATTCATGCGCAATTCAGTTCCAGAAGGTCACCCCTATGCGGAAACACCCATTGGTATAATGGAACAACTCGATACAGTTTCAGTTGCTACATGTCAAGCTTTTTATGATATGTTCTACGCTCCTAACAATGCTGTATTGATCATCGTTGGTGATGTGGATCCCAGTAAAACGAAAAGCCTTACAGAAACATATTTTGGTCCCATTCCGCCGTCACAAAATCTTCCGCCAGATCCGGATCTTTCCGTTCCGGATCGTGAGGAAAAAATTACATTACTCGAAAAATCCTCCTTTGATATTCCAGTTACTTTTATGGGATACCAAATACCTTCGGCAAAACATGCGGATATCCAGGCTTTGGAAGTACTCAATAGTATTTTGTCTGGTGGTGAAAGTTCTCGGTTACATCAGCGCCTTGTCCGTAAGGATAAAATAGCACTCTTTTCAGCCGGGCAAACATTTACCCGAAAAGGTCCAGGATTTTTTCTTTATTTTGCTTTTTATTTTCCTCACGTTAAGCCTCAAAAAATTGAGGCTACCATCATTGATGAATTAACATCAATTAAACTAAATGGTGTTACTGATCATGAGCTAACAAAAGCACGGAAACAACTTCTTGCTGAGAAAGTATTTCAACGATATTCCGCTGGGTCACTGGCCAACAGTCTGGGCAATGCTGAAATGATGTATGGAGATTACCACGAATATGAAAAAGAAATTGAACGTTTTTCCAGTGTAACAAGCGCAGATCTGCAGAGGGTGGCAAACAGTTATTTTAACGACGAAAATTTGATGGTTATGCACATTGCCCCTGAAGACTTGACCTTTGGTAAAAAACTGTTAATGCGAATCGCGTCCTTATTTGTTGGAGGATAGGAATGAAAAAATTGATTTTCATTAGCTTTTTCTTCAATCTTATAACCCCACAGGATATGAAAATAAAATATCCTGAATTGGAAAAACATAGTCTTGAAAATGGTCTGACGGTTTACACAGCTGAGCATCACGAACAACCCGCTGTTTTTTTTCAACTTCTAATTCCATTGGGTAATTTTGATGCGGCGAATAGCAAAGAAGGGGTTGCAAGTATGGCTGTGGATATGCTTTCTAAGGGTACTAAAAACTACTCCGCGGATGAACTGTCCGAAGCTATAGAATCAACTGGAGGATCGCTTTCAGCCTCCAGCGGTAATGAGTACACCACCATTACTGGACGTTTTTTGAAGGAAGATCTCAAAACTGGACTCGAATTAATGGCTGATATGGTATTACATCCTACTTTTCCTAAAAATGAGTGGAAACTGTTGAAGAAACAGACTCAAGAAGGCATCAAAACTTGGTATAGTGATGCTGGTACCGTAGCCCAAGCTCACCTGACAAAATTGGCTTTCGGAGATACACCAGCCGGAAACATGATGACGAAAAGCACCCTCAAGAATATTAGCCTTGACGATGCAAAAGAATTTTACTCAAACCTCAGACCAGACAATGCCGTATTTGTCTTAATTGGTGATTTTGATACTTCAATGGCTAATGAACTTGTGGAGAATGCACTCAGAGAATGGAAATCAAATGGTGCCAAGGCTACAAGAAAAAATATTGTGTTTACCCATATTGATGGTATTCGATTTCGTTTAGTGAATAATCCCGAACTGGAACAAGCTACAATTGCTATCGGATTCAAAGCACTTCCAGTTAATTCAGATGAACGCCATGGCTTGAATTTGGTAAACTATATTTTCGGGGGGCATTTTTCATCAAGGCTGTCTAAATCGGTACGAGCTGAAGGGGGTAAAACATACGGCATCAGAAGCAGTTGGGAAAGCAATCGAGATTTTGGCGCTATAGCTATTTCCACATCTACCCGGGTAGAAGAAGTAAGAAACACCTATGATTTGATAATTGGAGAAATGGAGAAACTTGTAGATTCTGGTCTTACTGAAAATGAACTTTCTAAGGCCCAAGCCTATTTTTCTGGCTCATATCCGTTGCGCTTCGAGTCCCCAGCAACCTATGCTAGCTTGATTGCTAACATGGATTATTACGGATTTACTATTTCCGATAGGGAAAATGTAATAATTGAAAGAAATGCTGTAACTCTTGAGGAAGCCAATGAGATTGCCAGAAAATACTATCGGCCGGAAAATTTTGTTCTCGTCATCGTTGGCAACCAGGAAATTGCAAAGGACAAGGTAAAAGACATTGCTAATTTTGATGAAGCTTTCTACAAAGATGATCCTTATTAATTACTTTGCATCGACTTTTTTAGATTAAATTTTCTGAATCCAACTTTATATTGATCAAAGGGCAACAATGTTGCCCTTTTTTAATTCTTCCGTTACATTCTAACAGACTTCTCAACAATGTTCAATATTTGTGAGGTGAGACAAATGACAAGGTTTAAAATCAAAGTAATTATTTTCCTTCTTTTGTTTTCGGTTCTATATGCACAAAGAACGATAAAACCCGTCCTTCACGGGCGACATTGGATGGCCATTACAGGAAAGCCTTTGGGGGCAACAGCTGGTGCAACCATTTTTACCCAGGGTGGAAATGCTATAGATGCCGCCTGTGCCATGCTGGCGGCCACAGCAACTATGTATGATGTCCTTAGCTGGGGTGGAGAGACCCAAGCGCTGATTTATAATCCGAAAACTAATAAAGTGATTGGGATAAATGCACTGGGTGTTGCTCCTACAGGAGCTACTCCTGAATTTTATAAGGAAAAAAATCTTAAGTATCCACCCCAATTCGGACCTCTTTCAGCTGTAACGCCGGGTACCCCTGGCGGGCTTATGGTCATGCTGGCTGAAT
>DCXX01000067.1 GCA_002329125.1 Fidelibacterota bacterium UBA2125 | reverse complement strand
CCATCGTAATCCTGAGTTTCATTGTATACAAGGTAGAGCCCTGTAGCTGCCGACTGCTGCCAAATGAAACGCCAGTTCATAGACCATTCATCCGATTGACTATTATACTGGAGGAGGGATTGAATATAAATTTTGGGCGAAAAAGCATAAGTGAGCCTCGCTTTGATCAGATTGGTGACAAAATCTCCACCAGGCAAACTAACATTGTTATAGTTTACACTGAACTGAGAAGTGAACATGTCACTGTAGCGGAATTTCAGAGTGGGTGTCACATTAATCTTTTCACCACCAAAAAACCCGCCAATTGTATTTCTGGAACTGAAACTGAGCTGTTTTGCATCGTTCGTCATGATCATGATCTGAACTTCTTTGTGATCATAGGTGGCGGCAGGGACAAAAACGTCCGATGCAATCTCAAACGGTTCCTGCACTCCCTCCTTGGTAAGGTTCGTCCCTGTATGTATCTCAAAACCACTTCTGAATTCCCAGTGTGTATCAATATGCCACCTTCCTGATTCGTGAAAACCGTCTAGCTTCCAGTAGCCGTTATAATCAACATGTGGACGGAATTCCAGAAGTCCAAACAGATCTTCAGGACGAAAACGGGTAAAAATTCTTCCTGACCACTTGCGGTAGTTTTCTCGTTTAAGATATCCCATTTCGGGGTTGAAGTTTTGCCCCACTTCAGTATAGCCTAGGGACGTTGAAATCTGCTGCGTATTGCGACCAGCCTGTAATCTATAGGCATATGCTTTATCCATCTTCATGCCAGGAGTCTCAGTTACAGCCCCAAAGGCAACAATTTGGCTCAATTCACCAATACCCAGTTGACCGTCCACGGCATAACCGCGATTGGCATAACCATCCTCCCCCAGATGGTTAAGATCAGTTACCATCCCCCCAAAATATGTGCGGTTGGGAAGCTCTTTCTTCAGCCGCATGACAGAATAGTGATTCCCATCCGATACATCTTCTACAGCATCGGTGCGCATACTCAGAGCTCCCACTTTCATCCCGGACAAAGTTCCCGTAAGTCTTCCGCCTCCTAGAATTGGGACCTGAGTCTCCCCTTCACCAATACCGATACGTCGACTGAAAAACATTTCAATGTCAGGGCCAAAAAAAGTACCTCCCTCACCAACAGAAAAAAGACCCGCATTTTCCAGAAAAAAGGACCGCTTTTCAGGAAAGAAAAGACTGAAACGATCAAGGTTAATTTGTTGTTCATCTGCCTCCACCTGGGCAAAATCCGTGTTGTAGGTCAAATCCAGAGTTAGGCTAGAACTGACACCTAATTTAGCATCCATACCAAAATCACCGTCGTTGACAGTGGAGGATTCTTCTCCTTCGTGTTTGTTGTACTGACCCAAAGCATATGGCATTATTTTCAGGTTCCGAGGGGTAGGAACATTCATACCTGTTAGGGTTCCCGCCGATACAAGACGGTTCATGGTAAATTGCCTTGGGATGGGGGCCCATTGAGCTTCTTCCTGTTTTCTTGCCACAACCCGTTGAAAATTGATCCCCCACGCCTGGTCTTTTTCTATTTTATATCTCAAAGTTTTAAAAGGGATGGCAAATTCTGCGCTCCAACCGTAATCACCGATTTCTGTTTTCACCTGCCACACCGCATCCCAGTTCACGTTATATCCGCCACCGGTGCCTATGGAAAAACGTCTGATCATGGAACTCTCTTCACCACCACCAGTGATCTGGGCATCATATTCTATCCCGGCTGCATTGGTCCCAAAAACATAAGCTGTCTGATAATCTTTAAAGGTATCCAGCAGAAACACGAAACTGTCCATATTGTTCAGTGTCGCGTCCCTCCGGGTGTCCGATATGATAATCCTATCAGATTCGGTGTCGTAACAAACCACAGACAGATAAAAGAATTCATCTGAATACATCACTTTCACAACGGTACGTTCCGTCCCCGGTTCACCTTCATCAGGTGCTTTCTGCGTGAATGTTTCAACCGTAGGAACTCCCTCCCAAGCAGGATCATTAAGCACATCACCATCGATGACAGGATCTGACTGCGCTTTCACCGCATTGGTGACATAGTCCGGGTTTTGAGAAAAACAAACAGAGCACAGCAATAGACCTATATACCACTTGGCGGAGTTTTTCATAATTGTATCAATCTAGTTTGAATATCCGGTTTTCCGCAATTACTGTGGCAAGGTCCGCCACTAGGGGCCTAAACGTGGGATCAGGTTCCTTTTTCCGAAGATAATTTATCTTGGAAAGTCATAGCCATCAAACGGTATAATTGAACATTGTCCGTATGATAGTTATCTGATATAACACCAAGAAAGTTATTTGCGAAGCATCGCTTTTTCAAAACGAGAATCGGGAATATCTGTGTCGAAAGCGATATCATCAATGATCCACTCCGTCCCTTTACTGTTTTTTTTCAACTCATCCTTGAATATGTACCGAGTTGGAAACCACCTGTCCTNNATTGTATCAATCTAGTTTGAATATTCGGTTTTCCGCAATTACTGAGGTGTGATCTGCCAATTAGGTACCTAAACGTGGGATCAGGTGCCTTGTTTCGGAGGAAATTTATCTCGGAAAAAGATGGGCATCAAACTGTATAATTGAATATTACCAATCGGGTCATTCCCAGGCATAGCACCCAGAAGTGTTATTTTCGAAGCATCGCTTTTTCAAAACGAGAATCGGGAA
>DCXX01000132.1 GCA_002329125.1 Fidelibacterota bacterium UBA2125 | reverse complement strand
CTGTCCGGGGGAACGTCAGTAGGCCGTAAAGAATCACATTCACGGTAACTAGCCAAAAGGAGATTCCATAGATACCGGTCCACTCAGCCAACTGGATAACAGGAAGATAATCGGTCTGTGTAGTGGCCAGCGAAACCCATGGAAACCCCATGGGTCCAAGGGACATTCCATATTCGAGTGTCACCCAGAGAAAAGGCATGAGCACAAGGCCAGCCCCACTCTGGAGGTGAATCCACGAAAACAAAAAAGAAAAGATGGCCCAAAAGATGGCGAGATAGATTGCCGCAGCCATCATGGCTGTGAACACAACGGGAAATGAAGCACCGATGTTAAATGAGAGCCAGTGAAGTGCCAAAACATTGGTGACAAAACCGGTAAGGCAGCCCACACCAGCCGCTTTCCAGGGAGTCAGGCGAAAAACAGCCCTGATGAAGGGGATGAGACCAATCCAAGCGAGAAACCCGAGCTTGAACGGCGGGAATGAAGCGCCAATGAGAAAACCCGATAGAATAGCAAGCTGCCAGCTTTTTAATTTTGCCAGATGTTTTATCACTGTTTCTTCCCGTCCAAATAACTTTGAAGAATGATCGCCGCCGCTGTTGAATCGACCATGCCTTTGTTACGGCTCGGCTGATGCCCCTGTTCCCGAAGGATGCGGCCGGCTTCCACAGAACTGAGCCTCTCATCTGCGGAGTCAACAGAAATAGACAGTTGACCACGAAGTTCGGTTATGAATTGTTGCACTGTCTCAGTCTGTGCTGTCACCTGACCTTTCATCCCGAAAGGCATCCCTACCACCACACCTGCTATATCTTCTGATACAACTCGCTCTTTCAACTGTTGAAAAAGGTCCTCTTTTGATTTGAATAGGATGGTATCAAGGGCGGAAGCGATGGTTCCGGTGGGATCAGAGATGGCGAGGCCCACTCTCTTATCACCGTAATCGATGCCCAGGAGTCTTCCCATATTGGGCCCAAATCTTATTTAGAGCGGTTTCCTGAGGGAGGATTTGAGCAGTTTGCCCGGCTTAAAGTGTGACTTCCGGTGAGGCGGTACATAAACCTCCTCGTTGGTCCTGGGATTCCTCGCCCGCGGTTTTGCTTTTGCCGGTTTAACAGAGAAAGTTCCAAAGTTTCGAAGCTCAATCCGGGTAATGTCCCGATCTTCGCTCATCATTTCGCGCATTACATTAAATGTTTCAGCCACAATTTCATGTGTTTTCGATGTCGGCAGATCGAGACGGCCCGCCACCTGCTTAGCTATTTCTTTCTTGGTATAATTCTTTTTTTTCACGTTGCCCTCTGAATGCTAACAGTACCGGGAATGTTCTCGATCTTTTTGATCACCATATTGAGTCTTCGGACGTTAGGAACCAAAATAACAATCATACACATAGCCATTGCATCTTCCACCTTAACGTCTACACTAGTGATATTTACACTGAGTCCCGAGATGGCTTCCGTAATATCCTTAAGGTACGCTTTTCTATCTTCAGCAATCACCTTAAGCTGAGAAAGGAATTCTGTCTTCCGCGCCACATCCCAATCAACTTCCAGAAATCGGTCAGAAGATTCGCTCATTATGGGCAGGTTTTGACATTCGGCCCGGTGGACCGTAACACCGCGACCACGAGTGACAAAGCCTACAATCTCATCACCGGGTATAGGGTTGCAGCATTTGCCGAAATTGATGAGAATGTTGTCAATACCCTGAACCCTCACACCTCTGGCACTTCGGCGCGCAATATCTAAAAAGGACCGTTTTTCTTTTACTTCTTTAATGTCCGCTTCTGAAACCTGGGGAAACGCTTTACGAATGATTTCTCTTACGGTAGCCTGCCCACTGCCCAGTGCCACCAGCATGGATTCTTCATCTCCATAGCCGGCTGCTACGGGATCAGACATTAGCTCCTTCAATCTATCAATCTGCTTCATGCGTCGTAGTGTTTTTTCAAGAATCTCCTTGCCGAGTTTGGCACTTTCTTCTTTCTGTGATCGGCGGTGCCAGCGCCGTATGTGGGTTCGCGCTTTGGTTGTTATAACAAATTTCAGCCAAGCAGCACTGGGAGTTTGAGAATCGGAGGCTATTATCTCCACTGTCTGACCACTCTTTAGCTCAGTATTCAGAGGGACGATTCGTCCGTCTATTTTTGCGCTGAGACAATGATGCCCCACTTCGGTGTGGACGTCGTAGGCGAAATCGATGGGCGTTGAACCTGATGGTAGCTGAACAAGATCGCCGGCAGGAGTGAAAACAAAAACCTCATTTTGAAACAGATCGATTTTTAGGAGATTCATGAATTCACCAGGATCAGCAGACTCGTCACTCAGGATGGACACAAGATCCCTCAGCCATTGGACATGTCTATCCATATCACCCTTCTTCTTCCCATTTTCCTTATATTTCCAATGGGCAGCCACACCAATCTCGGCGGTGCGATCCATCTCTTCAGTTCTGATCTGAATCTCAACCATCTTTCCGGACGGTCCTATCACTGTTGTATGAAGCGACTGATAACCGTTGATCTTAGGCCTGGCAAGGAAGTCCTTAAACCTTTCATGGACCGGTGTAAAAAGTTGATGGATTAGTCCCAGAGCTGAGTAGCACTCCGGTACATCGCTGACGATAATTCTCAGGGCAAAGATGTCATAAATTTCATCAAAAAGTTTTTCCCGAGACACCATTTTGTTGTGGATGGACGCATGGGATTTCAGCCGGGTCTTGAGGTTATAGGTGACGTTGTGGTCTCCGAGTTTCTGCTTAATAGGTTCTGTGATCTCCTTTAGCGTTTTCTTTCGCTTTCCACCAGTGGATTTGAGGAGTTTCTCTATCTCTTTATAGGCATCCGGCTCCAATGCATTAAGCACAAGATCATCAAGTTCGCTTTTGATCTGGAACATACCGAGACGGTGCGCCAGGGGCGAATAGACGTCTCTTGTTTCAACAGCAATACGCCGCTGCTTAATGAGCGGCAGATACTCTATTGTGCGCATATTGTGGAGACGGTCAGCAAACTTGATAATGACAACCCGAAGATCTTTTGCCATAGAGAGAAACATTTTCATAAGGTTCTCCGCCTGCTTCTCTTTCCTGCTGTCAAACTCCACTCCGCCCAACTTGGTAACGCCATCCACGAGTTCGGCAACTTCTTCACCAAATTCTTTTTTTATCTCATCATAAGAAGCGTTGGTATCCTCTATACAGTCATGTAGCATACCGCCAACAATTGTGTGCATGTCCATATTCCACTCAGCAAGCAACTGCGCTACAGAGATACAGTGTTCAAAATAGGGTCGGCCCGATTTTCTCAGCTGCCCCTCGTGGCTATTCTTGCTGTACTGATAGGCAGGCCAAAGTTGTATCACGAGATCCTCACCGTTATTCTTCTGATGAACATCCACCAGTTTAACCAACTGAAGAAAATCCTTTGGGTAGGAGCCAGTAACAGTAGGGATGAGATCAGCTACACGCATCAGGCCGGTTCCTCAACCATCTGATCAAAAATAGTGGCACTTTCAAATTTGGCGTAGCTATCAACAAAAATGGCCGAAACTGTACCTGTAGGACCGTTACGTTGTTTTGATACAATTATTTCGGCCTTTCGGCGATCCTCCTCATCACGGGTGTAGACCCATTTTCTGTAGAGAAACATTACAACGTCAGCATCCTGTTCAATAGCACCGCTTTCCCGGAGGTCTGACAGCTGAGGCCGGTGATCGCTCCTCCCTTCCGGTGCGCGGGAGAGCTGAGACATCGCCACAACCGGAACCGATATCTCTTTCGAGAGCGCTTTCAGCGATCGTGATATTTGAGAAATCTCCTGTTGCCTGCTCTCGGCGGATGCGGGACCGCGCATCATCTGTAAATAGTCCACCATAATGAGCTGCACATCACTCTCCGCCTTTAGGCGGCGAGCCTTTGCCCTCAGCTCGGTAATACCGATGGCAGGCGTATCGTCAAGAAAGATTGGTGCTTCCGCCAGCGTACCCACGGACATTGAAAGATTTCTCCACTGTTCCGTGGGAAGTTTTCCCGTTCTCACCAAGTGGCTATCTACCCGGGCTTCAGATGTGAGCAGCCTCATGGCAAGTTGACTATTGGACATTTCGAGACTGAAAATACCCACAGGGATGTTGTGCTCAATGGCTGCGTTCCTAGCGAAGGTGAGGGCCAGAGCTGTCTTTCCCATACTGGGCCTTCCAGCCACAATAATCAACTCTCCTTCCTGAAAACCGGAAGTTATTTCATCCAGGTCAGCCAGACCCGAAGGAACCCCGGTCACTGAGCCGGGCCTCTTATGAATCTTATCCAACTGTTCAAACGTCTCCTGGAGAACCGGATTGAGCTGGTGAAACTTTCCTTTAAGACGGCCTTGAGAGATTGCAAAAATTCTCTGCTCTGCCTGGTCCAGGATATCCTCAAGGTGTTGCTGATCATTGAACGCTTCGCTAGACATTTCAGCCGCCGCTTCAATCAGGTTTCGAAGAGAAGCTTTTTCTAGAACAATCTTGGCATAGTGCTCAACATTGGCCGATGTAGGGACACTGTCTGAAAGACCAGTGATAAAATAGGCACCGCCACTGGAATCCAGCTGTTTCCGCTTTTTCAATTCATTAATGATCGACACGGCATCCACCGGCTCGCCCAGATTAAAGAGATCCTTCATAGCCTGAAAAATCCTCTGATGAGCGTCTTTGTAAAAGTAGTCAGGGGTAAGAATTTCAAGTGCCCGACTCACGGCGTCCTTTGAGGTGAGCATAGAACCGAGGACAGCTTCTTCCGCCTCCAGCGACTGAGGCGGTGTTTTAAGATGGAGTTCCTGAGAGTTTTCCGCCACGGTTATACCTCAGCAATCAGTTTGTCGATCCATTGAAAATCTTCCCACGCCGGGCGCTTGAAGGCGGGGTTACGCAGAAGAGCTGCCGGATGGTAAGTAGCCACAAGGTCAAAATTTTTCCACTTCCATTTTTGAGATCTCAGTTTTCCCAGCGGTGTTTTCACCTTAAGAAGTGCATGAGCGGAAGTTGCGCCCAGAGCCACAATCAGTTTTGGTTTGATGATTTTAAGTTGCTGTTCCAGAAAAGGGATGCACGACTCAATCTCATCCTGGCTCGGCGTCCGGTTATCCGGCGGCCGACACTTAAGAATGTTGCAGATGTACACCTCATCCCGGGACCGTTTTATAGCTGCGAGTATTTTATCCAGCAACTGCCCCGCCCTGCCTACAAAAGGTTCACCTTGAAGATCTTCGTCCCGGCCTGGTGCCTCGCCAACAAAGACCAGGTCAGCATGAGGATCACCCACGCCAAAAACAAACTTGATTCGGGTGCGACCGAGCGGACACTTTGCGCACTTACAGATTTGCTTTCGGAAACTGTCCAAGGTGAGGGAACCATCTTGATCAGACAAGTCTGGCATACTGTCCAGATAGAGATTATTTCCGAACAGCTCCGCCGTTTGACGGAAATACCTCTGCGCCAGACCTGAAGCCGAAGATGAGTCACCCACAGTCACACTACTACTCCGCCGATTTTTCTCCCTCTTTATTACCGTAAGTCCACTCTAACTCATTATCGAGGAATTCGCCCAGCGCTTCCGTTGTGGCTTTTTCCATTTCAACGTAATTAACATCGGGTTCCAATTCCTCCAGATCTTCACCATCCTCGAATTCGGCATCACGGTCGAATGTACGGATTTCGTTCCTGGCGATCCTCTCTGTGATTATCTGTCGGGCACGTTTGCCGATAACAATGGTTGCCTCGAAGATATCTTCAGACTTTTGATTCATATCCCTGAAATGGGTTGTTTTAATTGACACGGTTTGGTCCTCCATTCATTTGTTCAAGTTTTATTGCAATCTCGGTAACGGCCTGCTCGATATCACTGTTTATAACCTCAATATCAAAATCGGGACTTTTTTCTATCTCCATTGCCGCACGCTCAAGTCTTTCTTCAATCCGCTCTTCGGAATCAGCCCCCCGTTTCCGTAACCTGTTCCTCAACACATCCAAACTGGGTGGATGAATAAAGACAGTGGCTGATTCATCCGGATACACTTTTTTAATAGCCAGGGCACCGTTCACATCAACCTCAAGAATGAGAACAGTACCATTTTGGAGGGCCAAGTCCACCACCGTCCGGGATGTCCCATACATGTATCCATGTACTTCCTCATATTCCAACAGTTCCCGATTCTCAATACGCTTTGAGAACTCTTCGGCTGTAATGAATTCATAATCGTCGGCAGCCATTTCATAATCCCGTTTTGGTCGGGTAGTACAGGAGACGGAAAACTGCCAGCCAGGATGTAGCTCCTGCAGTTTTCTGACAATGGTTGTCTTCCCTGCTCCCGACGGGGCAGAGATGACGATCAATTTGGCGTTCATAAAATATTTTGCGCCTGCTCTTTAATTTTTTCAGCTTCTTCTTTCAAATCCACTACATAGTTAATAACGGAAAGATCAGCTGACTTGGAACCTATTGTATTGATCTCCCGGACAACCTCCTGAAGAAGAAAATTGAGCCGTTTTCCAGCGGGCTCATCACCTTCAACAAGATTCCTGATTTGCTCAAAATGACTGGCACACCGGACACATTCCTCCGTCACGTCAGCTTTTTCAGCCAACACAGCCGCCTCCATAGCGATGCGAGATTCATCCACGGAAGCACTGTTCAAAAGAGCTTCAATTTTTTCTCTATATTTCTGGTTCAGATTTTTGCTGTTCTTTTCTACCGTCTGTCGAACTTTGTCCAATATTTTATCCATCTTGGCAACTCTTGACTGGATATCAGTTGCCAGCGTACCTCCCTCTTTCTCACGCATCTCGTTGAGCTGAGAAAGTGCATCATCAAGAACCGATAGTACAGTATCGTCGGAGATTTCAACAGGTTCCTGAGAGACCAACAGATCACGCATGTCCATCAAATCCGTCAGTTTTAGATCAAAACTGTACTCTCTCGAAATTTGGTCTGTAAGATCTCTGTAAGACTCAAACCGTTCCCGATCCAGTTTGGGCGCTCCGTTGACGGAGCCGTTGGAAGGCTCCAGTGAAATAGCCACTGTAATCCTCCCCCGTTCGCACGATTGGCGCAACCGGCTATTCATCTGGTCTTCCAGCCCTTCCAGCTGTTTCGGTAGCCGGAGACGGAAATCGAGAAAACGGTTGTTTAGGGAGCGAATCTCCACAGAGACAGTAACACCACCATCGGTGACGGATGCACTGCCGAACCCTGTCATGCTACGAATCATTCAACACTCCGTTTGTAAACATCATTGAATTTACTTTAATCCAATCACTAATGACACTTTCAGTTGGCTGTTTAAGAAGCTAATAATCAAGAAGTTATCAACAGTTACCGGCCGAGACTCGATTGAAGAGAACTTAGAGCATCAAGTTTGAGATTCAAAGAAACGTAGTGGCTGCTACCAAGGACTGTACCCAGGGGCGACGGTACGAAAGCGTAATCAATGTGGCCAAAATCAAAACCGAGGCCCAGACCCATAGAGTAGCCAGAAAGGGGATTTCTGCCTAATCTAACTCGGAGGTTTTCACCATAAACGATCTCCGCTCCTGCTCGAAAGTGGGTTCCAATATTACCGATGGCAAAATCGTCATTTCGTGTTTTTCCACCTAACGACATAACCGCCGTAGCCATAACATTGATCCTGACGGGCACGTTCTGAAGGATCACCGAATGGGCATCTCCCACCCTTACTTCAGGAGCAATTCGCTCTACTGTACCGGAATCCCAAACAATCCACGATGTGGTAATGTCCCGAACTGAGACACCAAAAACATTGTTGGGGGAAAAGTTCCGGGTGGCACCGAAGTCAAAGCCCATACCCCAGCCAGAATACTCTCCAAGCTGGTGCATGAGAACTTTTGCATTACCCCCCAGCTGCCAATCATTCCTCTGTGTGGCAAACCCCACCATACCGGCCCACTGCGACTGGTTGAAAAAGGTGACATTGGAAGAGAGAACGCGCTCCGTGGGATCATCCAGAGAACCCGTTTCGTAAAGTAGCGCATCGGTGGTTCGGGGAATTCCCTGGACCGCTTCCCTGATCACTACCAGTGACCACTTGGATGTAGGCCGCTCTTTCAGGTCTACACCAAGAATGTCGAATGTGACGGCGCCGGCGAACCGCTCCTGGTGAGCATAGACCAGGGACCGGGGACTTTCGCCATGAAGGCGGGCCGGGTTCCAGAGGATAGCCAGAGGCCCGGTGGCAGAAGCTACCTCGGCCTCGCTCAACGCAATAGCCTTGGCATCCCCCACACCGCGGAAAACCTGGTTGCCGTACTTCACCCAGATGGACTCACCCCTCAGGGGGAAGAAAAAAGTTAAGATAATAAAGGAAAAAGTGGTGAGGTGTTGAATTCTAGAGATCATGGTCTTTCTTGATCTGAGCCAGTTTGGCCAGCGCTTCCATGGGTGTCATCTGGTCCGTGTCCAGTTCGGTGAGTGCTTTTCGAAGCTGGGACTCCTGAATATTAAAAAGATCCATCTGGTCAGTAGGATCGGGACTCACATCACTCTTTTGGAGCGGTTCATGGAGAATAAGCTGTTTCAGAATCTCCGATGCCCGGGAGATGACTTCCGTCGGCAGACCTGCCATCTGAGCCACATGGATACCATAACTTTTGTCGCAAGGTCCCGGTTTGATCTTCCTCAGAAATATGATCTTGTCGCCGGACTCCTTCACCGCAACGTTAAAGTTTGAGACCCGGTCCAACTGATCGGCCAGTTCCGTCAATTCATGGTAGTGGGTGGCAAATACGGTCCTGGCCTGTGATTTCGGTGTGTTGTGAAGATGCTCTGTTATTGCCCACGCCAGGGAGAGGCCGTCGAAAGTGGCTGTACCGCGGCCGATCTCATCAAAGAGTACCAGGCTTCGACCCGTAGCGTTATTTATTATATTGGCCGCCTCAGTCATTTCTACCATAAAAGTAGACTCGCCTCCGGCCAGATTGTCGCTGGCGCCGACGCGAGTAAAGAGCCTGTCAACCATACCGATATTCGCCTCTCGGGCAGGAACATAACTTCCCATCTGTGCCATGAGGACGATGAGTCCTATCTGCCGAAGATAGGTAGATTTCCCGGCCATATTGGGCCCTGTAATGAGGTGAATCTGATTCTCCTCCGGGGATATGGTAAGGTCGTTGGCCACAAACTTTTCACCTGCGGACAAGAGTGTTTCCACCACTGGGTGACGGGAGTCGATGAGTTTCAGCACCGTATCCCCGGTAAGATGCGGACGAACGTAATTTTTCAGTTTCGCCACTTCCGCCAAGGTCGAGCTGACATCAATCTCGTTCATCAGTTCTCCATTCTGCTGGATGGCTGATGCATGACCCAAAACCCATTGGCGGAGTTCATTGAACAGTTTTGCTTCAATCTCCAGAATTTTTTCTTCGGCACCCAAAATCTTCTCTTCATACTCCTTCAGTTCGGGAGTAATGAACCTCTCTGCATTCACAAGGGTCTGCTTCCGGATATAGGTTTCGGGCACTTTGTCTTGGTGTGTTTTGGTCACTTCCAGGAAGTAACCGAACACCTTATTATATCCCACTTTCAGGGACTTGATGCCTGTCTTTTCCCGTTCCTTTAACTGCATTGAGGCTATCCACTCTTTCCCTCCTCTGGCAATCTTTCTCAACTCATCCAGTTCATCATCCACGCTATCAGCGATATAATCCCCTTTGGCCATATTGGCTGGCGGTGAATCCACCAGGATCGAATTGATCTTCTCAGATACCTCGGTAACGTCACTAAACCGGTCAGCCAGTTTGGAGAGAGCGGCAGACTTGGACCCTTTCATCTCCCTTTGGAAATCAGGAATGAGGTTGAGTGTTTGTTTAAGACCGTTCATGTCCCGGGGGGTCCCAACGCCACGGCTCAGTTTGCCGAGGATCCGTTCCAGATCACCGGCCGTGGCGAGGTGGCGGCGAAAATCTGAGCGCAATTTTTCCTCGGTGAAAAAACCGTCCACCAAGTCAAGTCTATTTTCAATTGCCTCCTGATCGGTAACAGGTCTTGCCATCCTGCTCTTGAGCATGCGTGCACCGCCTGCAGTAACTGTCTCATCCAGTACAGAAAGGAGGGTGCCGTGAGTCCCCTGGGTAGCCAGAGAGGTGAACAGCTCCAGGTTCCGAACAGTGAAATTGTCCAGCCCCATTTCATTTTCTGGCCTGAGGGGAACAAGACGTGTAATGTGTCCGGCGGCGGACTGGATATTTTGGGTCACGTATCGGAGAATAACACCGGCAGCTGTGACTCCGGCTGGCATTTCTTCACAGCCAAACCCCTTTAACGAAGCGACCTTGAAATGTTCAAGAAGGGCTGTTCGGGAAAGGTCATGGTCGAACGTCCATTGATCCATCTCCGTTACAAAAGGATTCACTTTCGCCACCCAGTCTGACTTCGAAACTTCTTCTCCTTCTGCCACAATAATTTCACTGGGAGCAAATTTGAGAAAGAGATCCCGGACTGTTTCGCCGCTCCCTTCCGCCAAAAAGAATTCACCTGTGGA
>DCXX01000133.1 GCA_002329125.1 Fidelibacterota bacterium UBA2125 | reverse complement strand
GACGATACTCTTCCTGTTCGATTCTTGGGTCAACCTATCCCAGATGGCCCAGCTAAGGGGACGGTAATAGATATTGACAGAATGGTTCAAGATTATTACAAAGAAAAAGGGTGGAAAGAATAATTGTAGAGGGAAATCGTGTCTTATATTGAAACTGTCAATCCTGAGGAAGCTGATGGTATTGTAAAGAAAGAGTATGAGAAAGGGGTACGTAGGTCTGGGAGAGTATTTAATATATTAAAGATCATGAGCCAGAGCCCACAGGCTCTTCAGGCCTCCATGCGGATGTATCTGGCTATCATGTTTGGTGAGTCAGATCTTTCCCGGGCCCAGAGAGAAATGCTTGCCACGGTAGTGTCGTGGACCAACGACTGCTTTTACTGAGTGGAAGCTCACGGGGAAGACTTCCGGGCTGAAGTTGGAAATAATGTGTTGGCAGACCAACTAAAGCAAGATTGGCAAACGGCTGAACTGGATGATGCTGACCGGGCTCTGTGCCAATGGGCAGAAAAACTGACTCGATCACCGGACAAGATGAATCAGGCTGATGTAAACTTTCTTAGAGAGAGGGGGTTCAGTCAGTCAGCTGTCAGCGATGCAGCACAAGTCGTCGGCTATTTCAACTATATCAACAGGATCGCAGATGGTTTGGGTGTGGATCTGGAGCCAGAGATGGAAAAGTGGATGAAAGTCTGATTTAACTATTTCTTGACCGTCGGATATTTGATCCCCAGTTGTTTGAGATAGCTATCGTACTTTTTTGGATTGTAGTAATATTTCTTCATTTCATCCCGGTAAGTCGCCATGATCTTTCTGTTCAGATCGATGGCTGGAGTATCTTCATCTCTGATCATTGGTTTATACTCCATCTTAGAAGCCTGTTCCTCTTGATAATATTTTTTAGCATCAGCGACAATGGAAGGATCTGTGAATAAGTCTACCAGTGTCATAGCCACAACTTTTGCTCCTGCCACGGCGCCCTTATGAGCTATGGGGGTTGCCATTGCAATGGAATTGAGCCAATTGTGGCCAGGCAAACCAGGGATGTTTGACGGGAATCTGAGCGTTACTGTAGGTACAGCCCAGCTGATATCACCAATGTCATCCGAACCGCCTCCTTTATTGTATTTCTCAGGAAGTGGCTCTCTTAATGTATCGAGCTCAGTTGCCAGACCTTTAGGCTCTTCATGGCCAGCCTCTTTCTGAACAGCTTTTGCCAAAGTTTGATCAGCATTACTCCATTCTGGGATGCCAACTTCTTTAATATTATCGTACATAGCCGTGGCGACAGGTTTGCTGAAGTATCGTGGCCAAGCACTACCTAGGATACGCGTTTGAATAAGTTCTGTGTTGCTCATAAGAGCGGCTCCCTTGGCAATATTATTTGACATATCGAAAAGATCCATAATATGCTTGTAATCAATTTCACGAAGATAGTACCAGACTGAAGCATTCCGTGGAACCACATTAGGTTGATCACCACCATCGGTGATGACATAGTGGACCCGATAACTGGGACGTAGATGTTCTCTTCTAAAGTTCCATCCGATATTCATCAGTTCTACAGCATCAAGGGCACTTCTCCCTCGCCATGGGGAGCCAGCAGAGTGAGCTGTCTGTCCTTTAAAAGTGTATTCTACAGAGACAAGGCCATTTCCACCTCCCTGACCATAAGAGGTAGACAGGTTGCTACTCACATGAGTAAATATGCAGATGTCCACATCCTTGAAAAAACCGTCCCGCACAAAGTAGGCTTTAGAGCCCAGTTGTTCTTCGGCTACACCCGGCCAAACACGAATGGTCCCTTTCATTTTTTCTTTTTTCATGATTTTTTTAACAGCCAAGGCAGCTGCAACAATTACTGCCTGTCCTGAATTGTGTCCCTCTCCGTGACCGGGGGCACCTTCTATGATCGGATCGTGATACCCCACACCGGGTTTTTGGGATGCTTTCGGAATGCCATCAATGTCGGAGCCCAGAGCGATAACAGGTTTCCCCGAACCCCATTCAGCCATCCAGGCAGTGGGCATACCTGAGATCCCTTCCTGAACCTTGAAACCATTTTTTTTAAGCTTTGCAACGAGGTATTTTGAGGTTTCTATTTCTTGGAATCCCAGTTCTCCAAAACTGAATATCATATCCACCATTTGCTGGATCATTTTGGCATCTGCTTCAACATAATCTACGGCAAGGTCTTTCAGCTTACTGGAACTCTTTGGCAAACCGAAAATATTGCTCTGAGAAAATGCAAGAATAAAAAAAGTAATTGAGGCTGTCTTGAAACATCTCATTGTTTCACTCCTTAACTTAAACTTGCGAAAGTTAGCTGGAGAGCTTGGTCCGTCAAATAATCATTTTGAAAACCTGCACCCTAATTGATTAGACTATAATCGATGAAATCATGTTTAACATGAACCATTTGTCACTATACTTTCCCCCCATAATCGGAAACGATTGTGTTTGTAAAAGAATAAATAGAATATTTTTCTGTGGAGTGGAGAAATAATTTTGAAAATTCACACTTTAGAGATTAAACAGAGGTTTAATTGTCCTATTGAGAAGGTGTTTTTGTTTTTTTCCTCTCCTGAAAATCTTGCAGTCATTACGCCAGGGAAAATGGGTTTTAGGATAATGACACCGACGCCGATTATAATGAACGAAGGAAGGCTTATTGATTATACAGTAAAGGTTCTTGGAATTCGAGTACGCTGGAGGTCACTCGTTACTTCTTACCAAACTCCACATGGGTTCACCGATGAACAGATTCTGGGACCCTACTCTTACTGGCATCACAAGCATCAGTTTGAAGAAGTGAAAGAAGGGACGCTTATGACCGATACGGTCACATACGCCATGCC
>DCXX01000096.1:605-6995 GCA_002329125.1 Fidelibacterota bacterium UBA2125 | reverse complement strand
GAGGTAGTTATCACCACCATTCTCTGATGGGTCAGGATTGAATGATGTAAGGTTTACCACTTCCACAACATTCCCATCTCTGTTCAGGACAAATACATCACGTATGATCACCTCCCACGATTCCCACACTCGCTGATCTGCATTGTCCTGGGCCCAAGGCAATACCCTTCCGTTAATCATGCCTCCAAGCGATTTATCTTCATAATCGATGCCGTTGATGCCCAGGATATGAACATCAGTTATCCCTTCGGAGTGGAGTTCCAGTAAAAGGTCATTCAGGACACCGAACCGGTGTCGGCACATACCTCACCCCTGGTCCCCAAAATAGTATCCTGAGACTTTCCCCTCATAAGTGGAAGGGCCTATGAACTGCTGGTAGGTTGGTGAATTAGGGTTTAGATCCTCCAGAGAGAAATCAGAAACTGACGGATTGCTTCCCGTAGGGTTCTTTTTTGAACACGCAACAAAAGTGAGAAACCCCGCAATGATCCACAATGACAGTTGACGAAATTTCAGAGAGTTAGAAATAAAACACATCTTACATCATATGAATGTGCCAGATCGGTGCTCCCCTCCGTCTGTGTAAACGATGGAACAGTTAATGAAATCAGCACCTGGTTGGAGCATAAGTTGCACAACATTAGCAACGTCGTCCGGCTCTGTGGTTCGGCCCATGGGATTACGCTTTTTCGTTTTTTCTACCCACTCTTCCCAGTTCTCACTGATCTTTGTAAGTGCCCGCGTTGGCGTAACACCCGCCTGGATACAGTTGGCGGTAATGCCGTGTTGACCCAATTCCCACCCTATCTGTCGAGTAATGCTTTCCAACGCAACCTTGGCTACACTGACTGGGCCATACCCATCCATGCAAAGATAATTACCCTCGGAAGTGAGTCCCAGCACTCTGGAGCCGCTACCTAGGAGGTCAGCATCAAACAGTTTCTGTACCCAGTAAAGAAGTGATGTCCCCATGACATGTACCGTCATATCCATCTGTTTCTGGGTAACGGGACGCTCGCCGAAAAAATTGGTGGTTGTACCGAAAGCAATGGAATGAAGCAACAGTTTCAGCAGTTCGCCACCGGTAATCTCCTTAATCTGAGGAATAAATTCATCCATAACTTTGCTGTCAGCTGCATTTTTATTAAAAAAGTGGGCGCGGCCGTCGTTAAGTCCTTTCAACTCCTCACAAAACGTTTCAGCTTCTTTCTTGATATCCCCACGATCAAAATGAAACCCGATAATCCCGTAACCATCTTCCGCTAGTTTACGGGTGGTAGCCCCACCATGACCTGTGGAACATCCCAAGATTAATACCCACTGTTTCATTGCTAAACTCCTTTACTAAGTGAGGCAATTTATTCCAAAACAACCCCCCCTCAAAAGGGTAACCCGCCATAGGTAAAAAATCAAAATGAACGTAAACTTCTAGTCTGATTACATCCAAACTATCAAAAGTTTATGGAGAAAAAACAAAGCTACAATAATACAGACTTGATGAAGTGTGCGGACGGTGTTTTTGGTTCCGAGAGTGGAAAGCTTCCTCTCCCTCCAATGCTAATGGTGGACCGCATAAAGAAAATCACTGATGACGGTGGGAAATTCAACAAGGGGTTTATCCATGCGGAAATGGATATCAACCCAAATAAATGGTTTTTTGATTGTCATTTCAAAGACGACCCCGTCATGCCTGGTTGCCTTGGACTTGACGCCCTTTGGCAACTTACCGGTTTTTTCCTGTCATGGATGGGTGGGACAGGAAAGGGTCGTGCTTTGGGCTGTGGAGAAGTGAAATTCAAAGGCCAGATTCGGCCTCATCACAAGAAAGTGACTTACCGACTCGACATCAAGAAAATCATCACCAAACCGATCTGGATGGGCCTCACGGATGCCACAGTTGAAGTGGCTGACAGAACAATCTATTTTGCAAAAAATGTTCAAGTGGGACTTTTCGAGAATCTAGTCTATCCTCCTCCCCCTGGAGAAACTGAACCCTTTTAATTCATGAAAAGAGTTGTAGTAACAGGGATCGGGATTGTCTCAAGCATAGGCAACAATCGCAATGAGGTGCTGGATTCATTAATAAACCAGAGAAGTGGAATCGAATTCAATCAAAAATATGCTGACTTGGGATTCCGTTCACACATTTGCGGCACTATTACAGCAAATATCAAGGAGTTGGTGCCCCGCAAGCAGCTCAGGTTCATGGGTGACGGGTCAGCTTACAGCTATATTTCCATGGCCGAATCTATTGAAGATGCAGGTCTTGCTGAAGAAGACCTGGCCAGCGAAAAAACGGGGCTCATTATTGGATCAGGTGTCGCCAGTGGTGCTCCTCTTATTGAAATGGCTGATACGCTACGGAACAAAGGTGCCCGGAAAGTTAATCCTTTCTACGTTCCCAAAATTATGTCCAGCTGCAACGCTGCTAACCTTGCTACCGCTTTCAAGATTAGAGGTTACAGTTATACCATCAGCTCGGCCTGCGCCACCAGCGGTCACTGCCTCGGCAATGCTTATCAGTTGATTCAAGCTGGCGAACAGGATCTTATGTTTATCGGGGGTGGAGATGAAGTAAGCTGGATTGTATCTATCGCCTTTGATTCCATGGGAGCTCTAAGTTCCAATTTTAATGATAATCCCCAATCTGCCAGCCGTGCTTATGACCGCGACAGAGACGGTTTTGTTGTATCGGGAGGCGGCGGCACTATCGTTCTTGAAGAATACGAACGGGCGAAAGCCCGGGGTGCTAAAATTTACTGTGAAGTAACCGGCTACGGCATTAGTTCTGATGGGGATGATATGGTTCGTCCATCCGGAGAAGGGGCGGAACGTTGTATGAAAATGGCACTAAAAACTGTAGACGGTTCCATCGATTATCTAAATGCTCACGGCACATCCACCCCAGCCGGAGACATCACGGAACTGACCGCCATTAATAATGTTTTCAGTGGCAACGGTCAACTGCCTCACATCAGTTCTACCAAGTCGCTTACTGGGCACGCTCTCGGTGCTGCTGGGGTCCATGAATCCATCTATTGTATCCTTATGATGGAGAATGATTTCATCTGTCCTTCAGTAAATATTGAAAATCTTGACCCTGAAGCTGATGGTTATCCCATCGTACTTGAACCTATGAACAATCACAGCCTCAACAGTGTAATATCTAACAGTTTTGGCTTTGGCGGCACAAACTGCTCTCTGATATTCAGTAAAATATAAGTGCCACTCCAGTGCGGCATCATAGGCCTTCCCAATGTGGGAAAGTCCACTATCTTTAATGCTTTGACAGCTTCGGCAGTACCGGCTGAGAATTACCCTTTTTGCACCGTGGATCCAAATGTTGGAGTGATGCCTCTTCCTGATCCCCGCCTGGAAAAGATCACCACCTTTTTCCGCCCTGAGAAAATCACACCTACCACAGTTGAGTTTGTGGACATCGCTGGCCTGGTAAGAGAAGCCAGTGAGGGCGAAGGGCTGGGCAATCGCTTTCTGGGGCAAATCCGGCAGGTAGCAGCTATCATTCACGTAGTGAGATGTTTTGAGGATCAAAACATCTCACATGTGGAAGGAAGTCTCGATCCGGTAAGAGATGCTGAGCTGATAGAAACAGAGCTTCTAATGAAAGATTTGGAAACTATTGAGAGGAAGATTGAGAAAGCCGCCAAGGAAGCAAAGTCCGGCGACAAACAACATAAGACAGAGCTGAATCTCCTGACTCGACTATCGGAACACTGTAACGCCGGAAAGATGGCTCGAACTTTTGATTGTACGTCTGAAGAAGTGTTGATTATAAAACAACTTCATCTTCTGACACGAAAACGCATTCTCTATGTGGCCAACGTGGATGAAGAAGAAATCACAGCTACCCAGCGGAGTGAACAGACACAGGTCCTTTTCGACTTTGCTGAAAAAGAAAATAATATTGCTATCCGCCTCTGTGGAAAATTGGAACAGGAATTGGCAATTCTCGATTCCACTGAACAGGCGGAATATCTCAAAGGATACAATTTACCTGAGATTGGGCTCCACAAACTTATCCATGCCGCTTACAGCCTGCTAGGTCTGGAAACATTTTTTACCGGCAGTTCAAAAGAGGTTCGGGCCTGGACAGTCAGAAAAGGAACCACAGCTCCAAAAGCAGCGGGAGAGATTCACACCGATTTCGAAAGAGGATTCATTAAAGCGGAGGTGTATCAATACAACGACATGCTCCAGTATTTTTCAGAAACCGCTCTCCGGGATGCAGGAAAAATCCGTTTGGAAGGACGAAATTATGTCGTCCAAGATGGCGATATCATTTTCTTCAAATTCAATGTGTAAGTAAAACGTCCATGTATTTTTTTATGATCTTGATATATTTCCTTTCATTTTTCAGCTTTGTGGTGCTGGCACTTGCTGGTCTGCAAGGTTTGCTCGAGTTCTCAATATTTGGTGTTCATCACGCTTCATTCGGTTTCGTTGCTGCCATACTTTACCTGTTTACAGAAGTGCTTGTTATGTTTTTCTTTGTCGGGACGGGTGTCAGCATTAAGGAGTATGTTCAGGAAAACAGCGCCGATATTCAGTTCCATCAACGCTCCGTCGATATCAAACGGAAGCTCTACCCTCCCACTCTTCTCAATGTACTCTTTGTAATGACTGTATTTATTATTGGTGGTGGAGTCGACACAGGTGTTATCCCAGGGTGGATTCATGGCACACTTTTTTATATTGCTTTTTTCCATTTTTTCAAAATGATCAAAGTTCAGCATAATTGTTTTCGAGAAAATACCAATATAGTGCTTGAAATGACGGGATCAGTTGAGCCATTAAAAAGCAATAAAGCAGAAATACTTTAGCTAAAATTCCTTCTGTTGAAGCTTTCTTAAATATTAATATTTTTCTCGGGTCTTAAAATCTATGAATAATTTTTTCATTTGGTGTTTATCTTCGAGTAGCTTTGACGTCTTTCCTAGTGATACCAATCTACCGATTTTGCGTATTCAAAAGGGAGACCACTTAAATAAATGATCTTATCGCTAAAAACTTTGTCGTGGTATATTGAGGTTGATCTCGTAGTCATGATTTAGCACTTCAATGTTTTTCATTAGGTTTTTGGAAAGGTACAATTAAGACTAACAAAATAATTAACTCTTTGATGGAGATGAAAATGAAATGTCAAAAAACGATTCTTATCCTACAAGTAGCTGTATTAGGTCTAACTGGATGCCAAAATGCATCTCATGAAGAATATTCTATCAGTCAGTTCATAAAGACCACCTCAATTCGGGGGAGCAGTTTCTCTCCGGATGAATCGGAAATACTCTTTTCCAGTGATGAAACGGGGGTTTTTAACGCTTACACTATCTCGGTCAATGGAGGTAAGACAACAGCACTTACAACATCCACCGGGAATTCCATTTTTGCCACCACATTTTTCCCCAATGACAGGCGAATTCTCTACCGTAGCGATCAGGGTGGGAATGAGATTTGGCATATCTATCTCAGGAATGAAGATGGATCCGCAAAAGATTTAACGCCCGGAGAAAATGAGCGAGCCCTATTTGGCGGTTGGGCATATGATGAAAAAAGCTTTTTCTATACCTCGAACAAGCGCAGCCCGAAATATATGGATGTCTACGAGATGGATATCGAGACATTTAAGCCAACGCTTATTTTCAATAATGACAAGGCACTCAATTTTGGGGGGATCTCCAATGACAAGCGGTATTTAGTATTTGGCAAAACGGATACGCGCGACAACTCCGATATTTACCTTTATGACCTCAAGGAGAAAAATCTGGAACTCATCACCGAACACGAGGAGAATATTAATCACTATCCGGCTGAGTTCTCAACCGACTCCAAGCAACTTTATTATCTTACTGACAAAAACAGTGAATTCAATTATCTGGTCGAATACGATATTCAAACCGGTGGTAGAAAAATCTTTCAAAAAGAGTCATGGGATATTGCATATATGTACTTCTCGCGATTGGGCAAATACCGTGTGTTGGGAATCAATCAGGATGCTCAAACTGTCATCAAAGTATATGACACCAAAACTGAGAAACAGATCTCACTCCCCAAGCTTCCGGCAGGGAAAGTCGCATCAGTCAGCATCTCAAAAAGCGAACAACTCATGTCATTCTATCATGGAGGAGCAAAATCTCCATCTGATCTGTATGCGCATACAATCGGGGAAAGAAGATACAGCAGACTAACGAATTCGATGAATCCTGAAATCAATCCATCATATCTTGCCGAAGCCGAAGTAATTAGATACAAATCTTTTGACGGTATGGAAATTCCTGCAGTCTATTACAAGCCTCCTAATGTTAAACAAGGTGATAAAATCCCAGCTCTTGTCTGGGTTCACGGCGGTCCAGGCGGTCAATCCCGCGTGGG
>DCXX01000096.1:0-191 GCA_002329125.1 Fidelibacterota bacterium UBA2125 | reverse complement strand
CCAAACTTTGGATGACCAGGCCCACGGTGAAGGCGATCTGGATGACTGCGTTTCGGCTAAAGATTTCCTCATCTCTACCGGTTATATTGATGAGAACAAGATTGGCATCATCGGCGGTAGTTACGGCGGCTACATGGTGATGGCAGCCTTGGCTTTCAGACCTGAGGATTTTGAAGTAGGTGTCAATATTT
>DCXX01000136.1 GCA_002329125.1 Fidelibacterota bacterium UBA2125 | reverse complement strand
AAATGTGACCCACGAACCGAAAGAGAGTTCGCTCAGTTTCAGGCCTGATTTTCCCAATCGGCGATAATTCAAGTTCCGGTCTCCTTTAGTAATGAATATGAAACTGACAAACTTACATGGTGGATTGCTCAGGTTCAACGGGTTTGCCGACGGTTCTTTCGTTCATAACCTTGAACGAATAAATTCCCATAGTTAATCAGATTTTTTTCTTAGCAGTAAGGAGATAATTATGTCACTTGTTTCAATGAATCCCGCCACTGGCGAAAAGATTAGAGAATACCATGAGACCTCTCAAGAAGAGACCGAAGTCATCCTTCGACAGGCTCAAGATAACTTTTTGAGATGGCGTGAGACCACTTTTGAACATCGCAGAGATCTTTTACTAAAGGTGGCAGCGGATCTGCGTTCAAATGCTCAATGTTATGCTGAGATCATGACCGCAGAGATGGGTAAACCTATCAAAGAGGGACGGGCGGAAGCTGAGAAATCAGCCTGGGCATGCGAATATTATGCTGAAAACGGGGAGAAATTTCTCGCTCCCGAACCTGTAGAAACGGATGCATCCAAAAGCTATGTCACTTTTCTACCAATCGGGACGGTTCTGGCTATCATGCCTTGGAATTTTCCTTTCTGGCAGGTATTCAGGTTCGCAGCGCCAGTTCTCATGGCTGGCAATGTGGGTGTTCTGAAGCACGCCTCTAACGTCACGGGCTGTGCCTTGGCCATCGAAAAGATATTTCGTGATGCTAGTTATCCCGAAGGATGTTTCAGCTCCTTAGTAATGGGAAGCGACCGGGTGGGAGAACTGATCGATCACCCTGTTGTAAAGGCGGTCACGCTGACCGGAAGCACTCCAGCAGGAAAGGCGGTGGCGGCCCGTGCCGGAAATGCGCTTAAGAAAACTGTTCTTGAATTGGGTGGGAGCGATCCGTACGTGATTCTTGAAGATGCTGATCTGGATCAGGCGGTGACCGCTTGTGTTACAGGACGGCTCATCAATACCGGACAAAGCTGTATCGCTGCGAAGCGGTACATCGTTGTGGAATCTGTAGCCAAAGCATTCGAAGAAAAACTGCTGACAGTGATGAAGGAAAAAACAATGGGCAATCCCACAGACGAGTCAAACGACATTGGACCCATGGCGCGCCACGACCTCCGGGATGAACTCCACGATCAGGTGAAGCAGTCCGTGGATGCGGGAGCACGGTGTCTCATGGGCGGTAAAGTCCCGGATGTTGAAGGAGCGTATTATCCCGTAACTGTTCTTGCGGATGTAGCCCCAGGCATGGCCGCTTATGAAGAGGAAATATTTGGTCCCGTGGCCAGCATTATACCCGTTAGAGATGAAAAGGAAGCGCTGAAGACCGCCAACGACACGCCTTTTGGTCTCGGTGGCGCTGTTTTCACAGGTGATATAATAAAAGGTGAACAGATCGCATCCGAGGTGATAGAAGCCGGGGCATGTTTTGTGAACGATTTTGTCCGTTCAGACCCAAGGCTGCCCTTCGGCGGTGTAAAAGAGAGTGGCTACGGGCGGGAGCTGTCCCGATTCGGCATTCGGGAATTTGTGAATGTAAAGACGGTTTATATCCGGTAATTCGCTCTGACTTAACCTTCTTCCGAAATAATGGCTTCTCTCAACTCCAGTACCACTTTCACGTAATTCAGGGCGTGATTGTAGCGGAGAACTGATTTCCAGTTTCGGCTACCCTTGGAGAAATCAACACTCCCCTTGGCATACCCATTCATCACCAGATAGTTAGCCATGCTGGCCAGTACATCAGGCCACTCGAAAGGATGTCGAATGCCGTCTCCGTCAAAATCCACAGCATATCCGCGAAAACTGGACGGAATAAACTGGCCATAACCAAATGCACCGGCATAAGAACCGTCTAGTGACAACGGTGGAATGTTGTTCTCATAACAGTAACTGAGGAATTCAACCATCTCTTTCTCCACCCACTGTTCCCGCCGCGGCAGTTTGTGTATCTGCGTGTGAAGGGCCACAAAAACCGGGTGAGTTTTAGCCCTTAAGCCATATTGAGACTCCACTCCCGCAATGCTTACAAGAAGGAAAGGGTCAACACCGAATTGAGAGGAGACGGAATCAAGGAGGGCTTTATTCTCTCTGTAAAATGTCACTCCCCCTGTGATTCTCCGGTTTTTAACAAAAATTTTTCTGTAGCGCTTGTAGGGCATTTTTTCAGCCGGCCGCTCAAAACGGCGAATAATCTCATCATCAATAACGATATCGGGATGATCGAATGATCTTTCAAGAAAATCGGGCGGAACACCTTCGTTTTCAAGCTGGTCGAATACTCGGCTGTAAATTCCCGTGGCCAGCTCATTACCGGCAATTTGATCAAGGAGATTTTGTCTTGTTTGAGGTGTCCAGCGGCCGGTTACCTCCACCTGACCTACCAGAGAAGTGACCAGAGTCAACCCGGCAATGAGAGGGATGAAATGAATCAATTAATCTCCACTCTATACAAAGTTCAGTTCCTGTAGTCGAGGGGCGGTTTCCTCTCCCCCAACAGCGCATAATAGTTGAAGTTGGGCCCACGGCGTTGAATCAATTCTTCTTTTGCCTTTTTTATGGTTTCCGGAGATTCAAAGATGTCGACCGCTGAAAGAGCCAAAGTTTTCGCCGCCACCATTAATCCTTTGAAACCAATACTCATTCCTCCGGCTGCCACTGCCTGCCATGTATGGGCTGATGTTCCGGGAACCCAAGTAGCTGCATTCAGACCGGCAGTAGGAACCATCCAACTTACATCTCCCACATCGGTAGATCCACCGGGTGGGCGAAATTTCCAGGGCCGAATCTCCTCTGCAGACTCAATAGGAGCGTCCACTTTTCTGAAGGTTCCCTGAATAGATTCGGCAAACTTCCTTTCTTCTCGATTATATTTCACACCACCAATCTCTTGCAGATTATTATAGACCACCTTCTGCAGTACATCGTTTCTCAGGACCGGTCTGTTACCATGAATGATCTCAAAATCCATTGTAGTACCAGTTCCCGTGGCAGCTCCCTCTGCAGTTTTAATCACTCTGTCCCAAAGATCTTCCAGAACCTCCACTTCTGGATGACGTACATAGTAGAATGCTTCAGCAAAATCCGGCACAACATTAGGTGCCCCACCGCCGCGGGTGATGACATAATGCATCCTGGTTTCTTGGGGAACATGCTCCCGCATCAAGTTCACCATGTGATTCATTGCTTCAATACCATCCAAAGCCGAGCGACCCCTGTGAGGAGAGCCTGCAGCGTGCGATGAATATCCAGTGAACCGGAATTTGGCCGATCTATTTGCCAGAGAGGTGGACGGACTGGCGTCATTCTTATCAGAAGCATGCCAGTGGAGTACAACATCCACATCATCAAAAAGTCCGGCCCGGACCATATATACTTTGCCTGAGCCACCCTCTTCAGCAGGGGTACCGTAAAGGCGGAGTGTCCCCTTTGCACCAGACGATATCATCCAATCCTTCACAGCTATGGCAGCAGCGGTTGAAGCTGTACCGAACAGGTGGTGACCACAGCCGTGACCGGCTGCACCTACTACTCGGGGTTTTCGCTCGGCAATCACTTCCTGAGAAAGTTCAGGCAAAGCATCATATTCGGCCAATATTCCAATGACTGGTTTACCAGACCCATAGTTGGCAACAAAAGCCGTGGGTATTTCTGCAACACCAGCTTCAATAGAAAAACCTTCTTCTTCCAAGGTTTTTTGGAGAAGTTCAGAACTTTTATACTCCTGATAACCTGCTTCCGCCCATGTCCAGATCTGTTTGGCCATTTTCTCATATGTCTTAGCCTGTTTATCAATTGATTTGACAACATCACTTTTTTTTGCTTTTCCATCTGTCAATGATGGTAACAGAAGAAGGACGAAAGCTAATACGGTAATACCGTAAGGATACTTTTTCATGGCTACATCTCCTTTAAAGGGATAAAACCCGTACTGTCTAATAAATAGTAAGGAAAAAGTAACTGATGCAAAATTTTATGGCAAGCTGTTCTCAATTATGAAAGCTGATGATCCAAAGTCAGAAGTGACTGGAGTAAAACATTTGCACCTGCTTCAATGTCTTTAGATCGAGATTTTTCCTTAGGGGAGTGGCTTATCCCACCGAGGCTTGGAATGAATATCATCCCCACCGGTGCCAGTTGAGCAATGCTCTGCGCGTCATGACCAGCACCACTGGGCATGCGGGTATAGCTGAAACCCAGCTTCTCTGTTTCCTCTTCAATCACCTTTCGAAATAAATCATCCGTAAGAGCCGCCTTACTAAGGTAGAATTGATCAAATGCAAATTGAGTGCCAGTTTCTTCACCAATCAGCTTACTCTCTTTCACCAAGACCTTGAAAAGGTTGTCTATTATTACCATATCCAGATCGCGAATTTCAAGAGTTAAAGATGTACGACCTGGAATAACATTTGGTGCTCCCGGTTCAGGAGTTATCTTACCAACTGTTGCCACCTGACGCCCAGACATATTTTTTGCTATTCGGTGCACAGCTTGTATGAACTGCGCCGCCGCCACAAGAGAATCTCTTCTTTCAGTCATGGGTGTTGTGCCTGCGTGATTAGTAAAACCCTTAACAGTAACGCTCCACCGCTTGATACCAACAATTCCTTCTACAACACCGATGGTTAATCCCTCTTTTTCAAGTATACCCCCCTGCTCTATGTGAAGCTCAAGAAAACCGGCAATGCTCCCTTTCAACCTTTTAACTTTGGTCAACTTATCTGGATCGCCGCTATTGGCCCTTAAGCCTTCACCAATGGTAAAGCCACTAGCTGTCATAATATCTAACTCAGATGTTTCTATCTCACCGGCCATCGCACGACTTCCGGTTTTTCCACCTTCCTCATTGGAAAAAATCACGAATTCAAGAGGGTGACGAGTAATCTGATTATTTTCATGGAGAATTTGTGCTACTTCAACAGCCGCCGCTGAACCAACCTGTCCGTCATAATTGCCCCCGCTTGGCACCGAATCGATATGTGAACCGAGCATAATCGGTTTAGCATCCGCATTATTTCCTTTTCGTCGACCGATTATATTGGCGGCTGCATCAATTGTTACATCCAATCCGGCATTTTTCATTAACTCTATGACGTATTGTCGGGCATTTCTGTCTGCTTCACTGAAAGAAACTCGATCAATGCCGCCGTGATCATTCCGACCATATTTTGCCAGTTCAAGGAGTATTTTATTAAGACGGGCACCATCCACGAGTAACGGTTTAGGATTTGAGCTGTCGGGGAAAAGACTTGTTCCCATTAATAACGGGATTCCAGTTATAGCTACAGAAAAGAAATTGGTGAATTCCCGCCTATTCATGAGTCTAAGTTGATCAGCAAAGTAAAATGTTCTCAGTTATTATTTATGGTATAATTATAAAGAAGGAGAAGCAGAAGTCAGTTCACAGAAATTGGCATCTTTCTACATTGCTTACATAGGCCGAACAGTTGATGAACATGCCTCACAAGCTGATAGTTAAACTTTTCCGCAACATCTTTTTGAATCTCCTCAATTTGAGTATTTGTAAATTCAACTATGGTACCACATCGAATACAAATAAGATGATCATGGTGGTGACAATTAAGCCAGTGTTCATAACGCCATTTCCCGTCTCCAATATCCATCCGCTCCACCAGATCATATTTATACAAAATATCCATAGTCCTGTAGACCGTAGAACGGGAAACATTTAAATCCTTTTTCCGTAGTGCCAGATAAATCTCCTCAGCCTCGCGGTGTTCTTCTGAATTACACACTTCTCTGAAAACCTCCACACGTTGCGGGGTCAGCCTCAGGTTCTCATCCTTTAGAACTTTCTTAAATTTCTTCAGCTCTAAATCTGTCATAATTGTCTCATTTGAGATTCAATCTCAATAAGAACTTACGGGGTATGGTTGTGAGGAGCAACTGTACCGTTCAGGCGAGCAGCTTCAAGTTGGCATATTTGCCAATAAGTTTTTTCTGGATGTTGCCCTGAAAGACTACAGTGATCTTCTGGTTATCACCGGCACCGTCCACAGCAAGGATCATCCCTTTACCAAAGATAGAATGTTTCACTTTATCACCCCGTTCGAATTCGTTAAATGAAGTGATAGTTCGTACATGTTTGAGTTTGTATTTGTTCGAACTTTTATCCTTCACAAGACGTCTGGTGAGAGCGGAGCGAAAATTTATGCGATCCAGGTACTCTTCAGGTATTTCTTGAAGAAAACGTGAGGCCATACCGAGACCAACAGCACCGCTGGATCGGCGGCGGTTGGGTGCATAGTGGAGATAAGCCTTCTCCATGGCTCTTGTTAAACCAACGTAAAACAGACGGCGCTCTTCCTCAAGCTCTCGAGGATCTTCAAGTGCACGGAAAATAGGGAATAGTCCATCCTCAAGACCGGTGATAAAGACGACGGGAAACTCCAGACCCTTTGCGCTGTGTAGCGTCATGAGTGTTATATGATTTGTGCTATCATTCCACGTGTCGATATTTGTCAGCAGTGACACCTCTTCAAGAAATTCCCGGATAGAAGCATTCTTATCCCGCTTGCAAAAATGATGGATACTATTCAACAGTTCCTGAATATTTTGCAACCTCTCGGTAGCGTCATCAGTTCCTTGCTCCTTATAATAATTAACCAAGCCCAGTTCATCCACAAGTACGGAGGCAAGTTCAGATGCATCCAGTTTATCTTTTAATTCTCGATACTTCTGAACCAGCTGGTAAAACTCAACCAGTCCCGCAGCCTGTTTACCTTTCAGATTCATGGCATCCGGCGTTTCCAGAACATCAAGAAGCGGAATGCCCTTCTTCGCCGCCAATGTTTCACATTTCTCAACAGTCTTAGCACCAATACCACGGGGAGGAAAATTGATAATTCTCTTAAGACTTACAGAATCAACTGGATTAACAAGAATTCTGAGGTAGGCAAGCAGGTCCTTTACCTCTTTTCTTTCGTAAAACTTTACACCGCCGACAATGTTGTAGGCTATGCCCTTTCGCCTCAGACCGTCTTCCAGTGCTCTGCTCTGAACATTGGTCCTGTAAAGGATCACGAAATCCTGAAAAGTTCTTTTATTCTGCTGTATTTCTTTCTGGATCAGCTCCAAGACACCGTCCGTTTCTTCCATTTCATCATAGGTTTCCATAATGCCTATTTTTTCACCTTCACCTTGATCTGTCCAAAGCTCTTTTTTTGCACGATACTCATTGTTCTTCACAACGGCTCCGGCAACAGAAAGGATATTCGCAGTGGAGCGGTAATTCTGTTCCAGTTTGAAGACTTCGCAATCGGGGAAAGCCTTTTCAAATTCCAAAATGTTGGAAATGTCAGCCCCGCGCCAGCCATAAATAGATTGATCATCGTCACCCACGACAGAAATCTTATTATGTGTATCAGAAAGAGATTTCACAAAAAGAAATTGAGGCCGGTTAGTATCCTGGTATTCATCCACCAGAACATACTTGAACTTCTCCTGATATTTTTTTAGCACCTTCGGATGTTTTTTAAAAATTTCCAGCGGATACAGGAGCAAATCACCAAAGTCGACAGCATTATTTTTTTTCAAAGCTTCCTTGTAAACGGGGTAAAGTTCCGCCACAGATTTATCGAACGGCGAAGCACCATTTTTCATCAGTTGTGAAGGATCTTCCATACTACTTTTAATAAAACTCATTCTAGAACGGTAAGCAGCTGGCGAAATACCGTTTGTGGTCAGTTTCAGGTTTAACATTAACGTTTTGATTAGTTGATCCTGATCCGCAGTGTCATAAATGGCAAAATCCGGGGTAAAACCAAGGGGTGCAATTTCATACCTCAGGAGACGAGCACAGATGGAATGGAATGTACCAATGTTCAGTGACATCGATTTTTTTCCGAGCAGAGACTGGATCCTGGTTCTCATTTCCTCAGCTGCTTTGTTTGTAAACGTTACCGCCAGGATCTCATCAGGATTATACCCTTTTTCGGTGATGAGATAAGCAATCTTTTGGGTAAGAACTCGCGTTTTTCCTGTACCGGCGCCTGCAAAGATCAATATTGGCTTGTCAATGGCCTCAACGGCCTGTTTCTGAACATCATTAAGGTTCAACTTACTCATTCAATCAACCTTGCTTATTCTCTGTTTTCGTATGTTTTTTATTTCTCATTTGGCGTCTGAGGCGTTGAAATTTCTTTTTAGCAACATTGTGTTCCGTTTCGGTTCTGCTGAATGTGTGGTATCCTTCGCCGTTAGCCACAAAGAACAGATAGTCGGCATCAGCCGGCGAGAGTGCTGAAATGAGTGATTCCCGACCAGGGCTATTGATGGGGCCAGGTGGAAGACCGTAGTGGAGATAAGTATTATAGGGTGATTTAATTTTCAAGTCATTTTTCAACAGGCGGCGGGGACCATCCTCAATAATGTACTGGATGGTAGGATCGGCCTGAAGACGCATCTCTTTAGCGAGACGATTGTGATATACTGAACTAATCAGTGACCGTTCGCTGTCATATATGGCTTCCCCCTCAATAATAGATGCTAGTGTCACCATTTCCAATTCTGTCAAACCACGAATCTGAAGTCGACTCTTCAACATTCCATCTAGAAGCTTCTGATATTCGGTCACCATGGTTTGTATAATTCGTTCAGGTGTCTCTCCCTTAATAAAATGGTAAGTGTCCGGGAAAAGAAAACCTTCAAGGGATAAAGCTTCAATCTTGAGAGACTCAATGAATTTGGGATCCTCGCACAAAGCCAAAAAAACGTCCGCATCTATGTTCAGCTTTTCCTCATAAATCTCTGCAATTTGTACTCTGCGCAATCCCTCTGGAATAGTGATCTTGTGTAGGACAGGGGTTCCTTCCACCAATTGTCTAACTATACGGTAATTTGACCTGAGATCAGTCAGTGAAAAAACACCAGCTTGAATAGTGGTTTCGTGCCCCATAATCCTTGTTGCCATAACAAAGGTTTCTGAATCAGTGATAACATTCTTTTTTTTGAGATCATCGCCAATCTCTTTAAGGGATGCTCCTTTCTCCACTTTTATTACGACAGGCGTTTCTGTTTCGGGAATAGGCCAGAAGACCAGCAGAGAATAGAGGGCCACCCCGGAGAGAACCAAGATTGAGAGTATGAATCCCGCTACGCGACCGGGTTTGGAACTGTTTAAGTAAACCATAAAATTCGGGCGCAAATTTAATCCTTTCACAAAGCACACCACAATGGTTTTTGATAAGGAAAAGAAGGGAAAATAGAATTGATTACCGATGAAGGTCGGTCGTATATTTTCCCCCGCTGTGGCGAAACAAAATGGGAAATCTGAAATCCATCTTTTTGAAGGGTGGGCTTTAGGAAAAAAGAATTATCTGTTCTTTGGCATTGGTCTGGCGACGATTATAGCCGGTTATATCGTGATGTCGACCGGAGATGTAAACAGCTTTCAGTCCCTGACTTTGGCACCGATCATGCTTTTCGTCGGTTATCTGGTGATTATACCCCTTGCCCTTGTTTTCAGGGACAATGATAGAAAATCACCATCAGCGCCTGAAAATTGATTTTTTGGGATCGTAGTTCAGTTGGTTAGAACGCCGGCCTGTCAAGCCGGAGGGCGC
>DCXX01000027.1 GCA_002329125.1 Fidelibacterota bacterium UBA2125 | reverse complement strand
TTGCAGTATCAGATAGCCAAAACAGTGGCAAATCAGATGTAAACAGAAGGGTGTGGGATTTCCTTTTCTATATTACCTTCGGATTTGTGGTAACCAGTTCTGTAAAAATTGCTGGTGTTCTTCTAGTGTTTTCTTTTCTTATCGTACCAGCTATAGGGGCACTTCTTTTTGTGGAAGGCGTATCTTCCAGGCTGATATTTGGATGGATCTTTGGACTTGTCGGAAGTGTTCTGGGCATGCTAGCATCGCTCCTGCTTGATATTCCAACGGGGGCTTCCATTGTGGTAACTTTTGGCTTTATGTTGGTGATAGCTTGGCTGTTTAGGCCAAAAGGCACAGGCTAATGTTGGTGCTCAAAATGGTGTGAGTGCTCTTCAGAGCCCTTTTCCGTCTCACATTCCAGCGTAATATCTCTCACATCGAATTCTTCCTGGATGATGGATCGGATGTTCTGTTTGATGGGGCCGGTAGCTTCCAGGGAATCCACCGACACCACCACATGTGCCGTTCCCACGGTCAAATGAGAACAGACTTGCCAAAGTCTTACATCTAATAAGTCTTTTACGCCGTCAATCTGGAGTACCCGAAGCCGGACACGGTCAATATCCTGGGGTGATTTGTGGAGCAAGATTTCCGCACTTGAATAAAGAACTCTGCTAGCCCCAATGAGCAAAAGCAATGCCACAAAAGCAGCCACAACTGGGTCGATGACGGGCATATCAAAAAGCTTAATTGCCGTGATCCCCACAACCACAGAAACAGAAGCAAGGATGTCCCCCATGATGTGGAGGTATGCGCTCCTGATGTTTACGTCATGGTGGCGGTCTGGAGCATGGTGAAAGAAGCGGATGACAATAAGGTTTACCACAAGTCCAATAACAGCAATTACTAGGGCACCTCCCGCTTGGATCTCGCCGGGATTTCGAAACCGTTCCCACGCCTCCAGAAAAATCACTGCTGAAATGATGCTGAGAACAATGCCGTTAAACAGGGCACTCATCACCTCCAGCCGGTGGTAGCCGAAGGCCATTTGTTGGGTCGGGTGACGTTTGTGAGCTACAGAAAGGGCGAAAGAAGCAATAAGAATAGAACCGAGATCAGCAATGACGTGGAACGAATCTGAAATGAGACTGAGGCTGCCGAATACAATGCCACCCAGGAGCTCAGCAAGGAATGTAATGCTCAGGAGCAGAGCTGCTGTCTTGAGAGCTTTTTGAGAAGTGAAATGACCGCTCATGGGAGAAAGAGATTTACTTCAGGCAGACTAGAGTTGTAAGGATTGGTAAGGCGGTGGATTACAACTCAGCCTGTAGGCGGAGCATCACCAGGCGACCAATGGCCGGGCCGCCTTGAATCTCAATATGATAATCGTTGAAAAGGTTGCTGACACTCAAAAGTACGGCCGCTTTGTCTATAAGTTGATACCGTGCGTGGATATCAAAAATAGTGTAAGGACCAATTGTGCCGAAATAAACACCTGATTGCCAGGGGAAGGCGTCCACGTAACGAAGATTGAAACTGCCGCCAAGCTTCGAGTCCGGAGGAGCGTACTGCAACTTGAGACTTCCCTTATGCTTGGGAGCGTTAATAGGATCTTTTGCATTGGTGATGGGGTTGATGAAGTCACTCATGCTAAGAAAAGAGTAATTAACATCCATGGACCACGACCGGTTAAGGAAAAATGAGAGACTCATATCCATCCCACCCATATTCACATTTCCGTAATTGAGGTAACCCACAACAACAGGCGGATTGAATCCTGCAGTGGTATCCATGGATGAGATACCTTCAAGATGTGTGAGCCAGACGTCAAATGATTCGTCCAGATCTTCTTCATCCTGGATGTCGTCAGGATCTTCGTTGACTATCCCGTCCCCGTTATAGTCGGTGGTTAACACGGCCTTGTTCAGTACAATGGGGGTGATGAAAGTGATAGCACTGACGAATGAACTGTAATTGCTCCTGAAAATATCCATGGTACCATAGATGGTGGGAGTTATTCTGCCTTTGTAACCCAGTTCCAGCGTGTGGACCGTTTCGGGATAAATACCACCCTGATCTGGAATATCGTCTTTAAAGAATCCTCTATTTCTGGGATCTGTAGAGGGGAAGAAGAAAACGTGTGTAGTTGAATCAAATTCAATCACATTAAATGCGTCGTAAGGGCTTTTCCAGTAAATGTCACCGTCGGCGCTTCTGGGGTAGTTGTACCCTTCATGAGCACCCCGGGCATAAACCTTATAAGTGGCTATCCGGGTTACAAAAATATCCAGAAACAGGGCTTGGTTGGAAGGGGTATTGAAAGCTTTGGCCCATGTGAGCCTGAAGTTCTGGTTCTCCCGGGGACGATACACCAGGCCGATCTTTGGCGAGATCTGAAGCCCGTCTCTCTTTCCAAAGTTGAACTTCCAGTTTGTGGGGCTATAACTGTAGTCGTAATTGTTGAATTCAATAAAGTCCGTTAGGCGGTCGTGAACATCAAAACGGGTGGCATGGATCAACTCATATTTTGGATTGAGTTTCCAATTGATCTGATAATAGGCACCGAATTCATTAACAACATAGCGGTTGTCCTCAGCCTGTTCATCGATTCCTTCATCAATGAGTCCGTCACCATCATTGTCGATCCCGTCCGCAACAGCCCCTTTAACGTTATCTGTCGGTCCCACCGCACCATCCTGCTTACCGTTATCGGTACCCCACCTGGTATATATCTCACCTCTGTCGTGTTGGAGATTGTCGTTATAGTCAGCCCAGGAAGTAGGGGAGCCGGCCTCACCATTCCCATTATCGTCCCGGCCGTTCACCATCTTATCGTCTGAAAGTATGGATCCCCGGGTGTTCGGCATGGTGAGAAAATAATCGGCGCCCCAGACAAACCTGAAATCACCATTCATTAATTCCGTTGCATGCTGAAACTGGGAGCTGAACTTTTTGGATCGGTCGTAGATGGTCCCACCGGTAGCAAGGTTCCGGGTAGGGGAGTGAGCCAGTGGATATTTAGGGTTGTATTTCCCGGACATGCTGGTGTTCAGATAAGTTTGCCAAAAGAAGTTTTTGTACCTGAGCCGACTCTGGTAGTATTGATAGACCCAGCCGTCAGCCAGGTACCGGGCGATACCGGTGATGTTGATGTTTTTTGCTCTTGCCAATCCGTGGGAAAGGCTGAGATTTATATCGCTATTTGGGTCATAATCAAAACGAAGATCATAGCGGTAGTTTTCCACATTGAAATCGGGAAAGTCATCATAACCGTCTCCATTGGCATCCTTTATCCAACGACTCAATTCCCCTCTTGTCAGCTTGAAATCTTCCGGGTCTCCAAAGACGCCGTTTCGATTTGTGTCGAACAGAAGATTGCCTTCATCATCATATTCGTAGTCACCAAAACCGAAACCGTATCTGTCCGCTTTTGTAGTGTCACCCGGTGCATAGCTGCCGAAGCGGTTTAGCCAAAAGTTGGCTATTGATTCATCATCCTCATCTATGAGTCCGTCCCCATCATTGTCTACACCATCAAAAAATGCTTCGTCACTTCCATCAATACCGGTATCAATACCTTCATCAATGGCGCCGTTACCGTTGTTATCCAGCCCATCTTTGAACTGTTTCCCGATTGCGTCTGAAGTAACGCCCCAGAGCACAACGCCGGGGCAGTTACCGCTAAATGAACTGATATTTCCCTCATCCACACAGAGCCGGTTGAACGGGTCACTAGAAGCCTGGGTAACCATCTCCTGCGTAATCTTTGGTGAGTATGGTTCTGTACCGAAAGGAAACCAGTTTATCATACCGTCGCCGTAGGCGTAGCCCACCATATCCATGGTTTCATCGATAAAACCGTTGCCGTTGTCATCAATACCGTTGTTGGGTACTTCACCAACGGTCAACTCCTTGAGCATATCTTCCGTGAAGGTGGGGCTAAAAAGTTCAGGACTGGATCCACCGTTATCTATACCGTCACGGGTGAGATGGGGTCTGCCGAGAAAGGCAGGATCGTGTCCTTCGAATTCGTCATCATTGTAATGCTCCCAGTCATAGGCGTTCATTGCCACACCAGACACTTTGAACCCAAAATCTTTCCAGGCGGAAGCGTGACGAAACGTCATTTTTTTCAACGGCTTTCCGTTTTCCTGGGCAATCAAACCCGTCTGTATATTGAAAGTAGTCCCTTTAGAATCTTTAGGTGCGCGCGTGACAATATTAAGAACGCCGCTGTGGGCGTTAGGTCCGTAGAGGGCAGAAGAGGGGCCCAGCACTACCTCGATCTGGTGCACATCTTCGAAGGAGACAGGGATAACATTATAGGCGACAAGCCGGAGGGACGGAACATTGGCCATCCTTCCATCCGTAAGGGTCAATAGGCGTGAACTGAAAGAACTGTTAAACCCCCGGGCGCTCAGGTTGTAACTGTCTATGCCAGACTGGGTGAAATCGACACCTTTCACTGATTTTAGATAATCGCCAAGGTTTGTGTTACTCTCTCGTCGAATAGATTTTTGCGTGATGATGCTGATGGCGGCCGGAGCATCTTCGATCCGCTCCCTGCGGCGGGAGGCGGTGACCACATATGTGTCGTATTCAATAGCCGAAGGAGCCAGTTTAAAATCAATTGTTAACGATTGCCCCGGACCGAGTGTAACAGTCTCCTCTTGTGTCTCATATCCAATATAGTTCACCTTAAGGGTATACTGACCGGACGGCAGATTGGTAACGGTATATTGGCCATTAGCATCGGTGGCACTGCCTGTAGCTTCGGTAAGTGCTTCTCCCGTAACAGTTACGTTGGCAGCAATGAGTGGGTCATTGGTGGAGGCATCGAGAACAGTTCCGGATATTGATCCATTCTGAGCCGCCAGGAAACCTGCGATCAAAATGTGAAAAGCAATAAGTTTGATTTTTTTCACCATATTATAAAAAAGTTCAGCCCCGCTTTGTGCGAGGCTGAACTTATGAAAATAGATCAAATGAACCTAAAGAGAGGTTCTATTTGATGAGCATCATCTTTTTGGTGGCCTGGAATTCACCAGCAACAACGCGATAGAAGTAGACACCGCTACCGAGCCGCTGGTTTTGATCATCAACACCGTCGAAGAAGATGTGATGACTCCCGGCGGTCATATTACCCGAATGGAGCGTCCGTACTTTCTGCCCCATCATGTTGTAAACCGCCACTTCAGTGTAGATCTCTTCAGGGAGGTCAAAACTGATGGTAGTGACCGGGTTGAAGGGATTCGGGTAGTTGTTATGAAGAGCAAACTTTGACGGGATATTGCTCTCGTCCGAGATGGTAAGGGGCTTGTGTGGTGCTGTGGGTGCTACCCAGTCCACTGTATTAGTGAAATGAGCATAAACATCCCGTGTCTGCTGAACAGGCAAGCATATTCCACCAACTGCATTGGCATCAACCTTAAACAGCAGGCGGCCACCGGTTGTGGAAGTCAAGTCAAAGTCTTTATCGCTGTCGTTTACAGCAATCCCGGCGCCAGCCATAGTACCCAGAAGTACTGTAGGCCCAGAAGCAGCAACTTTACCAAAGGCAGCCACACCAGCGGTTGCTGCATCCATACCACCAGCCATTAATTCAGCAACAGCAGCAGCAAGACTAGCACCAAGGGTTGTCGCTGCAGAGCTTACAACGGCAGCTGCAACTGTTTCATCCAGGCCAAAGGCTGTAGTAATAGCTGTGGCAGCAGCTGTCAATGCGGCCGTAGGATCTGTAAGATCAGCAACCGCCAAAGCTGCAGTCCATGCACCAGAAGCGGCTAGGAAGTTTTTCGTTATATAGTAGCCTGTGTACGCTAATGGCTCATCACCGGAGAATGGTACGCCGTCAGCACCATGAAAATCAGCAATGTAACCAACACCATCCCATGT
>DCXX01000010.1:3764-4683 GCA_002329125.1 Fidelibacterota bacterium UBA2125 | reverse complement strand
ACTGCAGCTTTCACGAATCACCATCGACTATGCAATCGCTTCACATCTCCAGCTGCCTGAAACGCACACTCTGGCTGTTCATTTTCGCCTCCCTTGAACTGACCTCTACTGAGGCGCAAACCCTTGAGGATATTCTATCCACCCTTGTTGTGGATGAGGAAGAAAATATTCTTTCTATGGAAGAACTGGAAATACTGGAAAGCCTCGTTCGCCAGCCTGTTAACCTGAACAACGCCGGAAAAAGGCGGCTGGAGATGATACCACTCTTTGCACTGGCTGACATTCAATTGATCCTGGCTGAACGGCGAAAAAAAGGAAAGTTTCAGTATGTTGACGAAGTTGCCGAAATCTCCGGCTTATCACTCATTGCGCAACAGTTACTTCCCCTTATTTCCACGGTGGAACGAGTGGAACCTGTTTCAATGGCTTTTAGAAACAGGTGGGCCACTTCCAATGAAGATTACCGTTTGCTGAACCGCGCTCTGTTTGTCGTTGGCGAGACCTCCGGCGGGATTGTTGTAGAGAGGGATCCCCTTGAACCGACTTTGGCCGATTTTATCTCAGCCCATACCAAATTCAAGACAAGGCAAGGCGTGGAAGTAATTGTAGGCGACCACAGGGTAGAATCAGGCTACGGCCTGGTTTTCGGACGAATCTCCCGTCCAATGAAGGGCGGTTGGCAGGTCACTTCAGTTTCCCGGGCAGGGCGGGGACTCCGTTCCTACCAATCTTCGTCAGAGTATTGGGGACTCCGGGGCCTCGGTCTGCGGACTGAGAATTCTTTTGGCCGATGGACAGCTTCTGTCTCATCTTCACCTGCCGATGCCATTATGAAAGAAGACCAGGTAGTGTCTGTACAGCGAAGCGGTCTTCACAGCTCAGCAACTTCAATAGCCCGAAAGCACAATATCCGGGAAGA
>DCXX01000010.1:0-3368 GCA_002329125.1 Fidelibacterota bacterium UBA2125 | reverse complement strand
CTGGCAAATTCCCTCTGCTAATCGACAGTTTGAAGGAAGTTATCTTTCTCAGTACGGTGATGTGCCTCTCTTGAGCGGTTCACTGTTCTGGGAAGCCGCTACAACACCTGAGGGTAAAAGTGCCTGGCTCGGCGGTGTAACTCAAAACACACGTTCTGTCAGATGGATCTCCATGCTAAGGCATTACCCCGAAGAATGGCACACTCCGAGAAGTACCCCTTTTAGTGAATGGAGTGGCAATGAGCTGAATGAGACAGGTATCTATCAGGCTATGGTGCTACGTGTAGGAAAGTTACGGATTTCTTCCTACGGTGACCTGTATCGTGAATACATGGCTGATGAGACAGGTCAACAACCTATAGTCGGCGCTGAGACGGCCGTCATGGCCGATTACCGATGGCGGGGAGAAAAAAATGTTGTGTTCAAATGGAAAAGCGAAGAGAAAAGTCTGGAAGATAAACTTTACTTTCCTAAAGAGACTATCACCCCCAGGAAGATGCGGCAGGCTACCCGTCTTCAGGGCAATACGAAGCTTGGTCGCACCATACGAATCCGTCTGCAAGTGGACCATGTTCGATCAGAAGATAGCAACGGGCAAAATGACGGCAACAGTCTTTCCTTCACGGGAGCGTGGGATACCAAACAGCATCACCTCTCTATCCAATGGATCGTCTTCAATACATCAGATTACTCTTCCAGGGTTTATGTTTGGGGCCTTAACCTCCCTGGCGAGATGAGAAACTACGCCTATTACGGAAATGGGCACTCTTCTACATTGCGCTACCGGTTCTTGACCGTTACCGGTACGTCTGTCTCTTTTCGGACACGAAGCTCTTGGGAGAATGAAAACGGGAAATGGAGCCCCCCCCGGTGGGAAGGCGGATTCCAGATGGACCTAACTCTCTGAATCTCCACCATATGCCGGTATCTTGGAGCGACTGGTAATGATCCCTATCCCAAAAATATTTTTTCTTTCAATGCGCTCAAAAAATGACCTTAGAGACGGTATTAATAGATAATTAAAAAAACGTACTGCACTTTGCAGATTGTTTTCTCTTTGAATAAATTCTTCCTGTGATCCGAGGTAAGCTAATCTTCACGTTAAGCGTGATACTGGCGAGCGTGTTGAGCGCAAGCACTGTATCCGTCTATTACCCCAACGATCCCGACAAGCGAGAGTCCATCAAGACCTTTAGTACGGGTAACGCAACCTATATTTCCGGCGCAGATTTTGTGCGTGTGCTCGATGCCGGTATCTTTAGCAATGTAGCAAGAGGAAAGATTGTCATTTACTTCGGAGGTCACAGGATCAAAGTCTCCGCTCACAGCAGTTTCGTTGTGATCGATGATCATGTTTACCAGATGCCGTCCTACGCCCTTTCCGATGGTTCGGACATTTATCTCCCTATGCGGTCGTTCATAGCCATCCTCCACCGCCATGCCGCACCCGGAGTCAGTTATGACACCGGCCTCAACAGTGTGGTGGTTGAGCTCATTACTCACAATATTAAAGATTTGAGTATTGAGGAAAAAGCCAACGGAACTGTCATCCGCCTAGCGTCAACTCGCCAGTTTGAGGATGGCTCACTTACCGGCTGGTCAGCGCAAAACAGATGGTTTTATCTCACTGTATCAGGCGGGATTGCCGATTCCGTCGCACTCCGGAAGGCAAAGTTGGGCGGTGTCGTCCGAGGTATAACCGTTGATCAGACAGGTCGTTCAGTTCAAGTTGCGTTTCAGCTTAGAACTGAAATCGAGAACTTTGAAATCTATCAAAATAATGCTCCCAACGAGATTGTGCTAACACTGAGAACTCCCTTAAGCTACAGTGCTGAAAAAATCAAAAAACTGAGAGACGCCTGGTATATTGACACAATTGTCATAGATGCAGGTCACGGCGGGAAAGACCCCGGGACTACGGGCAAGTATGGCCTGAGAGAAAAATTCGTCACACTGGATATTGCCAAGCGCCTCGGGAAGCTTATTGAGAAAAACACAAATGCAAAAGTAGTCTACACCAGAGACGAGGACGTATTTATTCCTCTGTGGGAGCGGACCAAGGTCGCCAATGAAAGTAACGGAAAACTCTTTATTAGTATTCACGCCAACGCTAACAATAATAGGCGTATTAAAGGATTTGAAACATTTATTCTGAGACCAGGGAAAACAGCTGACGCTGTGGAAGTGGCTGAGCGTGAAAATAGTGCCATCAAACTTGAGGAGGAAGCATCACGGTACGATCACCTGACAGAAGACAGCTTTATCATTGCATCTCTGATGCAAAATGCCTTCATGAAAGAGAGTGAAGATCTGGCAGCTATGGTCCAGTCGGAATTGCGGAAAAGTATTCCCTCACCCGATCGTGGTGTGAAACAGGCTGGATTTTATGTTCTTATTGGCGCTTCAATGCCTCACGCTTATCTGGAAGTAGGTTTCCTTTCAAATCCACTTGAAGAAAAGCAACTCCGCAAGCCCGGTTACCGGCAGAGTATTGCACAAGCCGCGTTCAACGGCATCCGCAGCTTCAAGGACAAATATGAGCGCGTCCTGGCAGACGAAGGCTAGGCCCTTTTCAGGCGTCTCGTCACCCAAGCTCCATCTTGTCTTCTCTCGATAAAGCAACATTAGATTATCTCTATTCTCTGCGGCGAAGGGGAATCAAGATAGGACTTCACCGTACAGAAATTTTGTTGAAGCGGTGCGGAAATCCTCATCACGACCTCCCTGTTATTCATATTGCAGGGACCAACGGAAAAGGGTCTACTGCCGCCATGACCGCTTCAATTCTCAGAGCAACGGGTCGGAAAGTGGGGCTCTACACATCTCCTCACCTGGTGAGATTCAATGAAAGAATTCGGGTCGGAGGAACCCCCATCTCCGATGAGTGGATTGTATCATTCCTGAAAAAATATCGTGTTGAGATTGACACCCTCGGCTCCACCTTCTTTGAAACTACTACCGCCATAATGTTCAGCTACTTCGCTGATGAGGCAGTTGATATTGCGGTGGTAGAAGTTGGCATGGGCGGCCGGCTCGATTCCAGTAACGTTTCGGAATCTATTGTTTCGGTACTTACTCCCATAGATTTTGACCACATGGAATTTCTCGGTGGTAATCTCCCATCTATTGCCAGGGAAAAGTGCGGAATATTAAAAAGGGACGTGCCGGTGGTGACGGCTCCTCAACACGAGAAAGTAATGTCAGTCATCAAATCATCTTCAAAAGAAAAGGGGTGTCCTCTCTTTTTGATGTCAGAGGTGTGTCCAGTCACCGAAACTGTTCAAAATACCGACGGTAGTCGTTTCGCCGTCGGCGAAACATCAATAGATCTCCCTCTGTTTGGTAAACATCAGGTGATAAATGCACAG
>DCXX01000077.1 GCA_002329125.1 Fidelibacterota bacterium UBA2125 | reverse complement strand
GCAAGACTATACGGTATATGGTGAAACTACGGTACCTGAGAAGATTGAATTTTTTAGCCCATCTGGTGAGACATACATCTGTGGTGGTGAAGAGAGGGTAGTGGATGTTATCAATACGGATAATTTTGACATCACTTGGTTACAGCAGGTGGAGAGTTTTGAAGAAGTATTACAAAAAATTGACTTTACAAAAATCTCTACAGCTATCTACAAAAATGAAAGATGTTATGTAGGCAGTTTTGCATCTTTTCCTCTCTTCTTTCTGAATTTCAACTCTGAAGATTACAATACAATTCAGGTATCCTCCTTTGCTCTAGAGGCTGAGGAACGGGGCTTGGAGCCTTTCAGTGAAAACAGCAGTAGTGACTATTTTGATTACAACAGAAACGGTACCCGTGATTCCACTTTTGTGAATCTGATTTATGACACTACACTGCTTTATCAGCTTTGGAAAGAGGACTACTTACGCCTTGAGAATGGTGACCCATACCGAATCAATCCATTCCAGTGGCAAGTGGTGGAATCCCCGGTCCCTATGAGTTGGTTGTTCTTCAATTATTATGGATTACACCTTATTACTCTTTCTGCCACTGATGAAGCTTATTATAACTACTACAGCGGAGACCCAGTGGCTCAGAATCAGTTTCTTCTCCCTCAAGGCAATATTGTGAACGGATATGGTCTCTTTTTCTCAAGAGCCTCCAGAGGGTTCCTGGTCAATATTGCACGTGATTCAACCTCTAGGTTTTAAATTCCACCTTCATGAAAACAGTTTTTTCTGAGAAGGTGGGCCATCTCATCCTATAGAACCTCTTTTGGTTCAGGCCCCACGGGCCTAGCAGTCACCTTTTCCGTCTGGATTGTTACTGTGGAGGTCAGTCAGTTCTTATCTCTACCCTCCATTGTGATGCCGGAGGGGATGTGGTGGTTCCTTTTTGTCCTTTTTGTTATTGATTTTTTTGTCACCATTATCTGGAGTTTGAAACATTTACCTTTTTCAAAGCGTGGGAAGGAGCTGGTTACAACGGGCCCCTACGTCTGGAGTCGTCACCCACTCTACAGTGCTTTCATCTGGAGCGGCACGGGTATTGTTGTTCTTTTGTCTCGGTCTTGGGCGGTGCTATTTTCAGTGATTCCCATAAGTCTTTTTTGGGCTTGGCATATCACGAGTGAAGAAGAATTCATGCTTGAAAAATTTGGTGATGACTATAGAAAGTACATGGAGAATACCGGGCAGTTCTTTCCAAAACTAAAGCGAAGTGAAAACAGGAAATAGTAAAGCAGTAATTTTCCTTGCTATCATTGGCGTTTCGCTTATTTTTTCACTGACGCACATTGCAGCGAAAGAGGCTGTAATGAAGCTGTCTCCCTGGGCGGTAGCTTTTTACCGGTTTATCATCGGAAGTGCAACACTGTTTCTGCTCATGAAATTAACAGGAAAAAAGATTACCATCCAGCCTGTGGACCGTTGGCGATTTGTGACACTGGCGTTTCTGGCGGTCCCTTTGAACCAGATGACATTCCTTACAGGTATTCAATATACACCAGCGTCTCACCCCGCCCTCATGTATGCCACTACGCCAGCGTGGGTATTGCTTCTTACACTTTGGTTGAAGATTGAAAAATTAAGATGGTGGAAGTGGGCGGGTGTTACGCTGGCCATGTTTGGAGTAGCTGTCTTGTTTACAGGAGAACTGCTCTCTTTCAGACAAGAGACAGTTTTGGGCGATCTGTTGATCCTTGTGGCAGTGCTGTCTTGGGCCCTTTTTACAGCTTTGGGGAAGCCCATCGTTGAGCGATACGGTTCTCTTGAAACTACTTTCATAGTCATTACGTTCGGTCTGTTCCTTTATCTCCCCTTTGGCCTGATTCCAGCAATCAGAGCAGATTATTCACAAACCACCATTACTGTCTGGCTCTCCGTCGTTTACATAGGCATTTTTGCTTCCGGCCTGGCCTACTTTTTGTGGTACTGGCTCCTTGAGCGAATTCGACCGTCGCAGGTTGCCATCGTCACTTGTACGCAGCCGCCTTTAACAGCCCTTCTGGCGTGGATTATTTTTGGAACGGTCCCTACATATAATCTTTTGATGAGTGGAATAATAGTACTAACGGGTGTCTTCCTAATGGTGGGTTACGGTGGTACCAAACGGGGGCTCGGTGAGGCGTAAACTTTCAGCATTGCAAAAATTATTGTGGTTAACACTTTTTGGTGTAGGGTTTGCAATGGTAGAAGCTGCCGCTGTCATTTACCTCAGACAGCTTCTCCATGTAGAAGGGAGTAATATTACTTTGTCAGGTATTCCTCGTGAGATTTTCACTGTAGAAATTGTCCGGGAGTTTACCACTCTGATAATGTTGATTTCTGTTGGGGTTTTGGCAGGAAGCAGACCTATGGGCCGGTTTGGTTCATTTATTATTGCTTTTGGAGTCTGGGACATATTCTATTATGTATTTCTCTCGATTTTTCACGGTTGGCCCCATTCTTTTCTGGATTGGGACCTCCTTTTCCTTATACCGATTCCCTGGATGGCGCCGGTGCTGGCCCCAGTGCTGGTAAGCTGTGGATTGATTTTTAGCGGATACTGGCTTTTGATTAGAGAACAGCAAAAAAAGAGACTCGTTGTCTCTCTTTCTGACTGGATCATTGAAGCAGTTGCCACTGTACTTATCTTATACAGTTTTACCAACAATAATGGTGTTACTACTCCAGAAGTTTTCTCCTGGATAATCTTTCTTGCGGGACTTGCCCTGGGTGTGGGCTATTTCGTCTGGCGAATGATTAAATCATCCGCCCAATGACAACTACGCTTCGGCGGATTATTCTTCCTGCTGATCCGGCAGTATCCCGACGGGTTTTCACTTTAGCTTTTCCTATCATCCTCGGCAATCTCAGCCGCGTGCTCATGAATGTGGTGGATGTGGCAATGGTGGGCCGCTTAGGTGCTAAATCGCTGGCGGCAGTGGGGTTGGGTGCTGTTCTTATATGGACAATACTGAGCATCGGCATTGCTTTCCGAACGGGAGTGCAAACGGTGACAGCTAGGCGATACGGCCAGAAACGGTTCAACGATTGCGGACTTGCTTTGAATAGCGGACTGGCGTTGGCAAGCATAGTAGGCGTCATTCTTGCCATAATGGGTTATAAGATGGCTGGAGTGGCCATTAGATTTCTCATAGATGACCCGGTCGTTATCCCACTGGCTCTGGTATACACACAGTGGTCATTCGTAGGGGCGGCCTGTATCACAATCGGCTATGCGTTCCAGGGGTTTTATAACGGTGTGGAGCGGACGAGAATCCATATGGAAGTGACCATTGTATCCAATATTCTGAACATTTATCTCGATGCAGGTCTGATTTTCGGCAATGCCCGGCTAACGGAGATGCTGGCATCTTCGCCTTTGGGAGACATATCCTTTTTGAGCATTCTTTGGTCCCCTTTTGATTTCCCGGCCTTGGGTGTGGAAGGAGCAGCCATCGCCACTCTCTGTGCCGCTGTCTGGATGATAATTCACTACACCCTTCGTGGTTTTTCTCAAGAGTTCAGGACAAACTACAGCACTTATAAAGGTGGTTTCAATCGGGAGACGCTAAAGAAAGAGGTGGAGGTTGCCGCGCCTCAGGGTTTTCAAGAAGTGGGAGTCACGATTGTTTATGTGCTTTTCTTCAAAATTATAGGAATGATTGGGACAGTGGAAGTGGCGGCCACCGAAGTTGTCTTTACCTTAGCCATGGCGTCGTTCCTGCCGGCCATCGGTTTCGGTGTGGCGTGTGCCACACTGGTGGGAAAAGCGCTGGGGGAAAAAGATCCCGAGAGGGCAGCGGTGAGCATGCTGGAATCTGTTCGCTGGTCAGTCATCTTCATGGGGACCATGGGGACACTTTTCCTTCTTTTTCCACGGCCAATTTTGCTGATCTTTACCAACGACGGAGAAGTGATAGAAATGGGACTGGTAGCTCTCCGGATCCTGGGGGTTGTACAATTCTTTGATGCGGTGGGGATGACCCTCTGGTTTGCTCTCTCTGGCGCCGGCAATACACTGTTCCCCGCTATTATCGACCTCAGCTTGTCTTGGGGTATATTCCTTCCTGGTTCCTATCTGCTGGGGATTGTTTTTGGCTACGGTCTAATCGGGCCCTGGCTTGCATTTGCGATCTACCTGTTCCTCTATGCAATCTGTATCACCTGGAAAATTCTGAAAGGAGACTGGAAGAAAATAGAAATTTAGAAGGAGTAAACCGCTAAGAGGTTGCAGAAAGACTTTTCTTTCTAACTTGTTTAATATATTCATCCAGCTGTTCGTATCTGCTGTGCATTTCCCGGGGAAGATCTGTCTCGTCCAGGTTGGACAAATCGGCCATGTACGCTTGAAAGATTCCCTCCCAATTCGAACCTCTTGGGAGGTCTGCAAGAGTGCCTGTTTTGGTATCTCCCTCACCGGAAAACCCTTGATCAGAAAGAGGGCTTTTTAGATATTCTACAGCTTTCATCAGAAAAGTGGATGCTCCCCCCAGATTTTCCTTCTTCCAATCGATGTACCCTCTAAGAAAATGTGCTTCTATGCTTCTATAGTTTGAGGCAATGACGTTGTCAAAAAGGCGCTGTGACTGAGAGAGATTTCCCCGGATAAGGGCAACTTGACCGAGGCGGAGCAGTGGTGCGGTCTCTTCTTTGTTGATAGCTAAAGCTTGCTGAAACTTGGCTTCGGCCTCATCAAGACTAAACTGATCTTTGCTCTCCATCGAAAGGTAGAGAGTTCCTAACTGATAATGGGCCCGGGCACTGTTCGGGTTGACTTCGATCAACCGCCTCCAGGCCTGTTCAGCAGCTTCAAATTCGCCCAGTTCAAAATTCATATTTCCCAGATAGTAGAGAGCGTCTTCATGACGGCCGTTCAGATCAATCGCCCTGCCATATTCAACAGCAGCCTCGCCTGGATTGCCGGCAATACGATATTCTGTTGCCTGACGATAGACTTTCCAAAAATGCTGAACCTTCTCTTTATCAACAACCGTCATAGTGTTGTTACTATCTTCCGCAATCACGTGAATGGAGCGGCGCTTCAATACAGTGACGACAACAAACAGGGAAAGGAGTGAAATCAGTATGGCTACAAAAGTTTTGCGCACTTTATTTCCTGGTAGTTACTGGAATTGAGCTATAGAGAGTTTTCGCCCTCTACTATATGTAATGTCTGCCGGGATGCTACATCATAAAATTCCTCTATCAGTCCGCTGGGCCAGATGATTTCGAGGGTGTCAACTTTTGAGACATTTCCGAGGCCGAAATTTTCAATCACACTGTTCTGGGAAAGATAGGAACTCTGCGCCCCTACCTGGCGCAACTGTACCTGACTCCCCGCCACCAAACGAAGCTTAGCCCCAATAGCCTGCCTATTGCTTTGCGCCCCCACCAATTGTACCTGTAGCCAGCGGTTCCTGTTGCCGCCATCATTTCTCATGAGCTGTCCGGGGCCATCGTTGTTAACGATAAAAATATCAACGTCACCGTCATTGTCATAATCTCCAAAGGCTGCACCCCTGCCCACATATTCAGACTTAAGTGCTTCACCGCTGACTTCTGAAACATCGAAAAACCCTTCACCAACAGGCCGATTCCAGAAAAGCTGATCACGCATTGGAATCAAAAGCCACGACTTCTCTTTCTGCTGAACAGTACTGCCGTTTGTCACGAACAGATCCAACCATCCGTCATTGTCATAATCAAAGAAAGAGGTTCCGAATCCGATAAAATCGAGGGCGATCTGTCCTAATCCATAACGGTCTGCCTCATCCATGAATTTGGTCTTGTTTGAGGATATTTCGAGGTGGGAGAGCTCAGACATCATTCCGCTGTAGAGAGCATTTTCTTGGGCGAGCCAGTGTGTGATATACATATCCATGTCTGCATCTCCGTCCCAATCTCCGACAGCGATTCCCATGGCTCCGCGATAGTCAGCCACATACGCTGAGTGGCTTATTTCTTCGAATGTTCCATCACCTCGATTTCTGAACAATACATTATCAGACACATCATTCGCCACGTAGAGATCGGGCCAACCGTCTTCATCGAAATCGCACCAGGCAGCGGAGAGACTACGCCCATTGAGATCTTCAACACCGGCTGTTTCGGACATTTCGGTAAAACTTCCGTTCCCGTTATTTCGATAGAGCAAATTGCGTTCAGCGTGGAATGAAGAAGGGTTGATACTGGTGGGGACCTCAACATCATACTGAAGCGTCGTAGTCTGATTATCACTGGGAACATACTGTACATAGCCGCAGACGTAGAGATCGATGAATCCGTCGCGGTTAAAATCACTCCAGGAAGCACCTGCCCAAAAACCGTGCTGTCCGCCAAGTCCGGTTTCCGAGGTTTTATCGCTGAATGTCCCATCACCATTGTTGTGATAAAGAACGTTTTTACCAAAGCAGGATATGAAAAGGTCCAGCCAGCCGTCGTTGTTATAATCATTCCATGTGGGGGCCATGGCCCAGCCCCGGAAATCGACTCCAGCGTCAGCGCTTACTTCTTTAAAGGTGCCGTCGCCGTTGTTATGATACAGTGTACAGTGTGCCGGTGAAGCGGCGACAGTTTCTTCAGAAAAAGTGAGAGGCCCCACTTCGTTGGCTACAAAAAGATCGATCCAGCCGTCGTTGTTGTAGTCGCCCCAGGCGGCGCCTGACCCCATGTCCTCTGGGAGTTGAGATGTCCTCTTTGCGGAGAAATGTCTGAATGAGATACCTGCATCGTGGGCAACGTCTACAAAGGTGACCTTCGGGTAGTTTTCTGGAACGGCCCGCTCCAGCTCAGCCGTCAACCCCTCTATTTCTTCGCCAGGGATGTAGGGTCTGTCCGGCTGGGAGACCAGCCAGATCGTGACGGAAACAATGACGATAAAAGAGGAGACACCAAATGTAGTTGTAATAAGGCGGCGTCTTCGCCGCGATAATCTTGCGGGCACGTATTCAGGGACTTCGGTTGGGGACAACCTTAATTGTTCTCTGGTCTTCAGAGACGACCGTGACAGGGGCTGTTACACCGGAATCTTCACCCAGAAGGAAGTTTAAGAGGAACTGGTCGATCTTTCTGTAGAGAAGTTTTGCGGAGACCTGTAATTCTGTCACCTGATCACCTGCCACCCGGAACTGGAAATCCTGTCTGTTAGGAAGATTTTCTTCATCTGTTGAAACTGTACCGGGGCATGAGAACGTGAATTGAGTCTGATCGGAAAAGCCGGGGAAAAGGACCCGTCGATAGCGAACACCTACCATTTCCCACAAATTGTGCCTGTCAATAAGATTGCCATATTGATCGACTGCTTCAGCTTTAAAGATGAACGATCCCGGCTCGATAAAATGCTTCTCATCTCTGTGCCCGGAGCTGAAAATCTCATTTCCTTCCTGATCTCTCACAACCAGTTCAACCCACGCCTGAATAATATCCATGGGGCCGGTGGGGAAGTCGTGCCCTACCTTGTTGTTGGTGATCAACGTCTGAATCGTTACTTCCTGACCGGGCGCCACTTTTTCTGGTATGATGAGTTCCAAAGGAACTGCCGGACCGGGGCGCCACTTATCCTCAATTTCAGGGATCTCGTATTTACCCTGAAGCCATTTTTCCGTAAGGGCGATATGTTCACTGGCGCCGGGGAGATCGAGTATTGCAGGTATAAACTGGTTAGCGGCGAGAAACCGGTGATTGCGATGTTTGCCATCGTCGTCTTTTCGATTATAATCGAGTTCATCGCCACTGGCGGGATCTTGTGAATCTGTGAGTGGCATGTGGCACTCACGACATTCAATGGTTTTGCTCGGATCTCCCGGGTGGTTCCAACGGCTCTTGCGCCAGTTGTCGTACTGATTCTGAAGCTGAACCCACCCAACCTGATTAATTTCTTCATCGATAAACTGTTTATGACATCCGGCACAAAACTCCGGGCTCTTGAACAGACGGTGCTGCAAACTTTCGATGTGGTATTTTGGATAGGCACGAATGAGAAAATCCCGCAGGAAACGGGCCGTTTTTCCCTCATGCAGTTCAAACATATAACGCCCAGGTTCAGTGATCACATAGTTGGCGTTACCCTGGATATCGATCTCCTTTATCCCGTGACAGACGATGCAAGAAACACCTTCTTGGTAACCAATGGGATTGGTCAGATCATCTCTGAAAAGATTCTTCGTTCCGGAGAAGAGAGAGATTGGATCGTGGCAACCGCCGCAATAACGGGTTGATTCAGGTCCGTTTTGTTCACCCATCACCTTCTGTACCGCCCGGAAGGCAGGGTCCATGGCTGCATAACGGTGGGCGCTCACTTCCCACTCTTTAACAATCTGACCGTGGCAGCCGGCTGTGCCACAAGTCTGAGAGCCGCCCAGAGAACGAGCGTCAAAAACTCCTCCACTGCTCGTCCGAGCCAGGCTGGGAGCGAAGGGACGATCTTTTCCATACAGATAGCTGTAATCGTCAGGAAATTCGTTGATTAGGTTCACTGGTTCATAAGCATACACCAGAAGGGCAGTTATGGCGAAAAGTGTTCCTGCCATCAACAGTGAACGGAGACCGTATTGTTTCTGTGCTGTCAGGATCGGTTGTAAACGATCCTGTTGACGGTCTTTGAGATCACGCATCACAATTACAATCAGATGGGGCAAAAGGGAAGCAATGAGGGCAAACGTTGAAATAATGTGTATCAGATCCCAGCTGCGACTGATCTTAGTCTGGAAAATAGCTTGAAATGTGAGAATCACTCCGGAAACAGCCGCTATTACTGTGATGACGAGAGAAATATAACCGGTCAACTTAATGTTGTGCATTTTCATGGTGCGGTAGATCAGCCAGTGGCGGATCTGATACCATGCAAACGGGAGAATAAACAGAAGGCCAATGAGAGTGTGCAGTAAGACCATAACTTGATTCGAAACAGAAAAAGGGAGCAGATAGATGGAAAGCCCCGTCACTGTTTCGAAGAACAACAATCCTGAAACGAGTAAGAGCAGTTTATGCTGCCATTCTTTTGTTCTCTCCAGTTGATTTGATTGATTGTTCATATTATTTTAGTAATAACAGTTATTGAGGCTATAATATTAAGATTAAAGCATCCCGTTGTCAGCAATAAAAATATACACGGTCATATGAAAAACTACAATAACATTTGCTATTCCCTATCGTTGAAAAAATCACTTTATACGGGGTGTTTCGAGCGACACGGCCCAGGTCAGCAACCGTTGATATTAAAACTTTGCAGCGTAAATTTCTTTTAAGAGGTTTGGAGACACTCATGACAAGACAAATTTTTCTTCTTTTGACTTTTACTACTTCCGTGCTATTTGGTGAAACTTTCGATCCCGGGCAGGATGACCGTATTCAGGCTATGAGACGCCACAGTGACCTTCAGCGAATGGAGAATGACCGCGCTCGGGAAAAACTCTCCCGCAGGACAAAATGGGACATGTCCCGGGCGGCGGTATATGAAACTGAGAAGCGCCTTGTCGACAAGGAATCCATAGGAACAGTTTCAATTATGGGCGCATCAGCCACACTGACAGGGACAGTGACCGATGATGACGGCAACCCCATCTCCGATGTGGAAGTTTCTGCCAATTTTGAGGGAGAAGGTGGCACATGGACAAGGACTGATACTGACGGTACCTACGAGATGACGGTGGAAGCGGGGAAAGTGTGGGTGAGGCTGCACGAAAACGGTCTTATCCCCACTTATCTCAGACCGAGGGAAAAAGAAGTTCAGGTAGAAGAAAATTCCACAGTCACCATGGACTTCATCGCCTATGCTGCTGATGCCATTATTTCAGGAACCATCCTTCTGGACGATGCACCTCTTGCGAGTGTATGGCTCTCCGCCGACGGAAAAACAGGCTGGACACAGACTGAGACGGACTCAGACGGCACATTTACGCTGCAGGTAGCCAGCGAGGCCGATGCCACGGGTGGTTACAACCTGTGGATCAACACCTCAGATCTCAGCGAGGAGGCCTTTCGCAAGGAGCGGTATGATGAAATAAATTCAGGTACCACCGACCTCACCATTGAACTTGTGAGTGCAACATCATTCATTGAAGGGACTGTGACAGATAATGCCGGCACTCCTGTAGTGGGTGTTTATGTCTATGCAAACCAGCATCATACGGGGAATCATGTAAGTGAGATCACAGGCTCTGACGGTAGTTTTAAGCTCGGGGTCATTGCAGGCCGGTGGTGGCTGGATGTTGACGCCCACCAAATGATGCCAGATTATCTCGTCCCTCAAGGTGAAGAGTTGACTGTGACAGACGGCACCACCTCCACACACAGTATAACAGTTTACGCAACAGATGCCACCATTACGGGGATGGTCTATTTTGATAGCGAGCCCACGGGTAATGTGTTCATCGGTGCCAGTAGTGAACAGGGATGGACAGAAACTGTTTCCGATTCCACAGGTGCGTTCTCGGCCCCAGTCTCATCGGCGGCTGATGACGAGAGCGGTTATCATCTCTGGGTGCACGAACGGTCCATTCCGTCCGGCAGTATCATCGAAGAGTCTTATCACAATATCACCTCCGGTACTTCCGGGTTAGATTTTAACCTCAGTTCTCCCAACGCTTTTATTGAAGGGAAAGTGATCGATGACGCAGGAGCGGTCCTTTCAGATTTGCGGGTCTGGGCGGAGCGTGACGGTGAGCAGCGTGGCTACAGTGAAACAAGAACA
>DCXX01000022.1 GCA_002329125.1 Fidelibacterota bacterium UBA2125 | reverse complement strand
CCCCTCGCTAAAGGGGTTTTATGAAGGCAGGATTGCTTGGTACGCCCGGAGAGATTCGAACTAACGACCTCTTGCTCCGGAGGCAAGCGCTCTATCCAGCTGAGCTACGGGCGCAAATGGTTAAACAATTTACTACTTCCTTAGGATATCAAACGCTCAGCTGCCTCAACAGTATTCTCAACCAGCATGGCAATGGTCATAGGGCCCACTCCTCCGGGAACGGGCGTTATTGCTGATGCTTTATCCATGACGGATTCATAATCCACATCACCTGAAAGTTTGTATCCTTTTTTTGAATCGTCCTCTACTCTATTGATGCCCACATCTATGATCACCGTGCCGTCCTTAATCATATCTCCCTTAATGAGGCTCGGCATGCCCGCAGCGGCAATGACAATATCCGCCTGACGGGTATAATAAGCGATATCAGGTGTCCTGGAGTGACAAACAGTCACAGTTGCGTTACCTGTATCAGTTTTGGCACTAAGCATAAGGGCCATTGGACGACCGACAATATTACTCCTTCCAACAATAACAGCATGTTTACCACTGGTTTCAATATTATAAAACTGGAGTATTCGTAAAATCCCTTTAGGAGTGCAAGGTATAAACCGGGGATTTCCCGCTGCTAAAAGTCCAATGTTCTCAGGATGAAAACCGTCCACGTCCTTATCCGGCCTTACGGATCGCAAAAGATTATCAGAATCAATTCCCTTCGGTAACGGTAGCTGAATTAGAATTCCATGGAAACGGTCATCACCATTGAGATCATTTATGAGAGCCAAAACGTTACTTTCTGACGAATCTTCTCCCATTCTAAAAGTTTCTCCGAAAAGACCCATATTTTCGAATCTGCGCCTTTTATTTCGTACGTAAACCTGAGAAGCGGGATCATCACCTACCAGAACTGCAGCAAGGCCCGGTGTAACCTTTTCGCTGGTGATGCGATCTATACGGGAACTCAAATCATCGTATACCGCTGACGCAACTTCTTTTCCTGAGAGGATTATTGTTTCAGTCATATTCTTAAACTACAATCTTCACCTCATGTCATTAATTGAAAGGTGATATTAAAATAAAGAGAGAAAACCGGTAATTAGGAAATAGCCCTAGTTGAGAACAAGAGACTCATCTATGAACTCAACCAATGTAGAAGCCTTCTCTTCAACTTCGCTGACGATTTGATTTCGCTGACGTTTTTCAGCAAAATAATCGTCCGTCACACTCATTGCCGCAAGAATAGCAATTCTTGTGGTGGATTGAGAAGACGGCAATTCTTTTTCTATTTCACGCATTTTCTGATCTACATACTGAGCTACATCTGCGATATAAGTTTCATCCGCCTGTGCCTTTACAGTATACTCTTGACCAAAAATTGAGACACGGGCCAAATTATCCTGATCATCAGTCATAACGCCTCCTAGCTAATCAGCACCTTCAGTTTCTTCAATGAGGTTAATAATTTTCTGGATCTGATCCCGGATAGCTTTCTTTTCTTTAGATGAGACGCCACCACCATCAGAGCTACCACCTGATGTTTTCTTAAGACGTTGAAGCTCATCGACAGCGTCTTTTATCTTGTGTTCAAGTGATAATAAATTGGGAAGGACAGTATCCATCTCACCGTAATTTAGCATCGACTTGTGATGAAGTCTCTGAAATAATTTTCTCCATGATGGTATCAACTTCGTCATCCTGGAGTGTTCTATCATCGGAACGGAAAGAAAGTGAAAAAGTGACGCCTTGCATACCCGATTCTATCTGATCACCCCCGTACAGATCATACAGTTTTTTTACACGCAATAGATCTGTCCCATTTTCCTGAATTATCGATTCCAACTCTCCAATAGTGACAGAGGAAGGAACGCTTAGAGATAGATCGCGATCTATACTGGGAAACTGTGGCAGTTTACTGAACTGCACCGCCTCTATGGAGCTGTTGAACAGTTCAAGATTCAGGTTAACAGAGACAACCGGTAAACCGATATCATAGTACCCAAGAATCTCATTATTTACTGATCCAATGTCCGCTAGCCAACCTGATGAAGTTTCCCATCGCATCCCATATGAGAAAACAGAGCTGTTCTCCAATTCGGTAAAGGATCCATCAAATCCAAATCTTTGTACAAGATTGCAGACTACTCCCTTTAGAAGGTAGAAATCATTTTTATGTTGGTCTTGACGCCACCCCTTTGATACCCTGTCACCACAAGCCACACCAGAGAATTGTGGTGATTCAGCCCACTTCTTTTCCTCAGCCTGAAAAATATTGCCGTATTCAAAAAGAGAAAGATCGTTTTCACCCCGACGTAGATTGTAATTAACGGAGCCCAACAACCCGGGAAGAAGCGACGGCCGCATTACGGACATTTCCCGGCTCAGCGGATTTGCAACAGGCAACGGATTTAATTCTGAAAAAGTTTGAGCATCCTGTTCACTCAACAGACTGTTTGTCATCACTTCGTTAAATCCCATTCCAGAAAAATAATCTCTCAGTTCGTCAACTGTTCTCTCTTCATCCGCTAGAATAGTAGTTACATCACCTACATAAGCCGTTTTTGATTCGATCTTGTCAAAACCGTACACACGTGCCAGCTCTTCGCACAGATCAATTTCACGCTCCAGGTCTGGTCTGAATGAAGGAATAACGCATTCATATTGATCATTCTTCTTTTTATGACCTATTCCAAGTCCACCCAAGGTTGAACGGATGAATTTGTCATCAAATGCAACACCGATTGAAGATTCTGCTCTTTTTCGATTAAGTAAAACCTTTTTCGGTTTTATTACCTTGGGATAACAGTCCACCATCCCCGCGCAAATTTCACCTCCAGCTATTTGGGTGATCAGTTGTGCCGTTCGATCAAGAACAGCAGTTACATCATCGTAATTGGCTCCTCTTTCAAAACGCCTGGATGCCTCACTGGAAAGGTCCAGTTTTTTCGCACCTTTCCTGATCGTAACTGGATCAAAGTAGGCGCATTCAATAAGAACATCGGTAGTTTTTTGGGTCACTTCTGTGTTTTCGCCGCCCATAATACCGGCGAGGCCAACAGGTTTTTTCGAGTCACATATTAATAGATGATCACTGCTCAGCTTCCTATTCTCCCCGTCAAGCGTTACTATTTTTTCATTTTTTTTGGCGCTTCTGACAATAATTGTTTCTCCTTCAACCAATCCCAGATCGAATGTATGAAGGGGATGACCCAGCTCCAGAAGAACATAGTTGGATATATCCACAACAGAATTAATAGACCGGATGCCGCATTGCTCCAGTCTTTGAACCATCCAGTCAGGTGAGGCACCAACTTTAATCCCTTTTACAACCCGGGCAGAATAACGGGGAGAGCCTTTCTCATCCTCGATTATAATGGTTACTGCATCTTCAACTGGCTGGTCAGATTCAGACAAGGATATATCATCTTGTTTAAGCTTTGCATCTGTTAATAGGGCTATCTCCCTCGCCACGCCGAGATGAGACATACAGTCGGGACGATTGGGAGTAAGTTCAATGTCAAGAGTATCACCGTTTTCACCTACGGTAGACTCCAGTCCAGCACCTGTAAGAAGATCCGCTAATTCCTGGGGCGCCAGTTTGAAGCTGACGAAATCTTTGAGCCAGTCCAAAGAGACAATCATGCAAATTGCCTCAAAAAACGAACATCCCCGTTGAAATAAAGCCGAATATCATCAATACCGTGCTTAAGGATGGCAAGTCTTTCTATTCCCATTCCCCAGGCATATCCAGACCATTTTACGGGATCATAGCCGACCATTTCCAGAACGGCCGGATCAACCATGCCGCAACCTAGGATCTCTAGCCACCCCGTTTTTTTGCACATAGAACACCCATCGCCGCCGCACATGAGGCACGTGATATCCACTTCAGCACTCGGTTCAGTGAACGGAAAGAAGCTGGGCCTGAAACGAGCTTTAACCTCTTCACCAAAAAAATGACGGCAAAAATACTCTAATGTCCCTTTCATTTCAGCCATAGATACATTTTCAGCCACGTAGAGTCCTTCCACCTGATGGAACAGGCAGTAGCTCCGGATGCTGATCGCCTCGTTCCGGTATACTCTACCGGGGCAGATCACGCGCACAGGCGGTTCCTGGTTCTCCATCACGTGGATCTGTGTATTGGAAGTGTGAGTTCTCAACACGTCATTATCAGTGATGTAAAATGTATCCTGCATATCCCGGGCAGGATGATGCTTGGGTATATTCAACGCTTCAAAGTTATGGTAATCATCATCGATTTCTGGTCCATATGCTACGGAGAATCCTATGGCCTGAAATATTTGCTTCACTTCCCGCATGGTCTGCGTGATGGGATGGAGTGACCCCATGGTGACCTCGTCTCCGGGCAGAGAAAGATCAACAATCTTTTCTGGTGAAACGGTGCCGGTGGAACCAGCATCCTTTATTTTTTCAATTTTCCGGGTCAGCTCGGCTTTAAGCTTATTTAACAATTTCCCCATTCCCGGTCGATCACTTTCGGGAACTGAACCCAATTCTGAAAAAAGGTCCGCAACTTTCCCCTTGCGGCCAAGATATTCATGCCTCAGCTTCTCAATCACTGTTGTATCTCCAGCAGAAAGTTTTTCAAAAGACTTACTGAAAGTATCGCGAACAGAATCTATTTTTGATGCCAATGACATTGTTGAGTCAGGAGTTGCTGAAGTTACTTTTTATCATTTTCAGGATAAAAGAAAATCCGCCAGGTTTCCCAAGCGGATTTGCAAGACAAGACGCCAAATGTCCCGTCAAATATTTAGGTAAAAAATCGACCCGATTTATTCCTTGATAGCATATTAATTGTCAGAAGCCTTAACCACTTCAGAAAAAGCTGACGGCTCACGGACCGCCAGATCAGAAAGCATTTTTCTATCCAGTTCAATATTGTGCGATTTAAGACCAGCCATCAATTTGGAATATGAGGTACCGTTCAGTCTGGCCGCGGCATTAATTCTTGTGATCCAGAGCCTTCTGAATTCACCGCGCCTCCTGCGGCGATCCCTGTAGTTGTACAGCATGCCTCTTTCCACAGCCTCCTTGGCTGTGCGAAAAAGACGACTTCTAGCACCATAATACCCTCTTGCCTGCTTGAGAATCTTCTTGTGTCGTTTTTTCCGCTGGACAGCGTTTTTTGCTCTCGGCATTTATATATCCTATATTCCCAGCATCTTCTTGACCCGCTTGGCATCAGCCTCGCTTACATCACCACTCTTGCGGAGGGAACGCTTCCTGTCCATGCTTTTCCTTGAAAGCAGATGAGACTTGTTGGCTTTATTTTTTCGTACCTTTCCGGTACCTGTAAGAGAGAATCTTTTTGCTGCCCCTCTTCTCGATTTCATTTTAGGCATAGCAATTTCTCCTATTTGGGCGACATAACGACGGATATCCGCCTGCCTTCAAGATCGCCACGCTTCTCTACCTCAGCAACATCACTCAAGCTATCTTCAATTCGACGAATCAATTGTTCGCCAAGATCCTGCCTTGCCATCTCACGACCACGATACATGAGTGTTACTTTCACTTTGTTTCCTTCAGAAATAAATTTCTTTATACGATTAATCTTGATTCCCAAATCATGATCACTGATTCGGGGGCGAAATCTAATCTCTTTAACTCGAATAACATGCTGTTTTTTCTTGCTTTCCTGGTCCTTTTTCTTTTGATCATACTTCAGTTTACCATAGTCCATAATTTTGCAGACTGGAGGCTCAGTGCCAGAGGCTACCTCAACCAGATCCAAACCGGCTGATCTTGCCGATTCCATCGCTTCACTAATAGAGACAATTCCCATCTGCTCACCAGCCTCACCGATGAGTCTCACTTCTTGCGCCCGAATTCGATCGTTAACTTTTATTTTTTCTACTTTTGCGATTGTTCTTTTCTCCTTTTATTATTGATTTCATTGTCAAGTTGTTCAATCAGTTGATCAACTTTCATTTGTCCCAAATCACCTTCAAAGCGGCGCCTGACAGAAACTTCACCAGCTTCAGCCTCGCGGGCTCCAACGATAAGCATCACATTAACTTTATTCATTTCGGCATTCCTGATCTTTGCACCTACCTTGTCAGCCTTGTCATCTAGTTCAGCCCGTATACCTGCAGATTTCAGCTGGTTTAGCAAATCTCTGCCGTAATCTTCGAATTTGTCTGAAATAGTAAGGATGGCTACCTGAGTGGGTGCCAGCCAAAGGGGGAAATTTCCGCCACAGTGCTCCAGATAAACTCCCAGGAAACGTTCAATTGATCCCAGGATAGCTCGGTGTATCATAACGGGTCTCTCATAGGAACCGTCTTTCGCTACATACTCAAGTTCAAATCTTTCAGGCAAATTGAAGTCGAGCTGAATAGTACTTAGTTGATGATATCTACCCAGCGCATCTCTTGCCTGAAAATCGATTTTCGGCCCATAAAAAGCACCTTCCCCTTCAACTAAACTGAAATCCATCTTGTGTTCATTTAGGGAAGTCTCCAGCATCGCTTCAGATTTTTCCCAGAGTTTTTGGGCACCTAGCGCCTTCTCAGGCCGTGTACTCAATTCAACTTTAATTGATTCAAAGCCAAATGTCTCAAACACGATATTGACCATTCGTATCAAATCGCTGATTTCATCTCCAATTTGATCCACGGTACAAAAAATATGTGCATCATCCTGACTGAAGCTTCGGACTCGCGTGAGACCAGATATAACACCGGCACGCTCGAATCTATGAAGCCGGCCGAAGTCGGCGATTCGGAGCGGTAAGTCTCTGTAGGAATGCAAATCAGATTTGTAGATTACCGTATGTCCCGGACAGTTCATCGGTTTAAGACTGAATTCCCGTTCACCAATCTTCATGTGGTAAAGATATTCCCTGAATAGATCCCAGTGGCCTGACTGCTTCCACAGTTCAATATCATATACCTGGGGAGTAATCACTTCATCATATCCAAAGTCTTTATACAGTTCCCTGATAAAGTTTTCCAGCTCTTGATATAAAATTGCACCTTTGGGCATAAAGAATGGACTGCCTGGAGAAAGTTGATCGAAAAAGAATAATTCCAGTTCCTTTCCTAGTTTCCGATGGTCTCGCTCTTTTGCTTCTTCAACCTGCTTAACATAGGCGTCCAGCTCTTTTTTGTTGTAAAAAGCCGTGCCGTAAATACGCTGAAGCATTTTATTTTTTTCGTCACCACGCCAGTAGGCACCTGCTGTATTCAGAAGTTTGAAATGTTTTATTATTCCCGTAGAAGCCAGATGAGGGCCTCGGCAGAGATCAACAAAATCACCCTGAGTGTAGGTGGAGATCTCCTCGTCATCATCGAACTCATCAATCATTTCAATTTTGTAAGTCTCTTTCTTTCCCTTAAATAATTTTTTCGCTTCTTTTACACCTATCTCTTCTCTATTTACACTGTAGTTCGCAGCAGAATGTTCTCTCATACCGTTCTCAATTTTCTCTAGGTCTTCATCACTGAACGGTGTCTCAACATCAAAATCGTAATAGAACCGATTCTCGATAGTTGGCCCGATTGTCATTTGCGCATCAGGGAAATATTCTTTCACGGACTGAGCCATAAGGTGCGCAGCGCTGTGAAGTAAAACCGAGTGGCCTTCTTCAGAATCAGCATAGACCGGCGACAGCTCAGCATCAGATTCCACGCTCCTGTTCCAATCCCACAACTGGCCGTTCACCATCGCGGCAACGGCGTTGTCAGCGAGAGAAGAATCTATGTCCTGGAGAATGGAAGATACAGATGTATCAGAAGGATAGGTCCGTGAATCGTATCCCGTAACCTTTACGGTGATCTCTTTCGTACTCATAAATATTCAGCATGGTAATCATCATTCCGTGGGCGATACTGGACTTGAACCAGTGACCTCTGCCATGTCAAGGCAGCACTCTAACCAGCTGAGCTAATCGCCCCGGGGATGGCGAATTTAGAATGGCCCTTTTCGGAAACAAAATCAATAACAGGTAGGACAAAATCTTCAATTCATGGACGGATCCAGTGTGGAACCGTAAGCGTATTGATCAGCGACAACTTCTATTGCTTTTAATACTACAGGGTCATCATCAAATGATGACTCTATACGCATTCCAATGCCTCCAACCGCCCAAGACATATCCCTCTCAAGCATGATACGGATATGATCTAATTCATCGTTAAACAGGGCATCCATGTCCTGCTCATAATGTTTTCGCAAAACTGACAGCGAATGCTCGATCCGTTTATCAGTCTCCGATTCTTCTTTCAGCATCTCTTCAAGCTTGGCCAGCTCCTTTTCTCCTTCAGATTTCAGATCGAGATTTTTCGAAGAGATAAAAGACCGGAATTCCTCGACAATATTATCGGTGATTTCAATATATCCTGTAAGCTGATGGACTTTGTGATATTTGCTACTGAATTCAAAAAATAACCCTTTGCGCCAACATTCCCTCGTTAGCAGTGGTGTTCTTTCCTGTTCCACCTTAAAATCTGGTGTTATGCCGCCATTTGAAATAACGCGCCTTCCGTTAACAGTGGCAAATACAGAGTCACTCCTTTCTGAATCAGCAGCCACATCGCCTCGTAGGTAACCGGGCTTTTGAATTAAGCGCCCCGACGGAATGTAATATTTTGCAGTGGTCATTTTCAGGGTTCGAGCTTCATCTAGCTGATAAGCGGTTTGGACAAGCCCCTTGCCAAATGAGTTGGTCCCCACCACAATTCCTCTGTCAAGGTCCTGGATAGCCCCGGCCACAATCTCGCTGGCAGAGGCACTACCACCATCAATCAAAACAGCCAGACGGACAGATGTATCCACAATAGGTTTATTCTGGGAAGTGAATGTCCGATTGGATTCATCCGATTGACCGGACATGGAAACCACCTCAACTCCTTTTTCCACCAGCATGTCCAATATCTGAACAGCCGCATCCATAAGGCCACCAGGGTTCCCTCGCAGATCAAGTATAATTCTTTCTACCCCCTGATTGTCGAGGCTTCTAAGTGCCTGTCTCATTTCACCCGATGAATTTCTCGAAAAGCGATTCAATCTAATATATCCTGTTTTGTCGTTTATCATTCCCGAGTAACTGACATCTTTTACAGTGATAGTACTTCGTGTTAGAACAAAGTCAATATCCTCTTCTCCCCACCGGCGAATGGTGAGCGTCACTTTGGTATCTTTTTGACCACGGATATTATCTGCGGCGTGATCCAGAGACATTTCCGAAGTAGATTCACCGTCTACGGCAATGATCTTATCACCAGTAATAATGCCTGCTCTCTGAGCTGGAGAATCATCAATGGGAGCAATGACGGTGAGAGAGTCATTACGAACACCCAGTTGAATGCCTACACCACCGTAGTTTCCCCTGGTTAACAAATTAAGCTGGTGACGGTCTTCTTCTTCAAGATAGACCGAATAGGGATCCAGTTCCGAAAGCATACCGTCAATTCCGGCGGTGGCCAGTTTTTTCGGATCGATCTGGTCGGCGTAATCAGTCATCACTCTTTTGTAAACTTCGTACACCATCCGCCAATTTGATGATATATCCCGGTACAGATCGGACCTGCCGATTGAAATAACCGTAACCAGTAGTACTGTTATAAATAAAGTTCTCTGAATTGATCGACTTTTATTCATGAAATAATCCTCAATACCTGAGATGAGATCTCTTTTTCCAATTCTTCTGTTTGGTTTTGACCATCAAGAATAATATACCTGTCGGATTCTTGTTCCGCAAGTATTAGGAAACCATTTCTCACTTTTTCCAAAAAATCCACGCCTGTCGCTTCAATTCTGTCTCTTTGGCGGTCACCAAGTCGGGAAAGTGCCACATCAACAGGTAGGTCAAACAAAAAAGTCTTGTCAGGAATGGCCAGTTCAAAAGCGAGGCGGTTGATCTGCCTGAGCCATTCCTGAGACAAGTCCCTGCCGAAACCCTGATAAGCCAATGTTGAATCGATATATCTGTCGCAAAGAATGATAGTTCCTTTTTCAAGACGCGGAATGATCACTTCTTTAAGCAGCTGCGATCTGCTTGCTGCCAGTAGGAGGGCTTCATTTTCGGGAGCCATCGATGAATTGTCGGGGTTAAGTAGCACTTTTCGAATATCTTCTGAAATTGGTGTACCACCGGGCTCCCTTAATAGCAATGGTGCATTCCCTTCTTTCTCTAATCTTCGTTCAAGTCCTCGAGCCTGAGTACTTTTCCCACATCCGTCAATACCTTCAAAGGTAATGAAAAGACCCCTGCTCATCGGGTGGCCTCTTCATCAAAATGGACGCTGTCTGAATCTTTACCGATCAGCACGGTAACTTCTCCCTTTATCTTCTTTTCATCAAAATGTTGTGCACCGTTTGAAAGACGGCCGCGCCAGATTTCTTCATGGAGTTTTGTTATTTCCCGGCAGACAGCAACAGGTCTATCACCAAAAGAGTCGAAACAATCCTTAAGCGTACGTCCCACCCGCTCAGGTGACTCAAAAAGGATGATAGTCCTCTCTTCTCCGCTCAGCATATTAAGGCGCGCTTTTCTCCTTTTTTGTTTAGGGAGGAAACCTTCGAAAACAAAACGGTCTGTGGGCAGACCCGATGCAACAAGACCCGCAAGAACAGCCGAAGCACCGGGAATGGGTACAACCGCGATCCCCTCAGAAATGCATGCCCGCACAAGTTTATACCCCGGGTCACTAACTGTTGGTGTTCCAGCATCAGAGACAAGGGCCACATCATCACCGCCAGATAGAGTGGTAACTATTTTCGGAATTCTCCTGTCTCGGTTGTGTTCGTTATAGCTTAACAATGGTTGAGAAATTTCGTAGTGCTTCAGCAATTTTACAGTCCGGCGAGTATCTTCAGCCAGGACAAGGCTCACACTTCCGAGAGTCTCAACTCCCCGGTGTGAAAAATCAGAAAGATTACCGATGGGAGTGCTGACAAGGTAAAGAGTGCCGATGGTAACTGTCCGTCAGTTTATAATTTCGTCGAGGCTTTTCCGGATGATATCTATTCCGTAATCAATCTCGTCAGTAGATATATTCAAAGGTGGCCGGAAGCGAATTGCATTGTCCCCGCTCCCTAGAATTAAAGTGCCGTTTTGAATAATCTGATCTAGAAGCTTATCCCGGGTTTCGGAATTGGGAAGATCGAAAGCACACATGAGACCGGCGCCACGGGCATTTGAAACAAGATCAGCATAGTCACCCTGAAGTGCTAAAAGTTGATTATGCAAATATTCGCCTGTTTTATCGGCAGCTTCGATCAGATTTTCTTCTTGAATTATGCTCAGGTAAATGGTGAGCCGAACCATGTCAGTCAGATTACCACCCCAGGTAGAATTGATCCTGCTGGATTCCTTGAAAACATGATTCTCCACCTCGTCCAGCCTGGATGTGGAAACAAAACCGCAAACCTGTGATTTCTTCCCAAAACCCATAAGATCCGGCGCCACATTATGATTTTGCCACGCCCACCATTTTCCTGTAATTCCCATACCTGACTGTACTTCATCATAAACTAGCATAATTTCATTCTCATCACAAATCTGTCGCAACGCTTGGAAAAATTCCGTCCGAAAGTGGTGATCTCCCCCTTCTCCTTGAATAGGTTCAATAATAAGTGCAGCAAGATCATTTCCGTGCTCACCAATGGCACCTTTAATCTGGTCAAGAGCCTCCGCTTCTAACGCCATGACCTTGGAAAGGTTGTCATCATTCAGAGGAAAGTTCACAGCTGGATTGACGATCCGCGGCCAATCAAATTTCGGAAAATGGACTGTTTTCCGCGGATCGGAAGTGTTGGTGAGAGATATAGTATATCCGGTTCGTCCGTGAAAGCAGTTGTTAAAATGGATTACTTTTGATCCCATCTCTTGAGCTGAGCCGTTTTTCTGAAAGTTTTTCCTCACCTTCCAGTCAAAACTCGCTTTGAGCGCATTTTCGATAGCAAGAGCACCACCTTCTATAAAAAAGCCGTACTTGAAAATATCAGGCATGGTAATTGTGAATAAGGATTCTACAAACTGTGCCAGTTGGGCGGTGTAGATGTCTGAATTGGTCGGTTTGTTCATAGCGGCGATGGCTAGCTCATCTTTGTGTTCCAGTAGCTTGGGATGGTTGTAACCAACCGGAATAGAGGCAAACATGGTAAAAAGATCAAGATATTCCCGGCCATCCCTACCGTCAACGAGCCATGAGCCGTGGCTCAGCTCCAGATCAACAACTGGTTCAAAGCCATCTGTCAAAATATGATTGCTTAGAGTTTTCCTTACATTGGCTGCTTCAACTGTTATCATTCAAACGTCCTTTCTCAATTTGAACTTTCATCACCAAATCTAATGCCCTGAGCAAGAGGAAGTTCATTGCTCCAGTTAATTGTATTTGTCTGCCGACGCATGTACGCTTTCCAAGCATCAGATCCGGATTCCCGTCCACCACCGGTTTCCTTCTCTCCGCCAAATGCACCACCAACCTCAGCCCCTGAAGTACCAATGTTCACATTGGCAATGCCACAGTCACTTCCTCTGTGAGATAGAAATTTTTCAGCATTCTTCAAGTTAGTTGTAAATATAGAGCTGGAAAGACCCTGGGGAACATCGTTGTGCTCATCCAAAGCATCTTCAAAATCACCAAATGGAATTAAATACAATATAGGAGCAAAGGTCTCTTCCTTTACCGTATCATAGCTATTTTTTGCTTTAATAAGTGTAGGCTGGACAAAATTGCCAGCGCCGTCCAACACCTCTCCGCCGTATAAAACTTCTCCACCTTCATCGCATACTCTTTTGATAGCGTCCAGGTATTCATTTACAGCACTCTCATTTACAAGGGGTCCCATGAGGGTCGATTCATCCAATGGGTTTCCGATTGTCACTTGGCTGTATGTCTCCGCAAGTTTTGCGCTAATTTCATCAAAGCTCTTTTCAGGAATAAATACTCTCCGGGTTGAAGTGCATCTCTGGCCGGCCGTTCCTACAGCACCAAAAAGAACAGACGATATGGCCAAGTTAAGATCAGCCGAATCATCAATAATAATGCCGTTATTGCCACCCAGTTCCAGAATGGTTTTTCCCAACCGTTCACCAACAATACCACCAATCCGTTTACCCATGGCAGTGGAGCCTGTAAATGAGATAAGTGGAATTCGTCTGTCAGATACAAGCCTCTCACCTATCGTTCTGCCGGGACCGATAATAAGTGAAAAAACAGGCGGAAAACCTCCCTCTTCAAGCACCTGATTACACAAATTTTGAACAGCGATAGCGCTGAGGGGAACAGACGAGGACGGCTTCCAGATAACAGTATCACCGCAGACAGCAGCAATGAACGCGTTCCATGACCAGACAGCAACAGGAAAATTAAAGGCTGAAATGACGCCAACCGGCCCAAGCGGATGCCACTGTTCATACATCCTGTGGAGTGGACGTTCGGAATGCATAGTTAGGCCGTAGAGTTGCCGTGAAAGACCAACAGCAAAATCGGCAATATCGATCATCTCCTGAACTTCCCCATCACCTTCCTGCTTTATTTTTCCCATTTCAAGTGCAACAAGGCTGCCCAGGGCATCCTTATTATTGCGGAGAGACTCTGCCATAAGCCGTACCATTTCTCCACGCTTTGGCGCTGGAACCATGCGCCATTCAGCAAAAGCCTCAGTTGAAGATGTCATTATCTTTTCATAGTCATTTTCTGAAGCTTGATAAACAGATGCAATAACCTCATCTGTTGCGGGATTTAAGGAATCGAGCGTCCCTTCACTCTTGGACTCAGACCAGCCTCCAGGGCCAGTACAGCCACCGTAATTGTTCTTTTCAATGCCTAACTGTTTTAGGAAATCCATTCTATTTACAATCCTTCTATATACAAATTAGTATAGCCAAAAAAGCGCGGAAATTTATCTGGTAACCGGGGTATTCCCAAAGGAAACGGGATTGCCAAATCAATAGACAAAATACTTCAGATAGAGGAACATTACGGGCGAGGCGAATATGAGCGAATCAAAACGGTCCAAGACACCACCGTGCCCGGCCAAAAATGATGATGTATCTTTAACACCCATATCTCTTTTCATTAACGATTCAGCAAAGTCGCCGCTTTGGCCAATAATTCCGATAATAATGCTGAAAATGACATAATCGATTGAGTGAATTCCCGCCATGGAGTATTGAGATGACAAAGCGCCAGATCTGAAAATGATATAGAAAAAGATAAAAGCTGCTACAAGACCTGCCGCTCCGCCTTCCACTGTTTTCTTGGGACTGATCCTTTCAATCAGTTTGTGCTTGCCCCAATTTAACCCTACAAAATACGCTGCCGAATCGCAGGCCCAGACTCCCACAAATAGACAAAAGGTCAGTTTCATTCCCATGGTCGGATCGATGGGGTCTATTCCTCGCAGACCGATCATGGTTCCCAGCAGAAGTGGGATGTAAGCAATTCCCGCCAAAGTATAGGATATATTACTCAGACCATTTTCTTTCTTTCTAAAAAGTTCTAATAAAACAACCAGAACTGTAGCAATGAGCATTAATTCCCCGGGTCTAAAAATGGTGAGAGGATTGCCCGGACCGAAATAGTAATGAAGAGCTAACAAGACTGACATGACATAGCCCACAAAAAATTGTGGGTGAATCAGCTGTTTCGCTCCCAGTAAATAAAATTCCCTGATGGCGATTACAGATACAACCATCACAAAAGCCGTGAACGGAAGTCCTCCCAAAAATATGAGGAATAAAATAGCCGGAATTCCCAAAGCATTGACCAGCGTCCTTCCGCCTGATGATTTTTCACCGGTGATATTAGTCACTTATCTTTCCTTTTCATGTATTGATTATCTCCTAACTCCATCACCTCAATTTTGACTTTTGCGGTCCCGTTGCCGATAAATCCTAGCTTAACAGCAGCTCCGTAAGAACAGTCAAGAATCCGCCCCTTGGCATAAGGTCCGCGGTCATTCACTCTGAGAACAACGGATTTTTTGTTGTCCATATTAGTCACTCTGATGAGGGTATTGAACGGAAGTGTTTTGTGTGCAGCCGTTAAACCATACATGTCATACGTTTCACCATTGGCAGTCACCTTCCCGTGGAAATCTTCAGCATAGAATGATGTGACACCGGTCATTGATTTTCTGTGTTTAGTCACTTTACCGGACGCATCTTTCGTCTTCAGGCGGCTGCTGTTCCGCTGTCCATATCTCGGAGAAGAATGACAGCTAATCATAATCATCAGAGAGAAAATAGCGAGCCTTCTAATCATACGACTCTACTTTACCGATCAAGTCACAAATGGTAGCAATATCATTTTCTTCACAATAAGTGCCTAAATCATTGATGATCCTTGTTGCAATTGCCGCATCCCTGAAATTCGCAGTCCCCACCTGCACTGCCGAAGCACCCGCCAACAGATATTCAATTACATCCTTTACTGATGTAATTCCACCAATACCGATAACCGGCACGTCCACTGCTTTGGATATTTTATAAACAGAAGCAATTCCCACAGGTCTGATAGACGGTCCCGAAAGACCTCCAATATTTGTGTTAATATTCGGCCTCCGTGTTGCTGGGTCTATGCTCATACCAAACAGAGTGTTTATTGCGGACAGGGCATCAGCACCCCCTTCAACGGCGGCGGCAGCAATTTCTCCAATATCGGTAACGTTCGGAGATAGTTTCAGAATTAACAACTTTTTCGTTGCAGATCTGAGCGCTTTCGTCAACTCTCTGGTGGATTTCGGGTCTACAGAAAATTCCATCCTCCCAGTGTCTACGTTTGGACAAGATACGTTAATCTCATACCCACAAACATTTCCGCCGCTGGATTCCAATTTCTCTAAAACATGGAGGTAGTCATCAATGCTAAAACCCGCAATATTTGTGATAACATGAGTCCCAATTTTCTCATAAACAGGAATCATTTTTTCAATGTATTTGTCTACACCTATGTTAGCCAACCCGATGGAGTTGATCATTCCTGAAGGCGTCTCAACAATCCTCGGAGGCGGATTCCCTTCACGTGGATGCTTTGTTATAGATTTTGTCACAATAGCGCCCAATTGAGATACATCCACCAGATCGTTAGATTCTGTTCCGTACCCAAAAGTCCCCGAAGCAACGAATACTGGATTCTTGAAACTGACGTCGCCCAGTGATACAGAAAGATCAACAGTCATGAAAAAACAATCTCCTTTGCTTGGTAGATAGGACCGTCAGTGCAGACCAGGGAATACCGCTCATGATAACTATGCTCTTTCAAGCTGTTGGAAGCTCGTTCAATGACACACCCCTGGCATAAACCGGTGGCACATCCCATATAACTTTCTACGGATAGTTCACACGGGAAATCGAACTTGTTGACAAAAAGATGAACAGCTTTCATCATCGGTTCTGGACCGCAAGAAAATAGTTTTGGATTTTCCACTTCATCACATATTTTTTTCACAGTAGGCATCACTGTTCCGTGCTCTCCCACGGATCCGTCATCTGTTGTAAGATATATGTTCTCCTCTGGATCATGGGAAAGGAAATGTTCATTAACACTCTGAGCTCCCACGACAATTTTGTGTTCTACGCCATTTGTTTGCAAAACTTTATGAAACCAAATGATGGGCGATAACCCAACTCCACCTCCAATTAAAATTGGCGTAGTTCCTTCCGTTTCTCCGAAGCTGTTGCCCAGGGGTCCCAGCAGATCTATGGAATAGCCATTTTTGTATTCTGACAATATTTTGGTTCCCTCACCAAAAACCTTATAAATGATGCTCAGCTGATTGTCGTTCACATCGGCGATACTCATGGGTCGGCGTAATGGATGTTCCCATGAATCGTCAACACATATGTTCAGAAACTGTCCAGGGAATGGTTCTTCATTACAAATTCTCTCAGCCGAGAAGGTCATTTGATAGATACCATGTGCAATTTCTTCGTTATTCAGTACAGTACCTTTTTCAGCGATCATTTTTTTTACTATCATTTGATGAAGTAGTGTCGACAACTGATTCTTTAATTTTTTTCAAAAGAGCAATCCTATCCCCGGCAAATTTCGCCTGTTCACTCTTCTCATAGTCAGAGGCTATTCGCTCATAAACCTCCAGGGCATGGTCAAGATCATTGAGACTTCGGTCATAAATATGAGCCATGGAAAGCAGTACAACAGGAGCATATCTTGTATTTGGATACTGTTTTAAGACAGACTCGTATAGCTCAATTGCTTTCTCAGGATCACCGTCGGTCAGTGCTTCACTTTGGACCATCAGTTCAGCAGGAGCGTCCGCCAGGATCATACTTTGGGAACGGGCAATTTCCATTGCATATTCACTGTCAGAGTAATCTATCATAAGTCGATTCCTCAAATCCGATGCCCGGACTGAATCGCCTGAAATATCATATAGATAACTGAGGGAATAGAGAGCCTGTGCGGTACGGTTTGTCGATGGAAGATCATTCACGATCCTGACAAAATATTTCATCCCCTCTTCCGTATCGCCAAATCTGAATGCCTGCAATTCTCCAGCACTGTACAGTTGTTGAGATAATTCCTGGTACAGCTTAGTGGTATCAATTATGCCATCTTGTGATTCATTGGTAATATTTTCTATCTCTTCTTCTCGCTTCACCGAAGACTCTGAGTCCACATTCAAGAGCCTGTCTACAGAAATCGCAATTTTTTCAGTTTCTTCTTTTATTTCTCCTTCGCCAAAAAGGGACACCTCCACTTTTTCAATGGCTTCAGAAACCGAAAGAAGGTCATCAATTTCCTGTACCCTGACCCGAGCCGAGGGAGCATAAGTCGATTCTCGGAATTCTCTCTCCACGTTATCGAAGTATTTCCTTGCAAGAGGATAATCCCTCTCCTCATCCAGAGCGGCCGTCCCCAATGCAAAATACGATTCAGCCGATGCTGCTGTTTTAGGAAAATCCTCAGTAATGACCTCATAACGTTTCCTCGCTTCATCGTCCCTGCCCTGCATTTCGTATAGTTTCGCCAGTTCAAGACTGAGATCCGCCTTTATGCCTGAAAATTTTTCATTAGTAGTGAGTTCTTCAATCTCCTCAGATGCCTCTTCCCACATTTTTGTTTCGCGATAAATTCGAACTATCTGTAAATGAGACGTCTCCACCCGTTTTGGATTCGGATGGGAAGAAATCACCTTTCGGTAATTCTCCAGTGCAATGTTTAGACGACCTTCTTCATATGCTCTTTCAGCTATGGTATAATGGGCGTTCATTCGGTCCAGCCTGTTTGCCGCATATTCGGCCGATTTTTCCAAGTGGGTCAATGCTGAATCAATTTCGCCATAAAACTGATATATCTCAGATGCTATTGTGTGCGCAAGAGACCTCAGCGATCGTATTCGCCCGAATCGATCATTGTCCTCAAGTTCACCGATAAAATATAGCGTTTCTTCTAATGAAGCTTTGGAAGATTCATTCTTCCATTGACAGCGAATGGTCCACAACCGTGCTTCGTTAAGAAGAGGGCTTTCGGGAAATTCTGAGTTCAGGCGATCAAGAGATCCCTTTGATAACTGGAATTCTCCCTGATAATAAAATGCTTTTGCGCGTAATAGGAGCGCATCATCATGGAATCTTGATTCTGGATATTTTGCGACAACCAGATTGCAACGAGCAATTGTTTTTTGCAACAATTCCTCGCTTTTATTAGACAACTGCTCCGAATTAGAAGCTGTGACTATTTCCTGTTCGGCCTCTTCAAAAAACTGGATTGCGTTATAGAAAGTGTTGAAATAAGCACAGCCCCCCGCAAACAGTACTAACATCAATGCAAATATTTTGACCAATTTATTCATGATTTCAACAGTGACATTAATTTTGGAAGTATTTCTCCAGATTTTCCCTGAAACGTAACATCCATTAGGGAACTGAGATCAGTCGCTTCTGTGTTGATCTCAACAAGAAAAGCGCCGGATGATTTTGCCAAAGCAGGCAGCCCTGCCGCTGGAAAGACAACACCAGAGGTGCCGACGGAGATGAATAGATCACATTTTCTGGCATGTTTCTCCGCTATCCGAAATGAATTAGCCGGAAGCATTTCTCCAAACCAGACAACATCCGGTCTAACAAGTCCCCCGCATTTACATAAAGTGGTTTCGCCGTTTTCTATAAGGAGGTCACCATCAAATTGCACTCCACAATCAATACAGTAGTTTCTCAAAATATTGCCGTGCAGTTCAATAACCTCCCTGCTCCCAGCCCGCTGGTGAAGATTGTCTACATTTTGAGTAATTACTACGCAAGTGGCCACTTTTGATTCCATATGGGCTATGGCCGTGTGCCCTCGATTTGGTTTTACATTATTCACTATTTCAGCTCTGTGCCGATACCACGCTTGAACAAGTGCTGGGTTCTTTATAAATGAATTGAAGTTAGCCAGTTCTTCCGGCTTAAATTTTTCCCACAAACCGTCAACACTGCGAAATGTAGGTACGCCACTTTCAGCCGAAACGCCTGCTCCTGTGAGAAATACAATATAAGAGTTTGAAGTGATCTTTTCTGCAAGACTGTCCAAGGCCGATTCTGTATCAGCTGATGAGAATGAAATCATTTTTTCTAAGGAGTGATGCGAAATGAAGGATGTACGATGATTTTTCACCGATTTTCTGAAGAAGATTTTACGATAGTCTCAAGAAATATAAACCTTTAACTTTCATTTAACCTATGAAGTGCCCATTTTATATTCTATTCCCATTATTCCTACAGTTATCACCTATCCTGGCACAACAGGATACAGTTTTAACACCTTATCCCGATGAAACTGTGGGTTATATTCAGGTTTCTTGTGATTCAAGTGGACTCGATATTTACGTAGATAATATCCTCATTGGACAAGTTCCAATTGATGACCCTGTTCCAATAAAACCGGGAGTTCATACTGTCACCTATCTTAATCCTCAGTTTATCACGCTGTTGAGAGAATACTATGAATTAAACGAGGTTGAATCGCTTCTTGAAAGGAGTCTTCAGCGGGTATATGTGGCTCCAGACAAAACAGTCACTGTAAATCTCTGGTGGAAACCCTATGAAAAGCAGCTAAAAGCTCGTAAACAGTCGGGTTGGATTAAAACGTCAGTAGGGTTAGTAATAATGACTTTTCTGGTTGTGTTAAATATTTAACATTTTAATGATGCATTCAATTAATAGCTTTCAGTGATTTGAATTTCTTGATTAATTTTTGATATGGACGAATTCACCACTTTTGACGAACCGCTTAAATTCAATCCTGACTACAAATGGCCTGATGAAGGTACTGAAAAGAATTGCCCAAAGTGCAACAGCGCACTGACCCTTAACGAGCAAAGTGTTAGCTACAAAGGAAAGCCGTGGTGGTGTGGAACCTGTCGGTGGCAGTTCACTGACGAAGAAGTCTAGACTGATAATTCTAATTTTAGGCGCTTTGCCTGAATTTTCTTTCATATAAGACACTTTCCATTTCAGCAGGAAGTCTTCCCTCCCTAAATTTAGATCAACCTCGGAGTATTTTTTTAAATGGTTGACATCCGCCCTTTTAAGGGCTTCAGTTATATTCCATCTAATGGCTCTGATCTCTCATCAGTGATTGCACCGCCATATGATGTAATTACCGATCAGGAGCGCTCAGATCTTGCGTCAAAATCCCCTCATAATTTTGTTCACATGACGCTACCGGAAAACTACGACTCCGGTCGGTCCGATCCAGATTTTTATAAGGAGGCGGCATCTCGATGGGATTCTTTGAAAAAGAATAGCACTTTTGAGCAGTCGAATTCACCGGCTATTTGGTGCCTTAAGGAGACCTATGAGAAAAATAATGGTCAACCTGTTACACGATTTGGATTTATAACAGAACTGTCTTTGGAGAATGAATCAGACCGTTTTGTCTTACGACATGAGAAAACACACAAAGCACCTCAAATGGACAGGATGAAACTCTATGAAGCGACGCGGTCCAATCTGAGCCCCCTTTTCTTCATTTATCAGGATGATCCAAACGAGACAAAGAATTTCTTGGAACAATTCAAAACAGCTGAATCTCGGACGGCAGAATGGGATCATCACGGGAAGGTATATTTGGAACTTTCCTCTACTGAAAACGAGGACTGGATAGAAAGTTTCTGTCAATCATTTAGAGAAAAATATGTACTCATTGCTGACGGTCATCATCGATATGAAGCTTCTCGCATTTTTCACAAAAAGAATATTGATGATGACCTTGATACTTCTGCTGTAATGGCTTATCTCGTGCCGGCATCATCACCAGGTCTCATCGTTCATGCAACCCATAGAGCTGTCCATGGCTTGGTGGATTTTGACGAAACGGAATTTCTAAAATCATTGAAAGACCGATTTACTTTTGATGCCCCACAAAGCGGTTCGAATCAGATTGAAGTGGTGACGCCAGCGAAAGGGAGATTTACGGTAACACCAAATGAACAAACTCTCAAGCGTTTAAGGAAACAGTATAAATCATTTGATTTTTCTGATCTTACTGTTATCATACTGGAGGAGATTGTTCTTCGGGAAATTTTGGGACTTTCACAAAGACAGACAAGTTCAAACGGAAATCTGAAATATTTCCAAAATGCCAATTCTGCTTTTGAATCTGTCAATTCCGGAGAATGGAATACCGCTTTTCTACTCGACCAGGTACCCTTGAATGATCTTTTTTCAGTCACGAAAGCCGGAGGTATACTTCCTCAAAAATCGACCTACTTTTATCCTAAAGTGCCCACCGGACTCGTAGTAAGATCCATGGAGCGTTCATGAACATCACCGGCAAACCCAAGCTTTTTATTCCTGGGCCGACTCACGTGGATGAAGAAATCCTGAATGCATTTACTGAATATCCTGTTGGTCATCGTACTGCTTCATTCTCTGAACTTTATGATAATTTGGTTTCCGGAATTCAAAAGGTTCTCTTTACCGATAACACAATATATCTTTGCACTTGTACAGCTACAGGTCTTTGGGAAGCTGCTGTTCGAAACACCGTCAGGAAAAGGTGTGCTAATTTTGTTTGCGGCGCTTTTTCTAGCCGCTGGCACGATTCTACTGTTATGTGTGGTCTTCCCGCAGATGCCATACATGTGGAACTGGGTGAAGCTATAAAACCTGAACTCGTGGATAATACACTGGCCACAGGCAAATATGATGTGATGACCTACGTACATAATGAAACATCTACAGGAGTCATGAATCCCCTTGGTGAAATTGCTGAGATTATGAAAAAATACCCCGATGTTATGTTTCTGGTCGATATGGTTAGCTCCATGTCCTCTGTAAAAATTGAAGTGGATGAGCTTGGTATTGATGTGGCTCTGGCCAGTGTGCAAAAAGGGTGGGCTCTTCCCCCTGGTTTTTCCATCTGCTCTGTTTCAAATAAAACTTTAGACATAAGTGCTAAATGCGATAATAAAGGATTATACTTTGATTTCCTTGTACTGGATAAATATGCGAAACGTTCTCAAACACCTTCCACACCATCTATTCCACACATGTATGGTTTGAAACGGCAACTGGAGAGAATTTTTGCCGAAGGTCTGAAGAACCGTTTCCAGAGGCACAGTGATTTAGCTGATCTCGTTCGTGCTTGGGCTTTGGATCGTATGGGACTTTTCCCTGAACTGGGATATGAATCAGCCACATTAACCTGTGTAGAAAACACCAAGGGGATAGACATAACCGATTTTCAGGATCGGCTTCTTCATAAAGGGTACATGATTTCGGGCGGGTATGGCCCGTTGAAAGGAAAAACTTTCCGAATCTCACACATGGGTGATATCATGCTAACAGATATAGAAGAACTATTGAGCGTAATGGATGAGACGCTCAATGAAATGAATTGATGAAAGTATTAGTTACTGACCCCATCTCTGATGAGAGTAAGCAGATTCTCACGGATGCTGACATTAAGGTGGAAGATGCGTCCGGAGAAAAATCCTCTTCGAAATTAGATCTCTCCGACATAGACGGATGGATTGTGAGAAGCGGAACCACCGTTACAGCAGAAAATATAGAACAGGCTGAGAACCTACGCGTCATCGGACGAGCTGGCGTTGGTGTGGACAATATTGATATCCATGCCGCTACCATGAATGGTGTTCTTGTCATGAATACGCCGGACGCCAACACAATCTCAGCGACGGAGCATACAGTTGCCCTTATTCTGGCCCTAGCTCGCAATGTTCATGAAGGTTACCACTCAATGATCCACGGAAAGTGGGAGCGTGAGAAACTTATCGGAACAGAACTGAGAAACAAAACCATCGGTGTTGTTGGTCTTGGAAAAATTGGGACGGAGGTCATCAAACGTCTTCACCCTTTCAAAATTAATGTCCTTGGTTTTGATCCTTACATCAACAAGAATAACTACGAATTGGACTATGTGGAAATTGTAGAACTGGATAACCTCTGTAAGAAAAGTGATATTATCACCATTCACGTCCCAAAGACTGATTCAACTGTCGGTTTGTTCGATCTTGATCGCTTGAAAATGATGAAACCGACAGCACAGATTGTAAATTGCGCCAGAGGCGGCATCATCAATGAAGATGCCCTCCTTGTAGCACTCAATGATGGTATAATTTCAGGTGCTGCTCTGGATGTATTTGAAAGTGAACCGGTAACCGACTCACCATTAGTAAAAGCTAATAACATCCTTTTCACTCCACACCTTGGTGCCTCCACCGTTGAAGCAAAACAGGGTGTCTCTACTGCCGTTTGCGAGCAGGTTCGCGACTATCTTGTTAATGAGACCATTGGAAACGCCCTTAACCTTCACATCTCTGATATGGATCTACTAAAAAGTCTTGAGCCATATTTGAAACTTGCTGAGCAATTAGGTACACTTCATCAGCAGATCGCCTCCGGGCCCGTGGATTCAGTTTCCATCTCTACGGCTGGTACTCTTAAGGAAATCAACGTCATTACACTGGCTTTTCTAAAAGGTTTTCTGAATGAGATTCACGGCAGCACGGTCAATTATATCAACGCATCGGCAGTAGCAGAAAGTACAGGTATTCAGATTGAGGAAACTTATAGCCACAAGAAAATCGATTACTCCAATCTTATAATAACAACGGTGTCCCTTAACGGAGAAAGTCTTACCATTTGGGGTAGTTTATTTGGTGAGGCCCTGCCTCGCATCATTTTCTTCGATGGATTCCATTTAGACCTGAATCCTGTAGGACAATTCCTTCTGATTTATAACAAGGATGTTCCGGGGGTGGTAGGAAAAGTGGGAACACTTCTTGGTGAAATAAATGTCAACATTGCCGGTTACCAACTTGGACGAAAGGAAAAATCAGACATTGCTATTGGGCTGATCCGAGTTGATTCTGACCCATCACCCGAACTGATAGAAAAAATTGCTTCCCTTGACGAGGTAATTTCAGCCAAATTTATTGCGCTGGAATGAGCTGAGATCACTTGCCACCATTATTGGTGGCATCTTAATTCTATTTTCCGCACAGCAGTGCGCACCTTCTTCAAAAGTTCAAACCGGTCTTGAGAATTTAATAGTTAACTATAATCATAAAATTGCCTTTAAACGTATCGGCATCGTGACGAATCACACAGGTGTCAACATCAAAGGCACCCAAATATGGAAACTTCTGAAAGACTTGCCGAATGTTGATGTGGCCGCTGTTTTCTCACCAGAGCATGGTCTCTTTGGCGAAGCCGCCGCTGGTGAAAAAGTTACTTACAGTGAATCTGACGAAGAGTTGCCACCTTTATATAGTCTTTACGGTCCCACGCGAAAGCCAACCAAGGAAATGCTCGACGGCATCGATTTATTGCTTTATGACATCCAGGATATAGGTGCCCGATTCTATACCTACATTTCCACCATGGGGCTGATTATGGAAGCGGCGGCTGAATCCGGTATTCCTTGTCTTATCCTTGATCGCCCCAACCCACTTACCGGCAAACTATTTACGGGGCCTATATTGGATTTAGAGGTTAGCTCATTTGTGGGCCTCTACCCCATTCCTTCCGTATATGGGCTTACCCCCGGGGAACTTGCCCTAATGATTGCTGATCAATCGTGGATCGAAGCTGTTCCTAGTATTGAAGTGGTTCCTTTGACCGGATGGTCTAGAGACATGTGGTATGACGAAACAGGATTGCCATGGGTACCTCCTTCTCCCAATATTCCAAATTTGGAAACAGCCATTGTCTACCCAGGGACGGTTCTCATTGAAGCAACGAATGTTTCTGAAGGTCGCGGAACCGATCACCCATTTCGCTGGATCGGAGCACCTTGGATAGACAGTAATGAGTTATCGGATGCAATGAATATAAAAGGTCTCCCCGGTGTCACCTTCAGTCCAATAGAATTTACCCCCCATTCAATACCCGGCGCGGCACCGGATCCAAAGAATAATACTCAAACCTGTAATGGTGTTGAAATCATACTTACCAATCGGAATATTTTCTCACCTGTTACTGTGGGAATTCAGCTTTTGCATTCCATTGCGCTATTGTATCCGCAAAAACTAGAAATCAAAGAAGCAGGGTTGAACCGCCTATTTGGTTCAGACAGGCTCTCGAAATCTCTCGGAAATTCTGATGCAGTAAATCAGCTTGTCGTGGAAATCAAAAAAGAGTCAGACCATTTTCGTGAATCCGCCAAGCAATATCACTTGTATAAAAATTAAATTAAAAAATGTATAACAATATGGGGACTAATCGTTCTTTTCTGGGTTTCTTACCCATGATCGCCTATCCTTGAAACTTTCAACTTTTAGATCGGCCCACTCATCAATTATCTTCTTTAACTGATCCACTTGTTCAGGATCATCTCCTAATTTTTCTTCTGTAGCTTTAATCAATTCATTACGCAATTGTTGCACTTGACCATAATTGACAAATGATTCTTTAGACCAAGCATCTTTTTCAACGCTTTTGGACTTTTTCACCGTTTCAACTTTAGATACCTTTTCCTTTCTACTGGTCAACATAGCAACAATCATGAGAGCAACAACAACCGCCAAAATAATGAATTGATTCATCTGTTACCCTCCTGTAACGGGTACACGAGCCATATCAACGCCAAAGTCATAAGGTAAAACACCAACCCACCAGAAAATTACCATAGCAAACATTACAACGAGAGCCACCGGCCAGGCGAATGTGGCCATGCGAATAAAGTCTTTCGCTTCGATTTGACCGCTGGCATAAACGATGGAACTGGCTGGCGTGCCAATTACAAGCCAGTATGCCAAGGATGTGGAAATCGCTAATCCCACACCAACCAGAATAGCGTTAGTATCAGAAGCTTGCGCCATTTCAAGAACAACAGGACCGATCACAGCTACCGTCGCACCAGCGCTCATCAGATTAGTCAGTAATGCACCTATCAAAATGACAAAAATAATTAATGGTAACCCGGAGCTGACACCAAAGTTGGCCATGATGGCGATTAGATTGTCCGCAAGCCATTTTGCTGCCCCGCTCGATTTGAACACAGCTCCTAAACTAATTGCACCTGCATACAGAATAATTACTCCCCAGCTTACATTTTTTTCATAATCCTGCCAGGAAGTAAGTCCCAGAAGCATATACAGTACTGATCCTGTAATGGCTACACCGCCCAATCCTAGCGGAAATCCCAATATACTGGCAGTTACTGACTTGTCCGTGATCCACATAAAGATAATCAGTATCATAATTGCCCCAACAAGCCACTGTTCCCGCGTCATTTTGCCATGTTTCTCAAGGTCAAGTTTTAATTTATCGACAGCACCCGATAGATCTTTTACCTCAGGCTTAAAAAGAAGTGGAAGCAAAAAAGCCATTACTATTGACATAATGACCGTGTAAAAAACACCCATCCTCATCCATTCAAAAAAGGAAATGTTAGGACTGACATAATCCTCTAGAAATCCGATCATAATTGCATTCCGGGCTCCTCCTGTAGGACTCATTGGTGCGCCTACCATACATCCAACTGCAATGGAAATCATCAGAAGTTTACCAAGATTGGGAGCCGGGATCGTCTTATTGGTCAGGGTATACAAAGCGAGAGCAATTGGAACATACATAGGCGCAATGGACGCCTCATTAATAAAAGCTGAAGGAATTGCTGTTCCAAGAATTAGACCGAGAACAATATTTCTTGTTTTATTGCCGGAAAGCTTTACCACAAGCATCCCTATTCTTTTATCCAACCCATATTTTACCAGTGTTGACCCAATAGCCAGTGATCCAGCGATAAACCAGACAGCATCGTGGGCATAGGTTTGAACAACTCTCGATGGTTCTGTAATCCCAAAAAATAACTGAACCAGTCCTATAATGAGAGCCACGGCTGGCATGGGAATAGCCTCCGTAGCAAAGAAGACCGTACATGCACCAAGAAGGGCAATAATGATCTTCATGTTGTAAGCCTTCTGGGCAACAGCTGCGGGGCTCAAATCACCGCCGAATAGTTCCTTCGCTTTAGTTAACATCGATTCAGGGGTGGGCATGAGAGCAAGCAAAATAAACACAGCAACTCCGATGGCAAGCCACTTGAAATTTGTGGTCTTCGCGAAACCGCCTGACTGCTCTTCGTTGCCGTTACTGTCGGACAAATCTTATTCCTTTATCTCTTAATTGAAAAGGTAAATAGACAAGATAAAAATGAACAAGTGCAAAAAAGGTAGTGGTGAGAAGATACCACGGCCAGGGACCAAAATAATCCAGAAGTGAAGCTGTTGGTGGCTTTTTCAGTATCCAGAAATAATTGGCATCTAAAATCAGATTCACGGGAATTGTCACTATAAAGAATATAAACAACGCACCAAATGCACGCCACAAACTTTGCCAGGTTGGTCTCATGCCGTAAACGACAGTGGCATAAATAATGGCAACAACCATTAGATTGTGGGCCAGCCAAAACCGTATAAAATGATAATGCGGAAACCCGGCATAAATATCCGGTGATAAGCTCGCCTGGAACATAGCGGACAGGCCCCAAAAATAGAGGATTTCGTAAGCACGATAACTTTTTTTCACCATAACAAGCGGTAACAACAGATTAGCTGCTCTGCAGAGATGAAACGGCAAGTGTAATTTGACACTGAATGTTCCCGCAAACATTTCCAATATAGCCCAGCTCAGATATGCTCCTGCCACAAGCCAGCCCATCGTTGAACCAATTATATCTTGTTTGCGTTCAGTTAAATGCCTTTTTGCGTATAGAGGTAGGTATACAGCCAGGAGGATTGCTATAACAAGTCCCACAATATGGGACAAACCGAAAATTATAAATGGTGGATCATTAGAATAAAGATAGTTGGCGAGAAAAGAATCCATCAATACCAGATGGGTTTCTTTCCTCCGGAATCTGCTGAAAGGAATCTTGTCTTTCCACCCACGACAGTTCTCAGCACACCTGTATTCTTGATCTCCTCTGATTCTATTTCGAACAGATCATGGGAAAGGACCACAAAATCGGCAAGTTTTCC
>DCXX01000094.1:2570-2787 GCA_002329125.1 Fidelibacterota bacterium UBA2125 | reverse complement strand
CCAGGATGTGGTAGTTTCTACAACCACTTTATGACCGTCCTTTGTTGCATATTCAATGAGAGACCTAGCAAAATCTTCTGAAGGTCTTTTCATATAGTCTGTTTTCCCGTTACTGGTGTCTGACAGAATTTTTGCATACTCTGGCCGCTGCCATTTCAGACACGCGGCGTAAGCATTTACACTTATGGGGGTTAGTACTTCCCTGCTTTCGCCCGGG
>DCXX01000094.1:0-2564 GCA_002329125.1 Fidelibacterota bacterium UBA2125 | reverse complement strand
CTGCTGAAAAAGACTCGAAGATCAGAATCGAGTGTATTGACGAACATTGAATACTCTGGCCCGAAAAGCTCCATGCTGAGTCTCAATCCTGCGCCAACGAAGCACCAGGATGTGGTAGTTTCTACAACTACTTTATGACCGTCCTTTGTTGAATATTCAACCAGGGACCGGGCAAAATCTTCTGCCGGTCTTTTAAGATAATCAGTTTTTCCACCACTGTTCTCCGATAGAATTTTTGCATATTCGGGACGTTGCCATTTCAGACAAGCAGCGTAGGCATTTACACTTATTGGTGTCAGTACTTCCCTGCTTTCACCCGGGGGTGTCAGCATGAATCGTGCCTCTTCTACCGAGTGACACATCATATCATTTAGAACGCCCCCACCTTGAAGTTCACCTTCCCAGAACCAAGGCATGTGAGGACCGCTGTGCTCTTCCGCCGCACGAGCAAGGAAAGGGGGGCCCGTAGTAGAGGCACCGCGAGCCCAGACAATCTCTTTACCTCGAGTAACAGAAGGTGCAAAAACTTGGTTCTCAAGATAACCGTCCAAAAGATTGGCTCCCTGGGCAAGTTCCACCATTCTTTTTGCCTCAGCCACATTACGTCCCAAGGGCTTTTCACAGGTGACACCAACAAGCTCCCCCTTACCTGATTCAACAGCATGAACGATCTCTTCCATCACCTCCATACGTGTATAGTTAGGGGAACATATCCAAAGGGCATCTATATCTGGGTTTGCCACCATGTCGGTGATAGAATCATAAGCCTTCGCTTCACCAACACCGGTTACTCTAGCCAAAGCAGCCGTCTCTTCAGATGAAGTTTTTGTTTTGGAATAGACGCCGTGCACATCTACATCCCGCACCCCGATGAGAGACTGAATGTGAAAGCGGGAGATAAAACCACCACCAATAAAGCCAATTCCTAATCTTTTGGTCATAATACTAAGCCGCAGCTCTTTCCTCTACCTGTTCCTTAAACATAAAGCCAAAGAAAAGTGCTGTAACAAACCCGACGGCTGAAAGGGTATACCAGAACGGTGAATAGTTGAAGACACCGCCTTGAGTAAATGTCTCCTGGAGATAACCCGAGAGCCAGCCACCAATAACAGGCCCACCGCCAAGAATGATCATCCCGAAAACAGTTTGAGCCGAATGACGGACATCCTCATCAGCAATCTTGTCAACATAGATATAAGCTCCGGCAAAAAAGAAGGCATAGCAAATGCCGTGAAAAGCTTGACTCACAACCATGATCCAAATTGGAAGTGTCACCGTCCCGAAAACAGCGTAACGTGCAGCATAAGCAAGTACCCCTAGAAAAATCACATTTCTGAAACCGAATCGCTTTAGGAAAAATCCAAGGTAGGCCATGGCTGCTATCTCAGCAAATTGCCCTACCGTCATGGCTGGCCCAATCTGGCTATCCTTCAGTCCTATGGAAGATAGGAATGGTCCTGTCTGAAGAAAATAGATTTGATGAATGATGCTTACTGTTAGACTGGCCACAACCAAAATGGTAAAAGATGTTTGATTAAACAGTTCAAATGCTTTTTTAAATGCCAATTTTTCAACAGCATCCTTTTTCGGTGGAGTGTGTGGAAGCATAAAACAGAACAGACCATAGGCAACTGAAATGACTCCCGAAAAAATAAGTGCGTCCGCTAAACGGCTCGTAACATTTGCTACTTCAGGCCCCACAATGAATGGAGGCATCCATTGAAAATGTAGATCTGTTTGGAGCCAAATCATGGGAAAGGCCCAGCTTGCTGCTATCCATCCGATAGTACCCCAGACGCGAATCTTGGGAAAGTCACTATCGGGATCTTTCATATGTGCGAAGGTGATTGAATTTGAAAGTGCCAAGGTAGGCATGTAAACAACACTATAAACTATAGACAGAACAAGCCATGCAGAATAGTCCGTCTGATAAGCTGTGATCCATTTCACCACACCCCCAATAATAACCAACGCCGCCAAGATCCGCTCTGTGCTGAAATACCGGTCAGCAATCTGTCCAGCAATAAAAGGTGCCGCCACAGCACCGATTGAACCCGCCAATCCAAGAATCATTCCTATCTCTGATCCGGAAAAACCTAAGCCTCCTTCAGCCACACTGGCCGAAAGGTATCTGGCCGTAACCGGCAGCCACGCTCCCCAAAGAGCATACTGCAAAAACATCATTGTCCCAAGACGACTGTTTTTGCTCATTAAAGGTCCTCCCTGCTTAAAGGTTTAGGATTCTACTATACCAATCTGCGGTTTTTCGGATCCCATTCAATCTTTCGACCTTGTAGGTATGATTCGGTCGCCATATGACAGGCCACTGCTTCATGAAGAGCAACTTCAATATTGCATCTCGGCTGGCCCCCGCTACGAATTGAATCAAGCCAATCTTTAACATGAAGATGGGTAGGATCAACACGTTTGCCTTCTCGGTAGGTATATAGGAGCCCTTTGTTGGCAAAATAGCGGGATGTTGCAGATGTGACACCATCAATTTGTTTGGACCCCGGTGAGTAAGTATAAATCGGATACTGTGAATTAATAATGCCGCTTTCCAG
>DCXX01000051.1 GCA_002329125.1 Fidelibacterota bacterium UBA2125 | reverse complement strand
TCATGGTTGTGTGCCCCTTTTAGAGAAAAATGTTGCTTAGAATTCCCCCGTAGAACCTAAGCTTTTATTTACTTTTAAAGCAAGAATAGAAGTTCACTGAAGAGGATATGAGGGTCCCAAAGATCAACAGGAAATTATGGGGCAACATTAAATGGTAGGAATGTTTTTGATAGTTTTTAACTGGCTGGGATAATGTGTGGCAATACCCCTGCCGTTCTCTTATTTTTCCCTATCTATTTATTCTTAAGGAGAATACTATGGTGAGATCAAGACTAGTCGTACTCTTTTATGTTTTTATACTATTTGGTGTTTCATTACAAGCACAAGACAAGAAGGATTCCAGCGGTCCATATGGTTATGAATTAGTAAGTGATGTTATGGTACCAATGCGGGACGGAGTAAAACTTGCTACAGACCTGTACTTTCCAACTAAAAAGGGTAAACGAATCTCTGGAAAACTCCCTGCTATTTTAGTCAGAACCCCCTACAGCAAAACAAGGGGATATCCAGAAAACACGTCAGCAATCTATTTTACATCTCACGGCTATGTTACAGTCTACCAGGATACTCGAGGTCGTTATAATTCTGAAGGAATTTGGCATATGCTTGATGACGATGGTGTTGATGGATATGATACCGGTAAATGGATGGTAAAACAACCGTGGTCCAACGGTAAGTACGGAATGTACGGTACTTCATACGTAGGCGGTACTCAACATGCCATGGCGTTAGAAAATTCTCCCGGTCTCACTACTATTATTCCCGTTGACGCCATGTCAAATCTTGGTTATTACAGCATGAGATACGACGGCGCGTATGAACTGAGGTTTTGGAATTGGATCCATTGGGCCGGTCAAGGTGGCGGAAGGCAAAGCAGAGATCCGGCCATAAAACAGATGTTGGCAGATTTCATTGAAGTTGAAAACAGAAGAAAGTATCTAAAACTATTCCCGGTTCGTAAAGGGACAACCCCTCTGAAATTTATGCCTGAATATGAAGATTGGCTTGTTAACGCTATGAAAGAAGGTGGAAACACCGACTTCTGGAAGCAAAATAATGTTCGTGATTATACAAAAAACTATAAAGATATTCCTGTTTACCTGGTTGGTGGATGGTATGATTCCTGGGGTGTAAACACCACGGAAAATTATATGGCACTTAATAAATCCATCAAAGGTCCTGTTTATATGATTATGGGGCCTTGGATCCACGGACAGCAGGGGAATTATAGCCATGGTCAAGTGTCTTTTGGTAAGGATGCCGCTATTCCTGATCCATTAGCCTGGCGCATGGAATGGTATAATCATTGGATTAAAGGAGAAAAAACAGCTGTTGGGAAAAAAGATCCTTATAAAACAAATGTAAGGATTTTTGTTATGGGCACTGGAGACGGTCATATGACTGAAGACAGTCTTCTTTATCACGGCGGATCCTGGAGAAATGAGAAAGAATGGCCTTTAAAGAGAACCAGTTATACCCCTTACTATTTTCATGCCGACGGTTCAGCTTCGGTCAGAAAACCGGTTCAAAAAAATTCCTCTACGGATTTTGTTTCTGACCCGAATGATCCTGTTCCGGCTATCGGCGGAAACACTTCATCAGGCGGTGGAATTCTCCTACAGGGCGCATGGGATCAGAAAGGTGGCGATCATGTCTGGAACTGGCCTCTTCCCATTCCCCTTTCGGCCCGAAATGATGTATTGGTATTTCAAACTGATCCATTACAGGAAGACGTTGAAGTAACAGGAGAAATTCGTGTAAAATTTTGGGCATCTTCATCCGCTCTGGATACAGATTTCACTGCAAAGCTTGTTGATGTCTACCCAGCCAATACTGATTACCCTGGAGGATTTGATCTGAATATTGGTGATGGTATTGTGCGAGCCCGTTACCGGGATTCCAGAACAGAAGAAAAATTGATGAATCCAGGTGACGTATATGAGTTTGAGGTACGCCTCTACCCCACTTCAAACGTCTTCAAAAAGGGTCATCGAATCCGTGTTGATATAGCCGGAAGTAATTTTCCCAGATTTGATGTTAACCCCAACACGGGTGAACCTTTAAATGATAATAGACGGGAAGTGAAAGCGATTAATACCATCTACCACGATAAGAGTCGCCCATCGCATATTCTTCTACCTGTTATTCCTGGTGGATCGTAGTCCACAATTTTATCCCATAAACAGGTAGTATAATGGATTGGTTAGCTGATAAATGGATATTCCTCCTAATGTTCAGTGGATACACCGCCATTCTGATTCGTCATGCTATTGAGGGTAACAAGAAGACTAGGAATGTAACAGACTATTTCATAGGCGGAAGATCTCTAGGTGGTATAACCATAGGACTTTCCTTTTTTGCTACCTATTCCAGCACAAACAGCTTTATCGGTTTTTCCGGACAGGCCTATTCTTACGGAATTGGATGGCTACTGGTAGCGCCGTGCGCTGTCATTTTTTCATTGATGGCATGGTTGATTGTAGCGCCAAAGCTGAGACGGTTCACTGAACATCTTGATTCTGTCACAGTACCCGATTTCATAGGTTTTCGTTACGGCAGTGATAACGCCCGCCTAATTGCAGCCGTAATTGTAATTTTCTCCAGTTTTCTCTATATGACGGCAGTATTCAAAGGAGCAGGAAACCTTCTTCAATCCTTTCTGGATATGTCATACGAACTGGCAATATTTGTAGTTCTTATAATAGTTATGCTGTACACAGCTGTTGGTGGGTTTATTTCTGTTGCCAGAACTGACGCAGTTCAAGGCGTTATTATGTGCGTTGCAGCCGTGGTTCTATTCCGGGGTGTTTCATCTTCATCCGGCGGTGTGAATACATTATTTAATCTCGATATTACCCAGGATGGTGCAAATTTGCTTTCCTGGGATACCGCAATGCCTTTTACTGTGCTCCTGGGTGTCATGATGGCGTCAACCATGAAGTTTATGGTAGAACCAAGGCAGTTATCCAGGTTTTACGCTATCAGCGGCGATAAAAGTATCGCCACGGGACGAATTGTATCAACAGCAGCATTTTTTATTGTCTATACCCTGCTCGTTCCTATTGGTCTATATGCGCATAGAATTATTAAAACTCCATTGGCCGATTCCGATATGGTAGTCCCCACTTTATTGTCTAATAATACCGTTTTCAACCCACTGCTGAGTTCTTTTTTGGTGCTGGCTATGGTGGCAGCCGCCATGTCGTCACTGGACAGCGTACTGCTTGTGATGGCATCTACCTTTCATAGAGATATCATATCCATCAAAAAGGTTGATAGAACGAAAGAATTACATATTCGCGCTACAAGGATGTACGTAATTGCCGGTGCATTAATAACAGCACTCATTGCACTTCGTCCCCCAGGCGGTATTGTTACCCTAACATCGTTCTCAGGAAGTTTGTATGCGGCCTGTTTCTTGCCTGCTATTCTTCTGGGGCTTCACTGGCGTCGCGGAAATAGCTTCGCTGTCTGTTCATCTATGGTTGCGGGTGCAGTTGTGCTACTGCTCTGGCCCCTCCTTCCGTTTAGTGGATCAATCCATAGAGTTTTTCCTGCAATGCTTCTCTCTACAGTGCTCTATCTCTTTTTCACTCAAATGCGGGAGAATACCGCAGATGAGCGTGTAAATACCCTCTTCGCCCACAGTTCATCCTAATTATATCGTGAATTGAATATCTAGATGTTTCTTATAGATAAAGCCGACCAATATGGTAATGGAATAGCCCTGGAAAGTGATGGAGGCGTACTCACCTACAGGCAGCTTCTGGAACGATCTCAAACTTTGGCATCCGATTTAATAACAGAAAAAAATGATCTGAAAGGCGATCGAATAGTTTCCCTTCTTACTCCTTCATTTGATTATGTAGTTCTTCAATGGGCGGTTTGGCAGGCCGGGGGAATTTTTGTCCCTTTGCCGCATCAACTTCCTAATGATGATTTGCGTTTTCTAATTGAGGATATTGAACCATCCACAATCATTGTTGAAAAAGGGTCACTTGATACAGTTTTGCCGTTCACCGGGCGAGACATAGTGAAAACAATGGATGATTACAATATAGACTCAGTAAAAAATTTACCATCTATCAATAATGACCGGCCGTGCATGTTACTTTATACATCAGGCACTACAGGGAAACCAAAAGGTGTCGTCATAAGTCATTTAAATCTCGAGGCACAAATAAGGAGCCTCCAGGAAGCATGGGGATGGACAAAACAGGACAAAACAGTGTTAACACTCCCCCTTTACCATGTTCATGGCATTGTCAATATTTTATGCTGTGCACTCGCTTCAGGTGCAACATGCAGAATTCATTCCCGATTTGATCCACAAGCGGTCTGGAACGAATTCAGAAAAGGTGATATTTCTCTTTATATGGCTGTTCCGACCATTTATGCCAAATTGATGGAGTGGTACGACGATGTTGATAATGATGAGCAGTTGAAACTTGCTAAAGCCGTCTCTAATCTTAGGCTCACTGTATCAGGATCAGCCCCTTTGTCCACTTCACTGTTTGATCGATGGTATGAAATCACGGGTCATAAAATGCTCGAAAGATATGGCATGACGGAAACGGGTATGATCCTTTCCAATCCATTGGACGGTGAACGGCGAAAAGGGGCGGTTGGTCAACCTCTCCCGGGTGTATCAGTGAAACTTGTGGATGAACAGCGTCAGGAAATTTCTTCAGGTGTGCCAGGGGAAGTACTGGTTAATGGAAGAGGTGTTTTCTCTGAATATTGGCGACGACCTGATGAAACTGGAGCATCTTTCCACAAAGGGTGGTTTCAAACGGGCGATCTTTCTGTAGAAGAAGACGGTTTTTACCGGTTATTAGGAAGACTCAATCAGGATATTATCAAAACGGGTGGGCATAAAGTCTCAGCATTGGAAATTGAAGAGGTGTTGAGAGAACATCCGGATATTAACGACGCCACCGTTGTATCAATCCATGATGATGTATGGGGGGAGATTATCTGCGCCGCCGTGATTCCCCGAACCGAATTACTTTCTGACGACAGTATCCTGGAATGGTGTGAAGACAAGTTCATCAACCATAAACGACCAAGAAGAGTCTTAATAATGAATGACTTCCCCAGAAATAATCTCGGAAAGGTGATAAAAAGTGATCTGAGAGAAATGTTTGAAAGACCGTCTGAATTGGAATCAGACGACAATACTTAACAGACGGTCTTTAACCAGGACTGTCTTCTTGATCTCGTTCTCATCCACATACTTTTTTACATTTTCGTGCTCAAGTGCCAGCGCCAATGCCGATTCTTCATCAATGCCGGGAGCAACTTCGATCTCAGCCCGACGCTTCCCATTTATTTGAACGGCAATTGTAATCAGTTCTTCTTTCGCCAGTTTTTCGCTGTACTCCGGCCAATTGCAATTAATTAGAGTATCATCATAGCCCAATTTCTCCCAGAGTTCTTCGCACACATGTGGCGTGAAGGGACTCATTAGAAGGACCAACAATTCGACAGCAGTTTTAGGATATTTATCCCGCTCTTTAATTTCATTTACCAGAATCATTAATTGGGAGATAGCGGTATTGAATCTAAGGGCCTCAATATCATCAGTCACTTTTTTGATGGTTTGGTGAATTAACCTGGTCAAATCATTGTCAGCCTCAATGTCACTGATTTTTTTTGACAGATCTCCGTTCTCATCAGTCAGCATGGACCAAACCCGCCTGATAAACCTATTGCTCCCCTGAATTCCTGAGGTGCTCCACGGTTTTGCTTTTTCCAGCGGTCCCAGGAACATATAGAATAGACGAAGAGAATCAGCGCCATATTTATCGATAATTACATCGGGATTTATGACGTTTCCCCGGGATTTGCTCATCTTAGCGCCATCCTCACCCAAAATCATTCCCTGATTCACCAATTTTTTAAATGGTTCTTTAGTGGAAACATGACCAAGATCATAAAGAACATGGTGCCAGAACCGAGCATATAGAAGATGAAGGACAGCATGTTCTTGACCACCGATATAAAGGTCAACAGGCATCCAATATGATTCAATATCCTTGTTCCAAGGTTCATCGTCATTATGTGGGTCGACAAACCTAAGGAAATACCAGCAGGATCCAGCCCACTGGGGCATGGTGTTGGTCTCTCTTATTCCTGATTTCCCATCAATATCTACAGTGAGCCAGCCTCCAGCATTGGACAATGGCGGATCACCGGATTTGGAAGGTTTATAATCTTCAATCTCAGGAAGTTCAACAGGTAAATCAGTTTCAGCTACCGCCTCAACATCGCCATCAAAATGAATAACTGGAAATGGCTCACCCCAGTAGCGTTGCCGAGAGAAGAGCCAATCTCTTAGTTTATATTGAATTGCGGAACATCCACGTTTATTCTTTTCAAGCCAATCGATTATTTTTTCCTTTGCATCGACAATTTTGAGGCCATTGAGGAAATCACTGTTAACAGAAGGTCCATCATCTGAGTATGCTTCACCATCAAATTTGTCAGGGGGTTGCACCGTTCGCACAATTGGAAGATCATATTTTTTTGCAAAATCCCAATCCCGTTGATCCTCTCCTGGAACAGCCATAATGGCTCCGGTTCCGTAAGTCATGAGAACGTAATCGGATATCCAAATAGGAATATGCTCCTCGTTAGCGGGATTAATTGCATATGAACCTAGAAAAACACCTGTCTTTTCCTTTTCCAGTTCAGTTCTTGCAAGATCTGATTTTCTCAGAGCCTTTTCTACATATTTTTTTACCTGCTTTTTATTGTTTGGAACCGTAAGCCTCCCAACTAATGGATGTTCCGGAGCAAGTACCATATATGTTGCACCAAAGAGAGTATCAGGCCTTGTGGTAAAAACGGTTATGGATTCATCAATAGATGGAAGTTGAAAAATGACTTCCGCCCCTTCCGATCGTCCTATCCAATTGCGCTGAAGTTCTTTAACTCCCTCAGGCCAATCAAGTTCATCCAGTCCCTCAAGTAGGCTTTCGGAATATTCCGTTATTTTCAACATCCACTGACGCATTGGTACTCGATAGACAGGATGATCCCCTCGCTCTGATTTTCCATCAACCACTTCTTCATTGGCCAAAACTGTACCTAGCTCCGGACACCAGTTGACAGGCACCTCAGCTTCATAAGCCAAATCTTTATTGAATAACTGAAGGAATATCCACTGAGTCCACTTGTAATATTTAGGATCCGTTGTGTTTATTTCGCGGTCCCAATCATAGGAAAGACCAATGGTCTTAATTTGCCTGCGGAAATTATCAATGTTCTCTGCTGTGGTTATAGCTGGATGAGTTCCTGTCTGAAGTGCATATTGTTCAGCGGGAAGACCGAACGCGTCCCACCCCATTGGATGGAGTACGTTGAATCCTTTCATTCGTTTATAACGAGATACAACATCTGTTGCGGTATAGCCAAGTGGATGCCCTACATGCAGTCCTTGTCCTGAGGGGTAGGGAAACATGTCAAGGATGTAATATTTTGGTTTTGAATTGTCTTCAATAGCCTTGAAAGAGCTATTTTTTTCCCAGAAGCGTTGCCACTTCTGCTCAATTTGGTGATGATCGTATCCGCTTACCATGGCCGGCGATAGTTTAGAATAAAGTCAGAATGCAGAACAGTAGTTGCATAATAAACTAAAAGGCTATTTGTTATCCACTTTGCTGGCAATATATCCAGCTATAAGTCCTATTGCAAAAGACGGTGCCATGACGTCCATTTTTTCAAAGTAAATCCCAAATGTATCGTTTGTAGCCAGAATAAACTTGGTAACAGGAACAGTAATGAATCCGGCGATCATGGCTGCCATAGCGCCATTTTCAGTAAAATCTTTCCAGAACAGTGAGAGGATAATTGTGGGACAAAAAGTAGCTGCAATGCCGGACCAACCAAAAATAACAAACCAGAAAATGGTCCGGTCAGGAGAAATTACCGATACAATCATGGCGATAGCTAATGCGATAAGCGCCATAACCAATGTTACATTCCTTGAAAGGGTGGTCAATTTTTCCCCATCCATGTCCGGATGAAAAATTTGTTGATAGAAATCCCTTGTAACAGCACTGGACGCTACCACAAGCAGTGAATCAATTGTAGACATAACAGCAGCTAAGACTACACCGATATAAAGTCCAACAAGAGCCATAGGTAACACTGTTTCTACCAATATGGGAAGAACGTTCTCAGCACTTATGCCTAGAATATTTTCAGGATTGTCCCCAATACCCGTAAAAAGAACCCTGCCCAAAATACCGATAAAGACGGCAGCTGAATCTGTCAATAAAGTATAAAGAAGGGCAACCTTCTTTCCTTTTTCTAATTCTTCTTCATTGCGGATAGCAATGAATCTGACATATACCTGAGGCGATCCCAGGAAACCGAGACCAATAGTGGCAAGACCAAAGGCTGTTGCAACATTAACCATGTTAAACCCGCCGGGACCCCAAATATTCAGGAGGTCAGGATCTATATTGCCTAGGGCGGGAAAAATGCCACCAGGAAAATCGGCAACAATAATAGCAACAACAGGAAGAGCAACTAACCCAAAAAACATAAGTGTCCCTTGGAAAAGGTCAGACCAGGCAACAGCCAAAAATCCTCCGACAAATATGTAAATAAGAACAATAGCAAAACCCAAAAGGGCGCCCCCGTAATAGTTTATTCCAAGAAATGTTTCAAAGGTTTTTCCTGTAATGTCGATCTGAGCACTAACGTAAATAACCACAAATACGGAAAGCACTGTGGCAGCAACAATTCGCAATTTGTTGCTGGTGGATTGAAATCTACTAACAAGGTAGTCAGGCACTGTGATAGCATCGTATTCATCAGCAAGCCTTTTGAATTTTTTTGCCATGAATTGCCAGGAAATGAAAACTCCCAACACTTCACCAATAACCACCCAGAAAGCACTCACCCCCATCATGGCGCCCATTCCAGTCACACCCAGTATAAGCCAGCCCGATTCCCCTGTTGCTCTGGCTGAAAAAGCTGCAACCCAGTGCCCAAGATTCTTTCCACCTAGGTAGAAATCCTTCAGGGAACGGATTCGACGGGACGCCACAATTCCAATACCAAAAAGAATCATGAAATAGATAATTAAAAATGTGTATTTAGCAATCATCTGTCTTTAGGCTCAAAGTTTTAGGAATGAACTCGTGATTAGAATTGAAATCAGTCGGGGTGGGGAGATTTGAACTCCCGACCTCGTCGTCCCGAACGACGCGCGCTAACCGGGCTGCGCTACACCCCGAATTCTTTCTGGAAGAATGGTAATCAGCATTAGTGGATAAATGCGGCAGTGAAAATTCCAATACTCCATTTCTCCATTGTTCCAATTTTCCTCAACTGAGAATAGCAGCTTTGTGAATTTAGAGAGAGATTGAGTGGATTAACAGTCAAAAGGCATATTTTAGAAGGACGAACCGCCCATGAGGAGAAAGAAAATACAATTGAGAGAAGATTGAATTAATGATGAATAAAGGTCGTGATAGGCTCATCCAATTTCCAGATAATGGGTGGCAAAATATAAAAGTGGCAGCGGACCTATGGCGTCTCAGAACAGTAAATGTTATGTTGATCTACCTCTCGATAAGCAAACTTCATAACTTATCTTTTTCCCAGCCGATCCAAAGCATAAACCATGACAAACCCGATCACCATGCATACCAGAACCAACAAAATTTGAGCATCACCCTCGTAGTTATTCGTCAATACGTTTACTTCTAAAAGAGGAAGCTCTTCTCCAGAAGAGTTCACGCGGGTATCAAGAACATTGCGCCAGGGCCAAATCTTATTGAGCGATCCTAGCATAAACCCTGCCAATATGGCCAATGTACTGTTCCGGTAACGAGAAAAGGTCCAAGAGAGAACACGGCTGAAACTTGCCAAACCAACAAGGCACCCTAAACCAAAGACCAAAACAATCATTAGTTGACTCAAATCTTCCATTTTTATGACTGCTTTCACAGCAGGAATTACGGTTGTATACAAGCCCATGAGCAGCAGGATAAAAGAACCCGAGATTCCTGGCAGGATTAATGCAGAAATGGCAATTACGCCTCCAAAAAAAATATAAAGCAGATTCTGTGAGCCCATGAAAGGGTTAAGAATGGTGATTCCATAGGCAAT
>DCXX01000138.1:4163-21701 GCA_002329125.1 Fidelibacterota bacterium UBA2125 | reverse complement strand
GTAGAAGATGTGACGGTCAGTAACTATACAGTAACGGCTGACATCGCCCTCGACCCGCCTGATGGTTTCATAAATGGCTATGTCAAAAATGCCGATACGGACGAGCCCATTGCGGGAATATCGCTGCAAGCATCTGGTGATTACTGGTTCAATGTCGATACAGATGCAGATGGTTTCTTCCAGATGGGTGTGAACAATGGAACATACCAAGTCTGCATTTATGATTGGACGAACACCTACCAGACTGACAACATCTGCTTTCACAATATTTCTGTGTCTGATGACACCTATACTCTCGCTACCATTTACCTGTCCCCCGCCAGCTGGGACGGTGCCATCACAGGAAGCGTTGCAGATCAGTATGGGAATGCCGTGATGGCTTCTGTACAGGCAGTGGATACACTCAGTTGGAATTACAGATATACCCAAACAGACGGGAATGGAGAATACCTTTTGCCTGTTGATAATGGCGAATATGTGGTACAAGAATATCCGTATCAGTACGGATATCTCATGAATGTTGAGATGGGAGTCGAGGTCAATTCTGATACTGTGACGGTCGATTTTCTCTCCCAGGTGATCGAAAGAGACGCCGTCCTGAAGGGAACGGTTACAGACGGAAGCAGTAACCCTATGGAGGGGGTTTATATTAACGTCAACGCCATGGGCGGTCGCTTCGAATGGGGACCATATTTTTGGGGAGAAACCGACGCGGATGGTCACTATGAAATTGATGTTATGGGCTTTGATGACCGATACTACTGGGTCTATGCGAATTACTATAATAACGAGACTTACGAATCTTGGACCTCAGGACAGGACTCAGTTTCTGTTCAGTCCAGTGATACCGTTGAGGTCAATCTTCAGATAGGGCCCATTGTCTACTCCAGTAACATCTCCGGATACGTCACCATGGAAGGAGAACCTCTTGAGTGGGTGTATGTGGAAGCGTGGAACAGACAGCTTGATAGCTACTTCTCTTCTTCTTCCGATGCAGAAGGGTCTTACAGCATGGAGGTCCCCAATGGAGATTATGATGTGTGTGTCTGGATGTCGGACCAGGAAGAATGCAGAGGCATATCGGTATGGGATGAATCAGTGACGGTCAATTTCGATTTTGCGCCTCCAGGTATTTTTGTTCCCAATCTCCATGGGAATTTCCGTTTCACCTGGAACAGTCACGGTGAAATGACTCATTGGGACTGGCTGGAAGATACAGATGAAGATATCCCATCCGGCTCTAATGGAGAATGGCCGGCGGAGTCTGGGACGCATTATCTTGCTGATGGAGGCCTATTTGTCATGGGGCATGACGGTGAAGACATGTTGCTGGGTGGCATAGGTGGTGAAGAAGGAGGTTGGAGACCAGGATCCTGGGGCATCACGGTTCATGCTGAAGATGACTTTGAATTTGTGTCCAGATACATGATTGATCAAACCACTGGTCTGAGTGCTAAAGAGCTCATCGCCACAAAAGACGGCGAAGATATGGTCTTGATTGGAACGAACCTCAGACACGATGGTCCCGATTCTTTGAAACTTGTCAGAGCCGGTTACGGTCTCGATTGGGACGTTGCTTATTCAGAGGGTGAAGATTTTTCCGCTGAAGATGATCTTTCAGGCTCGTTGAGCATTAATCTGATAGATCCCATCTATGCCAGCACTATTCCTGTGAAAATAAGCTACATGTATGATGCTGACGGTTCTTCACCCGGTTATGTAGGTGCGGCCACTGTTTTCGAAACGGAAATAGGTGCTGGTACGCATTATTCATTTGACATGGATGAAGATGATGAAGATAATAAATTTATCGAGCGGCTTCAGTCAGGTACCGATTCTCCCGATGAGACAGATCCAGCCGATTATGGTGTGATACAGGTGTCTGGAGCTGTCGATCTGGGTCCCGGGGACGAAATGAACTTTATTACTGTTTTGATGGCAGCTGATTCTCCTGATGGTTTTCAGTCCATGTTGCAAAGTTCCTTAACATACGTGGCTCTTGCTGGTCTTGGGGAGTTCAGTGCTGCTGTAGACGAGCCGGTTCTATTACCGGAAGAGTATGCTCTTCACCAGAACCACCCAAATCCGTTCAATCCGGTTACGACTATCCGCTACGATCTGCCGCAGGCGGTCGACGTCAAATTGACTATCTATGACATGCTGGGACGGGAGATGAAAGTACTGGTGAGCCAGGGGATGTCTCCAGGCAGCCATACCGCTGTGTGGGATGGCACTGACAAGCTCGGCCAACCAGCCGCAGCGGGAGTGTACATCTACCAGCTTAAATCGGGCGATTTCATTAACACAAAGAAGCTCGTCCTTTTGAAGTAGTCATTCCCTGAGGTGGCACCATGACCTCAGCAAAGAAGAAGCGGAGGAAGTGTGCCGGGAAAAAACGGTGGGGCCAGCATTTTCTGGCGGACACCAATCTACTCAAAAAACTGGTTGAGCTCATCTCGCCCACCTGTGACGATTCAATCCTTGAAATAGGTCCAGGCGGTGGCGCACTCACTGAATTATTGGCGCCGAAAGTTGAACATTTGGTTGGTATCGAGATCGACCGGGAACTGTACGGGGATCTCAAGGAGCGGAAAGATCTAACGAACTGTCAGTTCATTAACAGGGATTTTCTGAAAGTCGATCTGGGAAAGATCCCCTTCAGGACCGGGCAGGTGAGAGTTGTAGGCAATCTCCCTTACAATATTACATCACCGATCCTGTTCAAATTGACGGCGCATGATCCTTTCTGGCGTGACTGTCATTTCATGGTTCAGAAAGAAGTTGGGGAAAGAATGGCGGCAACAGCCGGTTCAAAAACTTACGGCCGCTTATCAGTAAATCTCCAGGCTTTGGCAAAGGTGAAAATTGTTCTTACTGTACCGCCGGAAGTGTTTGTTCCTAAACCGAAGGTCGATTCCGCTGTAGTGAGAATAAAACCGAGATCCGCCGTTTTTAATTCCTCCCGGGAATCGGAAGCTTTGCAGGTAATTACCCGCCTCGCTTTCGGTCAGCGACGTAAAATGCTCAGAAATTCTCTCGCTTCCCTGAAAATTGACAGTTCACTTTTCGATCTGACATACCGCCCAGAGAAAGTAAAGCTGGAAGAGTTTATAATGATGGCAAAATGGTGCGTGAAAAGCGGTCATGTTATAAAGTGATAATCTTTCTGCCTCTTGGAGAATTTCTGAAAAAATAGTAACTTCTTAGCTAATTGGGGGGAAAGACAGCTCAAATTCAAAAGATTAAGGACGTCAAATGCCATCTGATGCAAATAGAAGTTTAAGTCGTTATCTTGAGGAGATCGGAAAATTTGAGCCGCTGGAGCCGGCCCGTGAGATTGAACTGGCCCAGCGGGTGAAGCAGGGTGATGCCGAAGCGCTCAACGAACTGACGGAGGCGAATCTCCGGTTTGTTGTTTCTGTGGCCAAAGATTACCAGGGTCAGGGTTTACCGCTCACCGATCTTATCAACGAAGGTAACCTGGGTCTTATCAAAGCTGCTGAGCGGTTTGATGAGACGCGGGGTTTCAAATTTATATCTTATGCTGTCTGGTGGATTCGTCAGTCCATTCTTCAGGCGCTGGCGGAACATTCACGTATTGTCCGTCTCCCGCTTAACCGTGTTGGTACTATCAGTAAAATTACCAAAGCAGCGGAAAATCTTGAGTCGGAATACCAACGTCCGCCCAACGAAGATGAAATTGGAAAGCAGCTGGAAATGCAGGGGGAAGAAGTGACTGATGCTATCCGAATTTCCAGGAGACACCATTCGCTCCATGCTCCTTTCAGAGATGGCGACAAGAATTCACTTATGGATGTTATTAAAGATGATAATCAGCGACCGCCAGAAACAGGACTCATGGGTGAGTCACTGAAAGAAGAGATCCGCCAAAGTCTTGAGTCTCTTAAGGATCGTGAGCGGGATGTGATCAAGATGTATTTTGGCATTGGACGGGACTACGCCCTGACGCTTAACGAAATTGGTGAGGAGTTTAATCTTACCCGGGAGCGTGTTAGGCAGATCAAGGAAAAAGCGATTCGCCGACTCCGTCATAAGTCCCGTAGTAAAAGCCTCCGAAACTATTTGGGATAGCGAGGGGGTGTTCTGATTGGTTGAAGTTTTAGTTAAAAAAGGAGAGGAACTTGAGAGAGCCCTGCGGCGTTTTAAAAAAAAATACGAAAAAGCAGGAATTTTAAGGGAAGTAAAGAGGAAGTCGTTCTATTTAAAACCGAGTGCTGAAAAAAAATTAAAAAGAGCTAAGGGTCGTAGATAGCACCCTCCTTCCCAACCCTCCTGATACGGCCCTTATGCAAAATCCAGATTCGAGCGATCGAATCTGGATTTTTTTTAACCGAAATTGTATCTGTTAAATGTAATCGGTTATAACTTCTTTACAATAATTCTGCTTAAGAAAGTTTCATTATGTTGATTGAATCCATTTCCGGAGTCCGGGGTACCGTTCCCGACAGCCTCAACAATGAAGTCGTGGCTCTTTATGCCGGTGCATTCCACCAGTTCTGTCCCAAAGGTGATATTGTTGTTGGACGTGATAGCCGGTCATCAGGCATCCATTTTCTAACTGAAATTGTAGAAACACTGATGGCCTCGGGGCGCACTGTAAACCAGTGTGGTATTGTTCCCACGCCTACTCTTCAGTATGTGGTAGATGACACTGAAGCAGTGGGAGGTATTATTGTGACCGCCAGTCACAACCCGGCAGAATGGAATGGATTGAAGTTTTTCGGCGCTGATGGTTGTTATCTTAATGGCTCACAAGTGAAAAAGTTAATGCAATTGAAGAGTGTGGACTTTCCTGAACTGTCTTATGGAGAGGGAAAACATATTCAAATGAATGATGCCATCGATCGCCATATTACCAGGACATGTGATGTCAGCTGGATTGATCTGGATGCTATCAGACAGCGGAAGTTCAAAGTGGCCGTAGATGCAGTCAACGGGGCCGCGGCTGTGGCACTTCCTGAACTCCTGGATAGGCTCGGTTGTGAAGTTGTTGCCATCAATTGTGAGCCGACCGGGAAATTCACCCGCGGCACTGAACCATTGCCGGAAAATCTTTCTGACCTGTCTCAACTTGTTCAACAGGAGAATTGTCAGGTCGGCTTCGCCACAGACCCGGATGCGGACCGACTGGCAGTAATTGATGAAAAAGGAAAACCTGTTGGTGAGGAGTATACCCTTGTTCTTACGCTGGACGGCTTCCTATCAACAATCGACAGTTCTGAAACGGTGGTGACCAATCTTTCAACAACAATGGCTGTTGATAAAGTTGCTGAGCGCTATGATGCTCAAGTTACCAGATCAGCAGTGGGGGAAATCAACGTTGTTGAGATGATGAAGAAAACAGGCGCCTCTATAGGGGGTGAGGGTAACGGAGGAGTTATTCTTAAAGAAGTCCACCTGGGCCGGGATTCCCTTATTGCTGGTGCCTCTATTTTGCACCGCCTGGCGCAAACCGACTGCAATCTCAGTGAAGTGATGAATAAACTACCAAAATTCGAGATCGTTAAATACAAGGTTCCCATTGAGAACATTGATGACGATACGCTATTTCAAAAGATTTCCGACTCATTTGACAGTGCTCTTATAGATGAAAGGGACGGGCTGAAACTGACTTGGAATGACAGGTGGATTCACGTTCGAAGATCCAACACAGAACCGATTATGCGGATATACACTGAGGCGTCAAGTGAGAAAGAAGCCCGGGAACTGGCCGAAAAAGTCAAATTGATCATACAGTCTTGAATTATAAGGATTTATCTGTATTATGAAAATTTCATCTTCACAAATTGCCGGAATCATTGATCATACACTTCTTAAACCGGATGCTATATCTGAAGAGGTAACGCATTTGTGCGAAGAAGCTTTGGAGTTCGGTTTTGCGACTGTCTGCATTAACCCTGTGCATGTACGGCAGTGTGCTGATCAATTAGCAGGTAGCGAGATCGACGTCTGTACTGTGGTTGGGTTCCCGCTGGGAGCGAGTTCCACAACGGAAAAGGCGGCGGCTGTATCACAGAGTCTGGAGGATGGTGCTGTTGAATTCGACATGGTTATGAATATAGGTGCCTTTAAAGATGGAGACTTTTCTACCGTTGGGAGTGACATTAAGGCGGTGGTCGGCGCAGCGGAATCGAACACGGTAAAAGTGATTGTTGAAACGTGCCTCCTGAAGGATGATGAAAAAAAAGAAGCAGCAATGATCGTTCGTGATGCAGGTGCACATTTTGTGAAAACATCCACAGGTTTTTCTTCAGGGGGAGCTACCCTGCTCGATGTAACGCTTCTCAGGGGGACGGTTGGTGATAAGATGGGTGTAAAGGCGTCCGGGGGAATAAAATCATTCAGGCATGCGCTGTCACTGGTGGAGGCGGGTGCCAGCCGGTTGGGGGCCAGTGCCGGGGTTTCCATTGTAACGGAGGCGCAACTTTCGGGCAACTCCGACGATTGATCTGAAAGGAGGAAAGTTGATGCTTCGTCCGAAAAAAGGGGATGAACTTGAACTGACCATCGAATCTCTCGCTTTCGGTGGCAAAGGTGTGGCTCACCTGAACGGCTATGTAATCTTTATCAAAGGAACACTCCCAGATCAAAAGGTGCGGGCTCGATTGACAAAACGCCGGAATGGCTACGGTGAGGCGAAACTTCTCGAAATATTAAAGGAGACGCCATCGTCCGCAACCTCAAAATGTGGCCATTTTCCCACCTGTGGCGGCTGCTCATTCCAGAATCTCGATTACGATGCCCAGATCGAACAGAAAAAGGCACAGGTTATCGATATTTTCAGACGTATCGGTTGTATGGAAAAACCAAAGCTCCATCAGGTCGTCCCTGCGGAGGAAATATTTCACTACAGAAATAAGATGGAATTCTCTTTCTCCAATCGGCGGTGGATTCTGTCGGACGAAGAGGAAAACGCCGAAGCAGATTTCGCTTTGGGCTTGCACATCCCCGGCCGATATGATAAGATTCTTGATATTTCCACCTGTTGGATACAGAAACCGATAGCCAATGAAATTCTCAACACCGTCCGCAATATTGCCAAGAAAACAGGATTGGCACCGTACAACATTCGTGAACATAGTGGTTACTTAAGACATCTAATTATTCGGTTGGGTGAAAAGACAGACGAGGTGATGGTAAATATTGTCACTTCGAAAGAAGAGAGAGAACTCCTGGAGCCGATTGTTGATGGTATAAAAAAAGTTCATCCACGAGTCACATCTATTGTTAACAATATCACCCGACGGAAGGCGGGCGTTTCCTATGGAGAGTGGGAGGTGTTACTCTATGGCCGCCCCACCATCACGGATCACCTGGGTGACTTTACTTTTGAAATCTCCGCCAATTCATTCTTTCAAACGAACAGTATTCAGGGTGAAAAGCTCTACAAAATCGCACGCGATTTCGCTGAATTTCGAGGCGATGAAATTCTGTACGATCTTTATTGCGGTACTGGTTCCACATCCATTTTCATGGCTCAGCAGGTGAAGCAAGTTTACGGTTTTGAAGTGGTGCCACCGGCAGTGGAAGACGCTGTCCGCAATGCCGTCTCAAACAGAATCATCAACTGTCGTTTTTTTCCAGCTAATCTTGACAAATTTTTCAGGAAGTCATCCATTCTTTCTGAGATTGAACCTCCTGATATTGTCCTTCTTGATCCTCCTCGTGCGGGAATGCATCCAAAGCTGGTGAATGATGTGGTGAACATGTCCCCTGAAAAGATTGTTTATATTTCCTGCAACCCTTCAACGCAAGCCAGGGATGTGGCTCTATTTTCAGATAATGGATTCGAGTTGAAGAATCTTGCAATGGTGGATATGTTTCCGCACACGCCCCATATTGAGACAGTGGCTTTGCTCACACATCACGGCAAAAGGTAAATGTTAATAATTCGTCATTTTTTTGGGGAATATCACCTTTGGCCCTTCAATTCTTACATAATTTCAAGCCGAATCACTAAATTACCCTGATGATACGTTTTCTGAGGATCGTCGTGCGGAGCCCCTTTGCACAGATCGTTACTGTTATAATAGTGGTAATGATGCTCGGAGGTTGGGCTATAAGCAGATTGGAGGTTCCTCCTGTAGGGGAACCGCAACTTGCCGAGGGAAATAATCCCTTCTGGTGGGCCATTGTTACCATGACCACCGTGGGATACGGTGATTTTGCTCCAAAGACTCCGGAAGGTAGGTTACTGGCTATTGTTATCATGTTTGCCGGTATTTCGTTGACAGCACTTTTGACGGCAACAGTATCCTCGATTTTCGTGGCAAAAAGAATTCGGGAGGACAAAGGTTTGGAAACATTGAATACAACAGATCACATACTTCTCTGTGGTTGGAACAGAATGGTTGACAGCCTTGTCGACTCATTGCAGTCAATGAATGAGTCTGGCAAACTTGATATTGTCTTGATCAACGATGAAACTGAGGATGCTATCTCGGCCATCCGAAATAAGTACGGGAATATAAAATTTCGCTTTGTAAGGGGGGATTTTACCCGCGAAGCTATTTTGGAAAAAGCAAATCTTGAAAAAGCGAAAACTGCGATTATTCTTCCCAACGAAGGATTGGAAACTGGTGGTCATCCTGATGAGAAGACAATCTTTGCTACGCTGACGATCAAAACGATGGCTCCCAGCTGTCGTGTTGTTGCCTATATTACAGAACGTGACAATCTGACACATATCCACCGGGCGAATGCCGATGAGGTGATACTGAGCGACGATTTTGGTGCATACATGGTTGCGTCACATGTTATTGATCCGGGAGTTCCGCAAACGGTGGAATTGCTCTTGGATGCTCACCAGCCAGGCACATTGAAACGGGTGCCAATTCCGGAAGAGTTTGTTGGTGAATCGTACAATAAGTTGTTTGATCATTTCCGTTCGAACGGATGGGTGCTTATCAGTGTATATTCGGAAGATGAGCAAATCGGAATTGGTGAAATACTCTCGTCCGATTCCTCCGCCTTGGATGCCTTCATTGAAAGAAAACTTAAGGAGGCCGGGCACTCCCTTGGCGATGAAAACAAGACAGCCGTGGTCGTCAACCCCACAGACAATTATGTCATCAAAGAAAATGAAAGAGCGGTTGTCATTCAGTAGGTGAAGATATGAGCGAAAACAGAGAATACTCAAAATACAGGATTTTCAACGGTTTGGAAGAAAAACAGATCGGTCACTTCGAAGAGGTGACCAAAGTGAAAAAATTTCCTTCTGGAAAAGTGATCTTCGAAGAAGGTGATGTTGGTGACTCTCTCTATCTATTGCTGGAAGGAGAGATAGAAATAAATCAGGCGCTGACGCTTCAGTTGAGTAAAGGTGATTACGATACTCGTGAGAAGGCCATTATAAATCTTTCCAGCGATATTCACCCCGTTTTTGGTGAGATGTCCCTGCTCGGTTCCGATGACAAACGGACAGCCACAGTGAAGGCCGTCACCGATTGTGAGATGGGAATAATCATGAAGGATGATCTTTTCGCGATTTGTCAGTCCGATCCTGATATTGGTTACGCTATTATGAGGAATGTGGCTTCTATTGTTACAGACAATCTAATCAAAGCGAATACAAATGTCCTCAAGCTTACAACAGCTTTCAGCCTGATTCTGGAAAAATAGAGAACCTCTCCTAGATGTCTTCTGATGACAAGATTTCGAAGGTCTATGACCCCAGTCTGGTTGAAAAGGAATGGTATGAGCACTGGCTGGATCGGGGATATTTCCATGCTGAAGTAAACAGCGACCGTTCACCTTATACTGTTGTCATTCCTCCTCCCAACGTTACTGGCAGCCTCACCATCGGCCATGTACTGAATAACACCATTCAGGATGTACTGGTTCGCCGGGCGCGCATGCAGGGGTGTGAAACCTGCTGGATTCCGGGAACAGATCACGCTTCTATCGCTACTGAGACGAAAGTGACAAAGATGTTGGCGGAAAAAGGGACAGATAAGCATAAGATCGGCCGAAAGGAGTTCCTTAAGTATGCCTGGGATTGGAAAAATGAGTACGGTTCACTGATCATTCAGCAGCTCAAACGGCTAGGATGCTCCTGCGATTGGGAGAGGGAGAGGTTTACTATGGACGACGGCTATTACCGTGCTGTGATTGCCGCGTTTGTGAAACTTTATGAGAAGGGACTTATCTACCGCGGCAAGCGTCTTGTGAACTGGTGTCCTGCAACGAAATCGGCTATTTCAAACGAGGAGGTGATTTACAGGGAAGTTCAAGGGAAACTGTGGTATCTGAAATATCCACTGTCAGGCAGTGATGATTCTGTAACGGTTGCCACTACCCGTCCTGAAACCATGCTGGGAGATACTGCTGTTGCGGTTCATCCTGGTGATAAACGATTTAAAAGCTTCGTTGGGAAATCGGTGATGCTGCCGCTGGCTGACAGGGAAATTCCCATTATTGCCGACGATTTTGTGGACCCTGAGTTCGGCACTGGTTGTGTGAAAGTGACCCCGGCTCACGATTCCAACGATTTCCAGATCGGTAAGCGCCACGATCTTGATTTTATTAACATTCTAAATCCTGATGGCTCCTTGAATGAATCTGTGCCGGAACAGTTCCGGGAGCTGGACAGATTTGATGCCCGGGATAAAGTTGTGGATGCCCTGACAAAATCAGGAGCGCTGGAAAAAACAGAAGACTATACAACAAGCGTTGGCTATTCTGAACGGGGGGATGTTCCTATTGAACCGTACCTTTCTGAGCAGTGGTTCATGTCAATGGAAAAGCTTGCTAAGCCGGCACTGGAGGTGGTCCGAGAAGGTCATATCACGTTTTACCCTTCCCATTGGTTAAAGACTTATGAACATTGGATGACCAACATCCAGGACTGGTGCATCAGTCGCCAGTTGTGGTGGGGGCATCGAATACCTGTCTGGTATTGCCGCGGGAATGATATTGGAAAGTGTGAACTTGATTGCAAGGATCCCATTGTTTCGGCAGATGAACCGGAATCATGTCCTGTCTGCGGGTCAACAGATTTAGTTCAGGATCCTGATGTTCTCGATACTTGGGCTAGCTCATGGCTGTGGCCCATGGGTGTTCACAACTGGCCTGAAGAGACCCCCGATCTTGACTACTTCCATCCAACGAATGATCTGGTCACCGGTCCCGACATCATCTTTTTCTGGGTAGCGCGAATGATCATATCGAGCCTTGAGTTTAAAGGTGAAATTCCCTTCAAGAATGTCTATTTCACCGGCATGGTTCGGGACATGCAGGGGCGAAAGATGAGTAAATCGCTGGGTAACTCCCCCGATCCTTTGAAACTCATTGAGAAATATGGTGCTGATGCCGTTCGCTATGGCATTATGCTCATTGCACCGCAAGGACAGGATATTCTGTTTTCTGATGAGCGGATGGAAATCGGCAGGAATTTTATGAACAAACTGTGGAATGTATCTCGGTTTCTGGACATGGCAGGTTCTGATATTGATGCAGAACCGGTGGATGAACTTGAAAGAGACCACTTAGATCTCTCTGATAAGTGGATTCTCAGCCGGTTAAACCGGACAATTACCGGAGTGGATGAAAGTTTTGATGCTTACCGCTTCAATGAGACAGCAAAAAAGATTTATGATTTCACCTGGTCGGACTTTTGTGACTGGTATGTTGAGGTGATAAAGTCCCGACTTTACGGCAACAACGTTGACCAGAAAAAAACTGCTTTCAGCGTGGCAAACCGTGTCATGAAGGGCATCCTGAAAATGCTTCACCCCTTTGCCCCATTTATAACTGAAGAGATTTGGAGTCGTTCAGAGCCGAGTGAAGAGACTGGGGAAAATCAGACAGATATCATTGTTTCGTCCTGGCCAGTTTCCGATGATAAATGGATAGACGAAAAAGCCGAAGGGAACTTTGTTGAGATTCAGGAAGTAATTACGGGAGTAAGGACAGTGAGGGCTGAAATGAATGTGCCACCGGGAATGCGTGCCGATCTTCTTATCAGGAGCGATAACGGCCAGTCCCTAAAATTAAACGAGCAGTTAATTCGTGACCTTGCCAAAGTGGACGACCTCACCATTGAACCGGATGTAGAGCGTCCGGATAAATCGGCTACAGTGGTAGTGGGGAAGAAAGAGTTGTTTATACCTCTGGGTGACCTTATTGATGTGAAGACGGAGAAAAAGCGGCTTACAGAAAAGATCGCATCGCTAGATGGACGATTAAGTTCCGTGGCGGCGAAACTGAACAATCAGGATTTTGTCAGCCGGGCGCCAAAAGAGGTGGTAGACCGGGAAAGAAAAAAGCTCGGCGATATGAAGGAAAATCTCGCTAAACTGAAGAAGAACTATACTTATTTAGAATGAAGAAAACAGTGATTATACTTTTATTAGCATCGTTTGGATATGCGCAATCCAAGGATGCCTCTATTACACTCTACAAGGACGGATACGGTCTTGTTCGTCAACCTATTACTGTTAAGTTGAAAACTGGCTCTAACCAGGTGACATATCCAAATCTCCCGGATAAAATCGAACCAGCGTCAACTTTTCTCTCTATGTCTGAAGGGAATGTAATCTATCAGAAATTCAACAGAGATGTTTTCGATACGTTTGCTTTTCTCAATCAACAGCTGGGGAAAACAGTAACAGCAAAAACAACTGAAGGTAAATCGATAAAAGGTCATTTGGTGGATGTGGATAACAACTGGCTATCAATAAGGTCCAAAAGCGAAGTGCATGTTCTGAACATGAGTGAGGTCATTGCAATTTCTTCTGAGAACAGAAAAAAGAGACCCTCAGTTCGAGCTTCCATAGAATGGACTGTTCAGTCGCAGTCCAACGGCGCTGTAGGCGGAGAAATTGTCTATATCTCAGGCGGTTTCGACTGGAACACCAACTACCGACTAATTATTGCCCCTGATGAGAGAAATGCCACACTTGTTTCACAAGCGGTTGTTTTCAACAACACCGATCAAGATTTTATCAATTCTTCCATCGAGCTTGTGGAGGGAGATTTGAAGCACCGGAGAAACGGAGCGCGTCCCTTCCCTCGTATGGCGGCCCAGACGGCAGCGCCCACCGAAACCGCCTTTCAAGTTGAGTCGTCCGGAGATTTCGTTCTTTATTCACTGCTGTCTTCTTTAACGATTCCAAAGAATGAATCTCTCACTGCTTCTCTTTATGCCGATAGGGAGGTTCAGCTTAACAGGACATATGTTTTTGAGAACAATGAAAGGGCGAATAGTGAAGAACCCATGGCTATTGAAATTTCCTTTGCCAACAGCGGCAAGAGTCTGGATGTGCCCTTACCGGCGGGAGTCTTTCAGATCTATCAGCGTACTGAGAGCGGCGGAGTTATTTTTGCCGGAGAGGATCTTCTGCCTCAGACATCGGTGGGAGAGAACATTACTGTTGTGGCCGGCCGTGCGTTCAATGTTTTGGGCAAACGGACGGTCATGAATTATGACCGGAAGAAAAAGAGTGAAGAAGCCACCATTCTTCTCGAGATAAAAAATAACCGTCAGGATAAAGTAAACGCACGCATCACGGAACATATTTTTGGTGACTGGGTCATTCGCGATCCGTCCCACGATTATCGAAAGGTGGATGCTGAAACAATCCAGTTTGATCTGACGCTGGGAGCCTCCTCTACAGAGACTGTCACCTATACGTACAGGAAAGAGTGGCAGTAAGCTTTCCGTCGTTCTATATCATACTTACCTTAAAGCAGTCAAAATCAATCGTTCAGCCCCATGAGTTCTGAACAGTCTCTCTCAGCAAACACCTCTGTGCAGTACGTTAAGGGCGTCGGCCCGAAACGGGCTGAGATTCTGAAAAAGTCAGATGTCAAAACAGCTCTCGATCTTTTGTATTATTTCCCACGCCGCCACCTGGATCGCACTTCAGTCACGAAAATCCGGGACTTAACTAAAGGTATTACCACAACAGTAGTGGCAAAAGTTGAAGCGGGTGGCATGAGGTCTGCCCGGAAAAAGAAATACTACCAGCTTATGGTGAACGACAACACCGGATTCATGAAATGCACCTGGTTTAACGCTGCCCAGTACATGGAAAAGGTGTTTTCAGTGGGTGATGAAGTGGCCTTTCACGGCAAGGTTGATTTCTACAACGGGTACCAGATGGTCCACCCGGAGTACGATATTTTGAGCGATGAGGAAAAAGAACCGCTGAATACTGGTGCTGTTGTTCCCATCTATCCTACTGGCGAAGGTTTGAAGAAGATGGGGTTGGAGAGTCGGGGTTTTCGGCGAATAATCAAGGCGTGCATCGATGCATATGAATTTGATGAGCTTGAGTTCATGTCAAAAGAAATGATTGATAAACAGTCTCTTTCTCCACTGACCAGTGCATTACAACATATCCACTTTGCCCCGGATGTGGAAACGCTCAGCGGTGCGGTACGACGTCTCAAATTTGACGAACATTTTTTTCTTCAGCTCCTCATGGCACTTCGAAAAACAATCATTACTGAACAGAGCGGAAGAACTATGACAGAAGTGGGTCCCTATGTAAAGCAAATTTATGAAACCTTAGGTTTTGAGCTTACCGGAGCACAGGAGCGGGTTTTGAAGGAGATCCGAGAAAATATGGCATCACCCAAAGTGATGAATCGGCTTTTGCAGGGTGATGTGGGATCGGGCAAAACCATTGTTGCGATTCTTGCTTCGGCTGTGGCTGTAGGTAACGGTGCCCAGGTAGCGGTCATGGCGCCAACGGAGATCCTTGCACATCAGCATTATCACGTGTTCAAATCTCATCTCGATGCGGTCCGGGTGCCCACAGCCTTGTTGGTAGGCAAACAGAAATCAATGGAGCGAAAAAAGATTCTTGCTGCCATTCAGGAAGGACGGGTGAATGTGGTGGTGGGTACTCACGCCATCATCCAGGATGAAGTGATCTTTCAAGATCTTGGGTTGGTAATTATAGATGAACAACAACGGTTTGGCGTTCTTCAACGGGGGAAGCTTCTCAGCAAAGGTGACAACCCGGACATCCTTGCCATGACAGCAACGCCTATCCCTCGGACACTGGCTATTACTTACCACGGCGACATGGAGCTCTCCCGGCTTGATGAAAAGCCCAAACACCATCAGCCGGTAACGACGCGAATAGTAGAAGTGGAGAAGACAGAAAAAGTTTACAGCTTCATGGCGGAGGAGATGAAAAAGGGACGGCAATGTATGGTAGTCTATCCCCTTATTGATGAATCTGAAAAGATGGATTTGGAAGCGGCGGTGGAAGGTTGTAAACGACTGGAGAAGCAGTTCTCAGATTTTGTCACCGCTCTATTACACGGCAGAATGAAACGGGAAGAAAAAGATGATATCATGGACCGTTTTGTCGGAAACAAGATACAGCTTCTTGTTTCCACCACAGTCATCGAAGTGGGAATTGACGTTCCCAACGCTACCATTATGCTTATCGAGAATGCCGAGCGGTTTGGACTCACTCAACTTCACCAGCTTCGAGGCAGGATTGGGAGAGGTTCAGAGAAAGGTTACTGCATCCTCGTGCAGCGTAATATTACTGCAAACTCCAGAAAACGGCTGGCCATCATGGAAAGAACCAGCGACGGATTTGAAATCTCTGATGAAGATCTCAAACTACGAGGCCCCGGTGAGTTTTACGGAACACGGCAACACGGTTATCCCAAATGGAAGATTGCCGATCTTGTGAACGACGGACAGATCATCCGTGATGCCCGGAAGGCCGCGTTCAAGATTGTAAAAATTGATCCGCATCTTACCGATCCTGCCAACAAGAAGATTCGGTTAAGATTCATGAAGGACTACCAGCAGATGCTCGAATTGGTAAATATCGGTTGACCGGACCATGAAGCCTCTCACTAACTGTACACTTTGCGGAAGCGGCAATCTCCGCCCGGTTCTTTCCACGCACGATTATGTGGTGTCAGGTGAAAATTTTGATATTATTGAATGCAATGAATGTGAAGTTCGGCTTACGACACCGGTGCCTGAGCCAGACGAAATGGACCGCTACTATGAGTCGGATAAATACAATCCTCATTCCAGCGATGGATTCACCCTGTCGGACATTATCTACAAGGTTGTGCGTGGAATAATGGTGGGGAAAAAGCGTCGGTGGATAGAGCGCTTCACTGGCATGAGAAGTGGCCGCCTGCTGGATATCGGTTGCGGCACCGGCGAATTTGCCGCGTCCATGCGGGACGGTGGCTGGGATGTATCCTGCGTTGATTCATCTGAGAACGCTCGAAACACAGCAAAAGATCGATTTGATTTGGAAGTCATGCCACCTCAAGTCTGGCTTGAGCAAGACTGTGGTCCATTTGATGCCATCACCTTCTGGCACACGCTGGAGCATGTCTACAATCCGGAGTTTTATCTTTACCGGGCTCGTAGTCAACTTACTGATAAAGGATGCTTGTTCATTGGTGTCCCCAACTTCACCTCGCACGACGCCCAGACTTACGGTGATCAATGGGCCGCCTGGGATGTTCCCCGTCATTTGACTCATTTCAGTCCCGCCGCCATGGAGCGACTTCTTGACAGGTGTGATTTGTCGCTTAGGAATATGAGAGGTCTCCCCTATGATGCGTACTATGTATCGCTGTTAAGCGCGAAGTGTAGCGAGCAAAATTCTCTGAGCGCCCTCTTTACAGGCTTCTTTTCCAACAGGAAAGCCGGAGCTGACAGGAAATGGTTTAGTTCGTTAATTTATATGGTTAGACCTAAGTCCAATGACGAAGGTTAGTGAAAAGAAACCAACCACTCAGAAAGGCATTTAAGCGTTATGTCAAAAACTGAAGCGAAAAGTGACGAGCATATTCTTATTCATGTTGTAACCATGTTTACGCAGCAGGCGTGGATGGCCATGGGGAAACTGAAAAATCCGATGACGGATAAGATGGAGCGCAATCTCCAGGAAGCCAGTTTCTTTATCGATATCCTGGATATGATGAAGAAACGGATGGCAGGGAATCTCTCCGATGATGAGGAAAAATTCCTCGAGTCAAGTCTCAGCGGTCTCAAAATGAACTATATGGAAGAGTCAAATAAACCTGAGCCCGAAAAATCCGAAGAAGAACCAACTGATAGTGAACAAGACCCTGATCAGGATAAGGCCCCTAAAGAAGAACAGGCTGAAGATGAAAAGGATAAAAACACCAATGAAGCTTCCGCCGAAGAAAAGAATGAAGAAGAAAAATTTGAAGCGCCTGACTCGGATGAAAAAAGTGATGAAGATGAGAAGCCTGAATGACATCTGAGAAACTGAACAGAATTTTTGCCGGCATTGTTTTTGTCGTCACTTTTATCATCTATTTTGATACCATGGCGCCTACGGTCTCTTACTGGGACTGTGGTGAATTCATCGCTACCTCCTACATCTTGGGAGTGCCTCATCCACCGGGCAGTCCGCTATACCTAATTATTGGTAGGATTTTTTCCATGCTGCCGTTCAGTAGCGACATAGCTTTTAGAGTTAATATCATTTCGCCGCTCGTAAGTGCTTTGGCGGTGATGTTTCTTTATCTCATTATCGTTCAGCTTGTGCG
>DCXX01000138.1:1015-3775 GCA_002329125.1 Fidelibacterota bacterium UBA2125 | reverse complement strand
TCGGTGCCCTAATTTTCGCTTTTACGGACAGCCACTGGTTCAATGCTATAGAAGCCGAGGTCTATGCTATGAGCACACTTTCCACAGCCATTGTGGCATGGCTCATTCTTCACTGGGCTGAAAGAGCGGATGAACCGGGAAATGAAAGGTATGTACTTCTTATCAGCTATGTATTGGGTCTCGCAACCGGTATTCACCTTTTGAACTTGCTTGCACTACCGTTCATGGGAATGATTATTTACTTTAAAAAGGTCAAATTCTCCTGGCGTTCATTTATTATCATGGGTGCCATTACCGGAGGCATATTTTTCGGCATCTATTTGGGAATAATTAAAGGATTCCCACAGATTGCCGCTAAGATCGGTCTTTTTGGTCTGGCCGTTGTAATGGTAGCTGTTTTCAGTGCCACTGTTGTTGCTATCATTCAGAAGCGCCGTCTCGCTTCACTCATCCTTTCATCAGCGGTATTGGTAATTGTGGGATACTCCACCTATGGGATTCTTTTCATCCGGTCCTCGCAAGATCCGGCCATTGATGAAAATAATCCTGAGACAGTGGAGCGGGCCATTATATATCTAGAACGTGAACAGTACGGTGCTATTTTCACTCTGCCCAGGAGGTATAAAAAAGAGCAGGTAGGTTCTTATCCTCATAAAGTTTCCGTTGTGGGTAGACCAACGAACGGTCAAAATTTTTCTTCCTCTCAAAATTACAAATACAAGTTTCACGACCTTGGCACCCAGTTAAATTTTCTATGGGATTATCAGATCGTCAGGATGTATGCCCGTTATTTCCTGTGGCAGTTTGCTGGTCGGGGACCGGCGGGAGATAAGTGGGTATCAGAATTTGGCGCTCTGAAAAAAAGGGGGGAAGACGGTGTTGATTGGAGCCAGTTTGGTTTGCCACTTCCATTTCTTATGGGAGTCTTGGGTATGGTCTATCATTTCAAGCGGGATCCGAAACGAGCATGGTCCGTTCTCGCGCTCTTTTTCATGACAGGCCTTGCCATCATTTTCTATCTCAATCAGGATAAGTTTCAGCCAAGAGAACGTGACTATTCTTACGTTGGTAGCTTTTTTGCCTATTCCATCTGGATCGGCATTGCTGCCGCAGCTATTTTGGATAAAGTAGTTAACACCTTGAAGCAAAAAAATATAGCTTACAATACTATGTATGTTGGTGTTGCAATGCTTTTTCTGGTGCCGGGCATTATGTTGTCGTCCAATTACCATTCTCACGATCGCTCTGGCAATTATGTGGCGTGGGATTATTCGTACAATATTCTCCAAACATGTGAACCAAACGCCATCATATTTACCAACGGTGACAATGACACATTTCCTCTTTGGTACCTCCAAGAAGTGGAGGGAATTCGGAAAGATGTTACCGTAGCCAATCTCAGTCTCCTGAATACCGATTGGTATATTCAACAGTTGCGGGAATTACGTTCCGGGAGTGAACGGTTTATCAATCTTACTGATGAACAGATTTCTGGAAAGAGACCTATCGGTCTCAACCCGGTGGATGGAAAACCTCTTTTTCTTAGGGTGGATCGTTGGAAGAATACGCCCATCACTGTTCCTGTTGCCGGCGACCCCGACAATAAAGAAGGGAAGGTATCCTGGATGCTCAAACCGACAATCGGGGGTGGTGGAATCCGTGTTCAGGACCTGATGATCCTTCATATCATACAGCAAAGTAAATGGCAAATTCCCATCTATTTTGCTGTTACTGTATCTCCAAGCAATAGAATTGGTTTGGAAAAATATCTTCAGATGGAAGGACTCGCCTTTAGGCTGAGGTCTCATGGGGTTCCTCCAGTGAATTATGATAGGCTTTCGAAAAATCTTATGACCGTGGTTGAGGATACGACCTGGACCACCGATTATGTTCCCGGCTACAAATACAGAAATTTGGATGATCCCGAAGTTTATCTTAATCCCAATATCCTGAAGTTGCTTCAAAATTACCGTTCCGCCTTCATGCAGTTGGGAATGAATAAATATCAGAAGTTGCGTAATAAACGTAAGGACAGTTTTACTACTGATGACGATTTGGAACGATTAAAGCATGAAGCCTTGGAGCCACTCAATTTGATGGCAGATCTTATGCCTGAAAACGTAATCCCCATTAGTAGCGATGAAATGAAACTGCAAATGGGTCAGATATACCACGATTCTGGCGATGTAGAGCGGGGAAAAGAAATACTCCAACAGTTTCACAACTCGGACCGGCCAGACATTGTGGCTTATCTACTTCAGACTTACACTGAAAACGGTTACAACATTGAAGCCGTTGATGTTCTGGAAAAGTGGACATTGAAGTTCCCGGCAGATACCAATGCTACCTCTCTTCTCAGGCAATATCGGGCAAGGAGCGAATCCTCTGACTCTTGATACCAGCGCACTGCCGCTGGTTTCAATTATTATTCCTCACTACAACGGGATCGAGATCCTTTCTGAATGTCTCGATTCGCTGAAAGCTATTACTTATCCCGAAATTGAACTGCTTGTGGTAGATAACGGATCAACTGATGACAGTGTCGATTGGGTGGCGAAGAATCATCCTGATGTTCGTCTTATCAAGAATGCTTCCAATGAGGGATATGCCGGTGGCTGTAACGGTGGTGCTCAGATGGCCAAAGGTGAACTGCTGGTCTTTCTTAATAACGACACTATCCAGGAGGAGGGCTGGATTGAACCTTTGGTTGAAACGCTTCAGTCAGATACAGACGTTGCGGTGGTTCAGCCGAAAATCCTC
>DCXX01000138.1:0-957 GCA_002329125.1 Fidelibacterota bacterium UBA2125 | reverse complement strand
TCCCGAAATTGAACTGCTTGTGGTGGATAACGGATCAACTGATGACAGTGTCGATTGGGTGGCGAAGAATCATCCTGATGTTCGTCTTTTCAAGAATGCTTCCAACGAGGGATATGCCGGTGGCTGTAACAGTGGTGCTCAGGTGGCCAAAGGTGAACTGCTGGTCTTTCTTAATAACGACACCATCCAGGAGGAGGGCTGGATTGAACCTTTGGTTGAAACGCTTCAGTCAGATACAGACGTAGCGGTGGTTCAGCCGAAAATCCTCAATTATTTTGAAAGAGATCTTTTTGATTATGCCGGAGGCAGTGGCGGTGCCATGGATTTGCTCTGTTTTCCCTTTGCCAGGGGACGTCTCTTTCTGACTCAGGAAAAGGACATGGGCCAATACGATGATGAGACTGATATTTTCTGGGCGTCAGGATCGGCCTTTATGGTACGCCGGAGCGATTTTGAGGCAGCGGACCGGTTTGATGAATTGTTCTTTGCCCATCAGGAGGAGATCGATCTTCAGTGGCGGTTGCATCTCATGGGGCGCCGTTCCAGGGTCAATCCCAAGTCTGTAGTATACCATAAAAATGCTGTTACACTACCGGCCCAATCCTTAAAAAAACAGTACCTGAATCATCGCAATTCGATGCTTATGCTCCTGAGCAATTACTCTCTCCCGCTTATGCTCTATCTTTTTCCCATTCGCCTTGCCCTTGAGATTGTAGCTATCTTCTACTCCCTGGCTTTGGTCGATTTCCGCCACGTTTTTGGCATCCTCCAATCTTTAATCTGGATTTTGTTTCACCCTCACGTAATTCTAAAACGCCGTCGCCGGGTCAAATTGATCCGCCAGCTGAAAGACAGAGAAGTGATCTCCCGTATGTATAAAGGGAGTATAGTGCTACAGTATTATATTTTTAAGAAACGGAATTACCGGGACTTGGTGTCGAGTCCTGATTGATACTT
>DCXX01000050.1 GCA_002329125.1 Fidelibacterota bacterium UBA2125 | reverse complement strand
TTCATTGATGAACTAAAACGCATGACATCGTGAGGTATAATAATGTTGCCTATAATTGAGGAACTAAAGCGTCGTCATGTGATACGGACGACCATTGCCTACGCGGCGGTAGCATTTATTATTATGCAACTGGTGGAAATCGTTTTTCCCATTTTCAACTTCCCCCAGTGGACGCAACAGTTCATCATTATTTTATTACTTATAGGCCTCCCGATTACAATCATTCTTGCCTGGATGTTTGATCGAACAACGGAAGGTATCAAACGAACAGAAGATTTGTCACCGGTTTCACGCACACGAATAAGAGTGCGTTATTTGTTGATTAGTGTTATTGCTGCCCTCACTGGAATGCTTATTTATCAAACTATTTATGAGAGAGAATCAGGTCAGCTATCCAATCTTAAAATTGTTCCCGCAAACAGTATTGCCGTCTTGCCTTTTGAAAATCTCGGAAGCAAGGAAGAGGATGAATATTTCAGTGATGGTATTACCGAAGATATTATAACCGAACTCTCGAAAATAAAGAATCTCCTTGTCATATCCCGGACATCGGTGATGAAATACAAGGGGACAAATAAATCTATCCAGAAAATAGGGAAAGAGCTGGGGGTTGCATCTATATTGGAAGGGAGTGTCAGGAGAGCGGGGGACCGAGTACGAATTACTGGCCAGCTAATTGATGCAAAATCAGACCAGCATTTATGGGCTGAAAAATATGACCGTGATTTATCAGATATTTTTGCTGTCCAGGATGAAGTAGCCTCATCCATTGCCAGCGCTTTGAGAATAGAGCTTTCTGATGACGAATCAACACGAATAGCCGATTCACAGACGGAATCCATTGAAGCCTATGATCTTTACCTGAAAGGAAGGAATCTTTATCACACCTACGATGTGTCCAAACTTGAGGAGTCAATTAAGTATTTTAAACAGGCGATAGATATTGATCCGGGATACGCTTTACCCTATACCGGAATCGCAAAGGCCCGAGTTCTGCTATCCTATAATCTCTGGGTTGACCGGGACCGGATGAATTCCTGGCTTGTTGAAGCTAAACAGTATGCTGAAGAAGCGGTCGCTTTGTCGCCAACTGATCCTGAAACTGTATTTACTCTTGGGTATTACTTCAGACGTATTGATGAACCGGAGAGAGCACACGAATATTTTCGACGGACAATTGCATTAAATCCCAGTCATGCGCACGCCTATGATGAGATTGGCGACGTGTTTTTGTCTACTTACGGGGATTTGGAAGGTGCGCTAGAATTTTATAGTAATGCACTTGAACGTGACCCCGCACTTGCCCCACCAAAATATTCAACCATAGACATAATGCTTAAAAAAGGGCAGGTAAGTGCTGCCCTTGATTATGCGTACGAATCAAGAAAAATGCATCCGGGTAGTATAGCATGGATTCCGGAAATACATGCTGCTTTGGTTTCAAAGTTGAGATATGATGAATCAAAGGAGCTTCTCCTTTCAGCCAAGCAAATTTTTGAAAATAATGATCAGCTCATGTTTTACAATATGCTTCTTGGAATATCTGCTATCCATCAGGGAGATAATGAACTTGCTGAAGAATGCATTGCCAACATTAGAGAAACCGAAAATGCACATATGACACATCATCTTGATTACTTAAGGGGATACAAGGCATTTTTCGATAGACGATATGATGCCGCCATTGGATTTTTTGAGCGTTTGCTGAACAAAGATATGATATTCCGGCATAGCGTTGACCGCCTTGTTGTGGCTGACATTGCCCGGTACTGGAAAGCATTGGCTTATATCGAAAAAGGTGAATATCAAAGTGCTTTATTTGAAGCCTCCATATTCAGACCCAAACCAAGCGTGCGGGTCAATCAATTGATTGGCGGTGATCTGTTTTGGGCAAAACAATATTATCTTAAAGGAATAGCTTATGATGGACTGGATGATCAAAAAAATGCCAGGAAAAATTATGAAAAATTTTTAAAGGTCTGGTCAGAGGCGGATGATAATTTGCCTGAAATTGTCTACACAAAACAGAGACTTCAAGAATTGAAAGGCGTATCATGAGTTCCTTCATTGAAGAACTGAAACGTCGGAAGGTTACTCGTGTGGCTGCGGCCTACGCCATTCTTGGATGGATCATTATACAGATTGGAGAGGCGACCTTTGAAGCCTTGAATTTGCCTGAATGGTCACTGGCAATGGTGGTCGTCCTCCTATTGTTTGGTTTTCCTATTGCCATGGTTCTGACATGGGCCTTTGATGCAACCCCTCAGGGAATTGTCAAAACGTCCCCTTCTACAAAAGAACAACCAGAAACGGTTCTTTTATCAACAGCTGCCACGAATCAACTATCCCATATCCTGAAAACAAAACGATCCATTTTTGCTGTTATTGGCATTGGGATAGGATTGGTTTTGGGGTGGTTATTGACACAGCAGGTTTCCAATCCAGTAGAAAAAATACCAATTAATTACAGTGTGGAAAAACGCTGATGTCGGTATTCCAGAACTGGAAGGTACAAGAAAATGGCTGATGAGGATTATGAATATTCAGTGTTAGGTGCTATTTCATTCTGAACTATAAGCTCTCCTTGTAACTCATATCTATTCGCTCATAAACTTCTACTAAGATGAGGTCTTTCATTTCACCTGTTCTATTATTTTATGCGTTGACATTGCTAAGGGCCGATGATAAGACCTACCATCTGGATCATGTGTCTAGAGTGGAATTTCCTGTTAAGATTTGGAGTGCTGGTGATACCTCTGGTGTTTCTGATTGCTGGGGCTATGTGGATAAAGAGGGAAATGACTATGCCATCGTAGGAGTTCTGGACGGCACGGCCATTGTAAAGGTTGAGGATCAAAAAATTATCACAACCATTTCTGGCCCTGAAGATGGTGATATGTATTATCACCGAGACATGATGACCTATGGCGATTATTTATACGTTTGTCATGAAATGACAGGAACAAATCAGGGAGTGAATATCATTGATTTAAGTCCGCTACCTGATTCAGTACGCTACGTTAAATCCTATGATAATCTTGATTATGCTGGTTCATACGCTACCACATCTCACAACCTTTTTGTAGATGAAGCAACAGCAACCCTTTACCTGGTGCGAGCATCCTATGATGGGTTTCGTGTTGTTTCACTGGATGACCCGGAAAACCTTAAGGAAATTGGCGTTGCTGAAACACCGGGTATTCACGATCTTTTTTCCAGGAAGGATACCGTCTTTGTAGCTGAAGGATATAACAAATCCTTCTCAATTTGGGATGCAACAGACAAGGAAAACGGGCCGAAATTATTAGAGCGAGTAAACGTTCCTGGCGCCGGATATGTACACACAGTTTGGACAACTGAGGACGGACGGTACCTTATGACGGCTGAAGAAACAGCCAACAAAACAGTGAAGATGTGGGATATAAGAGATTATGATGATATTGAATTGGTAGGTGAGTATCTCGGTGCGAGCAAGCTGGCGCACAATGTCCATATTAAAGATGATTTTGCTTTTATTTCTCATTATGCTACAGGTATAACAGTAGTAGATATCTCTGATCCTACTGATCTCCGGGAAATCGCGAGATACGATACTTTTATAGCACATGACCAATCAACATTCTACGGAGCGTGGGGTGTTTATCCTTATTCGCCAAATGGCTATGTTTATGCCAGTAGTGTTGAAGGTTATCTCGATATACTGAAATTCAGGGAAGAGTCTAATACCTTATCTGAAGAAACTTTATTGCCGTCAAAAGTTTCAATTAGTCAGAATTATCCCAATCCTTTTAACGGTGAAACATCTTTTTCCATCAGTCTGTCTGAAGAAGTATCTGTACAACTTGAGATTTACAATTCTCTTGGCGTCCGGGTAGAAACCATTGCCGAGGGGCGGTTTCCTGCGGGGCGGTATAGCTTCAACTGGAATGGCGCCAGAGCTCCCAGCGGAATCTATTTCGCACGGCTGTTTGCCGAACGAGTTGATAAAACTGTGAAAATGCTTTTATTGAAGTAGGCATTGATCTGGCTCGCCATTTCGAAATGCTAATCAAATCTCCGGTTTGGTCTTTGTTTTATCTGTTTGTGTCGGTAAACTGATTTTCGGTATTTCATTATGGAGGTCATCATGAAAAGATATCGTTTATTGCTATTGATTTTACCTTTTATTGTTTTCCTCTCTTGCGAGGACGATGCTGACTGTCCCGATTGTGGTAAGCTCACTGAAGGATATTTATTCAAAAAAGTGACGCAAGACGACTTTGCAGCTTTCGCTGGAGTAAGCGGTATAGAGGTAGATGCCTGTATGCGATACAAGCTGACTAGCGGTGAAATTAGCTCAAATACAATTACCATTGTTGACGATTGTTGTTGCGAGTAATACTGCTTCCTGCATCCCTTCAGTGAATCTCATCGCGGGCGTGGATGAGGCGGGGCGGGGACCAATTGCCGGCCCCGTAGTGGCCGCAGCGGTCATACTACCAGAAGGGTGTACAATAGAAGGGGTAAGGGACTCTAAGAAAATATCAGAAAAAAAGCGGGAGATTCTTTATGATCAGATTCTGGATGTTGCCACATCCGTTGGTGTGGGGATCGTCCACGAAGACGATATTGAAGAACTGAATATTCTCCAGGCAACCCACAGAGCCATGCGGCTGGCGCTAGGGAGACTGTTACCCCAACCGGAGGAAGCTTTAATTGACGGACGTGGCCTACCTGATCAGGTGGTAAAAAACAGGGGTATCATCGATGGGGATGATAAAATACACGCCATTAGCGCCGCATCCATCATTGCGAAAGTATCCCGTGACAGGATAATGAGGAATTATGATCTTATCTTTCCCGAATACGGATTTGCCAAACACAAAGGTTATGGAACTGCCGAGCACCTGTTTAACTTGCGCAACCATCTTGCTTGTCCCATCCATCGAAAAGGATTTCGACCTGTAGGCAATCATATGCCATCTTTGTCCCATCTTAAGGAAAACCGATTACTTGGGAAATGGGGTGAGCGTCTGGCGGCGCGGGAACTAATACGGAAAGGATACACCGTGTTGGAAATGAATTACAGCGCTGCTCCCTACGGTGAAATCGATGTGGTGGCCAGCGAAAATGATACAGTGGTATTTATTGAGGTTAAATCGGCGGCACAGGAAACATTAGGGGGACCGGAAGATCAGATGAATGATTCAAAACTTGCGAAACTTTATAACGCCATGAATATTTACCTGTCAAACAATGATTCAGTTTCAGACAGCAGGTTCGATCTTATGACTGTTCGTTTTGGCAAAGAACGGCCAAAAGTCAACCATTATATAAATTGTCTCAACTGAATAATACGATGTCAGTTTTCAGTGAAGTGACTTACCTGCCTTTGCCCCTTCGCCCGTAAGAAGCTAAATTCGCCGCAAATGAACGATACTCGAATTGCACGGATACTACAGGAGATAAAATCTCTTCTGATTATTCTCATTATTGCACTTTCCCTGAGGGCAACCGTTATTGAGGCATACATCGTTCCTACTGGATCCATGGAAAACACCATCATGACGGGTGATTTTCTCATTGGTAACAAGTTTGTTTACGGTATGCGGACACCTGATTGGATCGGAATCCCCTACACAGAACTCGGTTTCAATGTACCGTGGACGCGTTTCCCTAAATTCAAAAAACCTCACCAGGGAGACGTAGTAATTTTCAAATACCCCCGTGACCATTTTCAGAAGTATGTAAAAAGGTGCCTTGCTGAACCGGGCCAGACTATTACTGTCCGGGGAAAGAAAGTTTGGGTAGACAACCAGGAATTTGAACTTCCTGAGCATGGAAAGCTAATTGACCGGACCACCCTCAAAAACGGGCTTAAACAGCCGGGGATTTTTCTGCGAGAAGATTGGAACCGCGATAATTTTGGTCCTATCAAATTGCCCGCCGTGGGGGATGAGATTGCCATTAACAGTGATACTAACTGGGATTATCTGCTTCCTCTTATACTTATGGACGGTCACGAGGTGACACTTAAAGGGAATGGTATATCAGGTGAATTCAGCTTTACCATGAAAGATGCCAATGATATCGCCCGGCGATACTCGTCCGGACTTGGAGGGTGGCTCCACGGTATTTTTTCTTCTGAGCCTTACCGGCCGAATAAAGTGGGGCGGCTATACAGTAAATATTATAATCAGAACAATCCCGATGGAGAGTTGTTGAATATTTGGAGTTTCCGTTTCACTGATGAGGTGCTCAGTTACCTTTGGATCGACGGGGATCCCATGAATTCGATTCCTAGCTATGTTGTAGAGCAAAACTACTACTGGATGATGGGTGACAACCGGGACGACAGCGCAGATTCACGTTACTGGGGATTTGTGCCTGAAGAGTTTATTCTTGGTGAGGCTGTTGTTGTCTATATGTCTTGGGGTTTTAATGGTGAAGGGCCCCGATTCAACAGGATTGGCAAGATTATTTCATAGAGAGGAATAAACAATTTTTCTTAGAGATTCTCTCAATCTCTGCTTAGACTTATGTTAATCCGAGGTTTTTACAAGAATCCTCATAAAGATGTTTTAATAAAATGCTGAGTGCTATTGCTTTTGCTATTAAGATGGTCCTGGCTGCGGCTTTTGTCGTTTTGCTTTCGCTGGGAAAAGGTGCAATTGTGCCAAAAGACCGCGTTGGTTTCTATGCACTTCTCTCTGTAGTAACGGCAGCCATTACAGCCGTTTCACAGGTGCTAAATTCAGGAATGCTGGCTGGTGCTGTGTTTGTTGTCATTGGTTTCATTTCTTACAGTCAGTTTCAGAAAGAAGGAGACTTATTCAATACTCTTCAGGCCATAGCACCACTCTGGGTAGTCACAGTTATTGGGATGTGTAGCGGTGCCGGCATGCTTCTTCAAGCAGGTTTTTTAACTTTCATCGCGTATTATTTATTGCATTATTTTTCTTTATTGCTTGGGCATGAAAAGGAGCCAGAACAGACGGAGACCTAGGATTCTCCGGGAGGATTTGAGATGAGACATATGATTATTTTCTTTTTGACGCTTGCTACTGCACTCGTTGCTCAGGAAGAAGCTGATACCACATTTACGGAAGAAGATGATTTCATGATGGAGGAGACGGAGGAGGATACTTCCGAAATTTCCGATGAAGTTGTACCGGCTACCGGGGAAGGACTTGACACAGGCTACAAAGGCTTGGCATGGGGAGCATCTATGGATCAGCTTCAGGGGCCTGCTGAGAGCGATACCGCGGGGGGAGCGGTGGACAGTGAAAATACCAGTAAAACAGTCCACGGAACGCTGGGCGAGGACACGGTCTCTTTTTCCTATCACTTTTCTGATCTCGGATTCTGGAAAGTGGTTATTGAGTATACCGATCTTGAAGTAAGTGATGGAATTGACGGGTATATAGCACATTTTCACCGCATTGAAAAAGCGCTCTCAAGCAAATATGGTTCTCCCATGAGAACTAGTCAAAACGAGATGGGTACTGACAGAGAGTACCTTTTCTCTAGTTTTCCCAAACTGAGTCGCGCTTATTTTCGCTCTTCTTGGTTAGTTGAACCGGCCAGCATTGAACTTCTGCTTGAAGCTGTGGTACCACAATCAGTAGATGATCCGCCTGTTTTCGGAGAGACATCGCGGTCCGTTAGACTTTATTACTATAATAACAATTTTTTCAATACTGCCGTTGATGACACCACCGGAGCGGCAAGTGAAAAGCCTCTGAGTGACATCTATTAGTGCGTCGGGCGGAAGAACCTCGGCCAGATTTGCCTGTCTTTCTTTAATTTTTCTTAACACCTTCCGGTTCTCCTCGTGTGGAGACAACCCACCCATGGTGCGTACATTTGAGTATACAAGCACCAGGGAGGAGGCACTCAAAGAGGCACAGATTGTTTTCGAAAAGCTTGGTTATAAGATTTCTTCATATGATGAAGTGGATAACTACTTCACTACCGAATTACGGATCATCAACCGACTGTTCAGACCGATCTACTATGTTACCTTTGTCACGGCACAGGACAGATTGACTGTAATTGTATATTCTGAAGTCAGAACTTTCCGTCGAGCCTCGCGGGTAGGTTTTGCGTCAGGAAGTGAACAGGTAATGCAGGACGCTTCTAATAATCTGGGAGACCGTTTCCAAAGGGCTATATTCGATCCAATTACAGAAGCGATAGAACTTCAAGGATTTGCCAGGTGGGACAGGGTAAAGGATAGCCAACGGGAGGATGTTGCAATCCGGGAAGCGGAAGATCTGAGACAAATGGCATTGACCAAGGCGAGAGAATTGGAAGAAGCTTATATATCAAATGAACGGAACAATAGATTGAAGGCCTATAATGAAAATCAAGAGGAACAGAGGTTTGTCGCCATGCGTGAAGGAGAACACCATATTGAATTTTGGCCAGAGACGCCGAATTGGTCCATCGTGGCTATATCAAAGATATTACATAGGCACCACGCTGAGTTTGATTCTGTTTTCCGGGATGTTTTAATGCCCCACCGGGATGTTAGTGGTAAAGGGGCCATGCTGTGGATACTTGGTCCAAATGGTCGCGTTGCCGATGTCAGAGTTTTGATAAGGTCGTCCTTCATTACTCCGGAAAATGATCTCCGCGATCGTTTGGTTTCCACACTTCGTTCTGTCTATTTTAATGATGGAGAGCAGTATCTTAGACTCCGCCAGGGTTTTTCTTTCAAAGGAAATTATCACAATCTCAAAATCCAGTATGAACGTCCGATTATGACAGGCATTTTTCCTGTATATCCTGTTCCAGATATAGACGTTTTGGCTGACACATTTTTTGTGAATTGGCCAAAACAGCAAATGCCCGCTATATTGAAAAACTAGTTGACGTTACCCAGTGGTTTTGCTAATCTTCGGCTCCGAAATTGTGCAGTACCTCTCGACTATTTTGGTTTTATTGAAATGAGAGAGAGATTAAATTAGGGTTAATGTGGTTTGCTCGACCACTGTAAATAAGAACTGAACATGTATTGAAAAAGAACATATGGTTGTAGATCTACAAAATGCTGATGCCAGGAAGAATTATCTTTCTGAGAAACTTGATGACCTGATGGATGGTATCAACGATTCTTATGGAACTGTTTTGATGGATGAGCTAATATTACAGTTGGAGAGAACTGTCAGCAAATTCAATGAAGAAGTACAGACACTCATGGGCCAATTGAAAGATAACAGTGATCGTCGAGATGGACTGTTAGAAAAAATAAAGTCCGGTGTTTTTGAGGAAAACACTGATGATACACCGCAACCAATATCTGACAAAAAAGAAATGAGTGCATGGGAGCTTAAACTCGAAGAGATGGAAAAGAAATAAAAGGGAGAGACGATGAACACCAGGGATAAATTGCTGATATTAATTATAGTTGCCTGGATTGGAGCCGCGGTATACTTCAAATCAACCACCGACAAAATGTTTGTAAGAATGGATGAGATGGAACAGCTACAAAACAAACATGTGGACAAGGTCAACAAAGAGTTTAGAGAAGACCTAAAAACTTTAAATCTTCAGTTCATCGGCAGAGGGAAACACCTTCGAAAAGCGCAGAAAGATATTGTAGACAACACAAAGCTTATCGATCATGTTACTGATTCACTTGGTCGCAACATCGAAACAGTTGCTTTGGACCTGGAGAATTTTCAGCGCGACACAGAACAATCTTTTGCTAACGCTGCCAAGGGCAGAGATGATATCGAATCAGACTTGAGCTCCTTCAAACGTCAGCAGAGAAGGTTCACTGGAGATCTGGATCAACGTTTGTCTACAGTTGAAACAGATGTAGCTGATCTGAATGAGCGTGTACCACCTAAAGAAGCAGAGAAAAAACGTTAATCTAGTATAAAGAAACATCCAATTAAAAAGGGGATGAAATGCATCCCCTTTTTTTATTCTATCATTTAATATGGCGCTTCGTAAATAAAAATAGGGGTAGTCTTCTTCATGACCTCGGAGCATTTGGAAGATCTACCCCTACCTCGCGGGAGAGGCTTTTCAGGGCCTCGAGAAAAACTACGCTTTGATTCTAATTAGAGTCAAGCTTTTTCGGTGGATAGCATAATCATCTCCAGTAAAGCATCATATAGTGAAATTCTTCCTCGAAGAAATGTATAATTACTTTCAGTTAAACCAATAGTTGAAGTACCAGTAATGAACAATGATAATCTAATAAAGTACTTTAGTAAGGTCGATCCGATAACCTAACACCCCGGCATGTTGAAAATTTGTGAATAACCAATAAACCAACCCTTTAAGCATGTAGCAACCCTTTAATTGATACAAGATATAATCTAATGAATTAAATTGATGTGCTTGGAAGAAGAGGATAGTTATTCATTCAAGTGTGCCGGGAGAGGGACTTGAACCCACACGATGTTGCCACCACCTGATTTTGAGTCAGGCGCGTCTACCAGTTCCGCCATCCCGGCATTAAAGTCCATATCAACGGCGGGAAAAGTATAGAATTCATCTCAGAATTGTCAATATATTTCGCCTAAGCGATAATAAAATTTCGTAATACCATTCTAGCAACAATGTAGTTGTCGTATTCGAATACTATGCTGAAATAGAAGGAGTAGTAAATGACAAACATTTCAAGAAGGAAATTCATCAAAAAAAGCGGAGCCGGTATAGCTGTGGCGACAATAACTCCTTTGGTGACGGCGCGAGTTTTATCGTCAGTACCGGGATCAGACAGGCGCGTAATTGTAATTGGTGCAGGATTGGCTGGTCTCAGCTGCGCTTACGAAATAAAGCAAGCTGGATTCGACGTCATCCTTTTGGAAGCCCGGTCGCGTCCCGGAGGTCGGGTAAGAACCTATCGCGATTCTTTTGCTGATGGTCTCTACGCCGAAATGGGAGCTGAGTATGTAAATTCAAGTGACACATACGTTAGGAAGTATTGCAAGAAATTTGGCTTAGAAATATTGACAGCAAAACTGTATGATGGAATACTTGTTCGGAATCGCCAATACAGAATGGCCGATTTTCAGAAACAACAATCCAAATTGCCCTTTGAAGGCGTGAAAAAAGGGAAACTGTTCGGGCAGGAAGGTCCTTGGGTACGTCGGTGGGTTGAGAAAATTCAGAAATCAGCGGAACAGTTTAATACAAGTTGTTCGAGCTGTCACGAATTTGGTGGAATTAAACCTGAGAAACCGCTGGCAGCTCTAGGCCATTTACCCGCTGAAGTCCTTGCTCTTGATAAAATATCAGTTGCTGATTTATTGCGGAATGAAGGAGCGCCAGAGGATATCATCAAGCTTTATACATATACCAATGCAACGGAAAGTACCGGTCGGCCTGAGACCATATCGGCACTGGCTCTCGTAATGAGTCACTACATGGCGGGTGCTTTCAATGAGGAGACAGATGAAGGAAGAATTCTAGGTGGCAATGATCAGCTTCCAAAAAGCATTGCTAAAGTAATTTCTTCTAAGATCATGTACCGTCGCCCGGTGCGGCGTATTACTCAAGGTAAAAAGAATGTGGAAATTTGGTTCGAGGAACAGGGGAAACTTCAATCGATAAAAGCATCCCGCATCGTCATTTCCATGCCATTCAAAGTGTTGAAGGAAACAGTCATCGAGCCGGAGTTTTCTGTAGAAAAGATGAAGTGTATCCGCGAACTATCTTATGGTCACGTAATGAAAATTGCTATGCAATTTTCGAAGCGCTTTTGGGATGAACCAGGTAGTATAGGACAGCGGATTTTTACTGATACCCCGCTTCGTCGGATCTATCACCACTCCATCGATCAACCGGGGCCTCGCGGAATCGTGCTTTCTTTCACATCTGGTGAAGATGCCCAACAACTGGGAAACCTACCCCTGGAAGGTAGGATGAAAGTGGCGCAAGATTCTGTCAAACGTGTCTGGGGCGTAGCATCTGAGTACTGGGAGGGCGGTGTTGCTAAGTACTGGAATGAAGATCCGTGGCTCAAAGGAAGCTATTCTTTCCCAGGTATTGGACAAGCGAAGGATTTTCTTCAAATATCCATGAAGCAGGAGGGATTGGTTCATTTTGCAGGGGAACACACTTCCATCCACCGTGCATCAATGAATGGAGCAATTGAGTCTGGTGTCAGGGCAAGTGAAGAAGTAAAGATGGCAGTTGGTGATTAGGAAAGATCATCCAAAAATAATAACTGTTCTAGGCGCTGGTTCCTGGGGAGGCACTATTGCTGAACACTTAGCGCAGCAGGGACACAGCGTTACAGTTTGGCACAGGAATGAGGAGGAGTTGAACCAGATGTCTGAAAAGCGAACCCACCCGTTCCTTGATGACCTTCAATTCTCACAATCCATTCGCTTTGTGGAATCAATGAATGATTTGAAACAACCTGAGCTGGTGGTCCTAGGTATTCCATCCCATGGAGTGAGGGATGTAATGAATAGTCTCCCTGATTTACTCCAAGATAGCGTGTATGTAAATCTTGCCAAAGGGATCGAGAATGATTCGCTGAAACGGATGAGCGAGGTAGTAATGGAGTGTGGTGGTATAGATGGCAAAAATGTGGTTACGTTGTCCGGGCCCAGTCATGCTGAAGAGGTCGCTAAAGGATTACCCACCACCCTTGTAGCTGCTTCCAGTGATTCTGAAATAGCTAGCATGGTTCAACAAGTTTTTTCATCGAACACACTCCGAGTTTACATCAACAGTGATATCATAGGAGTGGAATTAGGTGGCTCTGTTAAGAACGTTATTGCTCTGGCAGCGGGAGTGTGTGATGGTATCGGCTTTGGGGACAACACAAAGGCTGCGCTTATTACCCGAGGTATTGTTGAAATTACTCGACTTGGTATGTCCATAGGGGGTAAAGCGGAAACTTTTGCCGGCCTCAGTGGAATCGGTGACCTTATAGCTACCTGCCTGAGCCGGCACAGCCGGAACCGTTATGTTGGCGAACAGATCGGCCGTGGACGCTCTTTGGAGGAGATTCTTGATGAAATGACAATGGTGGCGGAAGGGGTGAAGACCGCCAGCTCGGTGAAAGCGCTTTCGGAAAAGCATTCTGTGGAGATGCCTATTTGTGATGCAATTTATGAATCACTCTATGAGGGATTGGATCCTAAAAAAGCGGTGAACAGACTCATGGCTCGAAAATTGGGAAGTGAGGAGTATTGATGCACACTCGGGAAATATCTTTTTTCGATCTCTGTTTATTTGATTAATACAGCCTGTGTAATTTCTCATAGATTTTGCCCCCGTAGCTCAGTTGGATAGAGCATTCGCCTCCTAAGCGAAGGGCCACAGGTTCAAATCCTGTCGGGGGTACCATTTTTTTGCTAGATAGCTGATACTATGAATTAATGCATTTAAATTATCCGATTATTTTCATGGGAGCCGACCATGCTTAAACCAAAAAGAAAGATTACAATAAAAGAGATCAAACAGGACCCTCTCCTTGAAACAATCTTCAAGGGACAGCAGTATTTTAATGAAAACAAGCGATTGATTACCCGAATTGGGGTAGGCATACTCTTGGTTGTGATGGTCTTAATTCTTTTCCGTTCTAATCGATCTAGTGCGTCAACCGAAGCAGATGATATTCTCGCATCAGCCATGAGCCACTACCAGGCGGGAAACCACAATAAGGCTATTACCGACCTGGATATGCTTATTAACCAGTACAGTTCAACAAAAAGCGGTGAAACGGCTCTTTATTATCTTGCTCTTATTCAAATGGATGCAGGTAACGATGCTGAAGTCTGGAAATATGCGGACAGTTATGCAAGAAACGGTTTATCACCATCTCACAGGGCTGGTGCTTACCAGATGCTGGCGGATCTTAATGAAAAGGAAGGGGATTATTCCGGGGCGGCAAACAACTATGTGCAGGCGGCAAATTTTTCCGGCACAGAGATCCTATCCCGGCGGAATTTGTTGAGAGCCGTTAACTGCTTCCTAAAAAATGGTAATTTGGACAAGGCCGATGCCCTTATAATGAAACTGGAGCCGAAAGACGACAGTCTCGATCAGCTCCAAGGGGAACTTATCCGAATAAAATCCAAATACCTCGTCTTAAAGTCTAATCTATAAGAACCCTTTCGCTTCTCTGATTTACTCAGAGTAATTGGTTTGGCACCGTCCTGATTATCCTCTAAATTAGTCGGCTGTATGTGGGTCTGAAACCCACATTTTTGTATTAGGCTATTTGAAAAGTCGGGATGACAGATGGATTTGAGTGAAATTCTCGAGGAAATTGTTACAGAGTCAAAGATGATTCTAGTTAACTGTACTGCCTCAGGCGATCATGCGAAACTAGTTGTCGATACTAAAGAGGGTATAACTCTTGATGAAATCACACAGCTGACTCGCGTCATTAAACAGAATCCTCGTATTGATGAGCTCTACCATAGTGGCATAAGGCTGGAAGTGACTTCTCCGGGAATCGATTTTCCAATGACGGAGATATTCCAGTATGAGCGCAACGTGGGACGTCAGGTAAGGATATATCATGAGCTCCATGGAATTCCCAATCCGGCAGAAGGTAGGATAGTTAGCGCTGAGGAATCGGTGGTGATTATTGAAAATAAAAAAGGTACTCTTCTGTTTGGCCTTGATGATATTGAAAAGGGACTTATTGTCATCCGCTAAGCTTCTTTAGGAGGAAGTGTTGGATAAGCAGGAACTGATTCAGGGATTCTCTGACATTGCAAAAGAGAAAAATATTGACAGGACCGAGATCGGTACGATTCTCGAGGAACTGTTCAAATCATTAATTGAGCGACAATATGGTTCAGCGGAGAACTGTGACGTTATTGTGAATATTGAGCGCGGCGAACTTGAAATTTACCAGAATAAGGAAGTAGTTGAGGAAGTAGAGAATCTTGGCACAGAAATTTCAATGAAGGATGCTCAGAAAATTGAACCGGACATGCAATTGGGTGATTCATTTGTGGACGTTATCGATCCCACTTCGTTCGGCCGTCGGCTCATTGTTGCCGCTAAACAATATTTAAGTCAACAAATTCGAGATATTGAAAAGAAGCACACCTTTGAAAATTACTTCAATAGAGTGGGTGAAGTGGTTATCGGTGATGTACGGCAGGTGAACCGGGACAGCATTCATATCCATATAGAGCAGAGTGAACTCCGCATGCCTCGTACGGAGACTATCCCAAATGAGCGCTACCGGAGAGGCCAAACTCTTCGGGCGCTGATTAAATCCGTAGAGATGAGAGCAAGTGGCCCGGATATTGTTGTTTCCCGTTCTGACAATCAATTCCTAGCAAAACTTTTTGAGATGGAGGTCCCTGAAATCGAAGATGGCATTATTGAAATTCTGACTATTGTCAGAGCACCTGGCCAAAGGGCAAAAATCACTGTTCGCTCCCACGATCGGCGAATTGATGCTGTAGGCGCTTGTGTAGGTATGCGAGGAAGCAGAATTCAAGCGGTAGTGCGGGAACTAAATGGTGAAAAGATTGATGTAATCAACAAAAGTGATCAACCAGAAGTGCTTATCTCAAGAGCGCTCTCTCCAGCAAAACCACTGAATCTATATATCGATGATGACGCCAAGCATTGTATGGCCGTCTTTGATGATGAAGAAATGGATTCGGGTGTAGGACGAAACTACCAGAATATTAATCTTGCCGCCGAGTTGACTGGTTACAAAATCGAGGCTGTGAAACAATCTGAATATGAAGGTACGCCGGTTAACAAAGACCAGGAAGTATTTTTGGATCAAATCAATACACTGACAAAACGAATGGTATCACTCCTTAGTGAAGCTGATGTCAATACCGTAGCGGATTACAATGCCGCTAACGAGGAGGATCTTCTAGCTGTTAAAGGTGTAGGTGCGAAAATGCTTGAAACTGTCTCAGAACGGATAAGGCAATATCTTGCTTCAATCCCTGAACTGCCTAAGGAAGAAACGAACGACGAAGCTGTGGAAATGGCAAATGAGGCTGAGGAAATTCCAGCAAAAGAAATTGAGGGTAAAACTGGCAAAGTTGAGCTTGAGGAGGTATCTACTTGACTGTAGAAGCTGCACCAAAACGTAGAATTGTACAAGTCGCCAAAGATCTAAATATCTCACACAGGGATATTATGGAGTTTCTCAACAGCAGAGGTATCAAGGTAACAAGTCATATGAGTCCTCTTGGTGAGGAGGCTTATCAACTTATCATTGAAGAATTTGAGAAGGACCTCCAGACGGTTGAACGTTACCGCAAAGAAAAGACCCGAAAACAAATCCATTCTCGTATGATCGAGGAAAAGATGAATGAAGGCTCTTCGCTTGAAATATTAATGCCAGATGAAGCGGATAAGCTTGACGATATTGTCATTGAAGAACCAACCGAACCCACAATTACTGAATTCTTAGAGACTAAGCCTAAGCAGGAGGACGGAAAGGAAGAAACTGTCTCTGTTGATGATGAATTGGAAAAATTAACAGCCGAGACTGAAGAAATAGATGAACCTATTGCGGATGATCCTGTAGCTGAGCCTGATATTGTTAAGGAGACCCCAAAGCCAAAGTTCCGAAAAGTGGATCTGTCTGAGATACAATCTAAGATTGAGAGTCCACGTCGACGGCCTGCAAAGGCAACTGAGGATGATGAGAAAGAAAAAAAAGAAGATCTTTCTGTCACCTCCACTATCAAGCGGACTCTAGCAGCCATGGATCACAAGACCAAAAAGAAACGTTACAAAAGAGACAGAGATGAGGATGATGAGGCCGATTTCGAGAAAGAAGTTCAGAGTATAAATGTTCGTGATTTCATGAACGTTCATGAACTGGCCGAGGTTTTGGATGTGGGTCCAACAGATATTATAAGTAAATGCCTTGAATTAGGCATCATTGCTACCATGAATCAACGGCTTGAATATGATACCATTTCGCTCATCGCTGAAGATTATGGTTATAATGCTGTCCTAATGGAAGAGGATGTTCAGGACTCTCTAAGTGATGAAGAAGAGGAAGAAGACAGCGAGAAGCTTAAGCCACGGGCTCCCGTGGTTACAATAATGGGGCACGTAGATCACGGGAAGACATCTCTTCTTGATTATATTCGAAGAGAAAATGTGGTGGCCGGTGAAGCAGGTGGTATTACGCAGCACATAGGTGCTTATGAAGTGTTTCTCGATGACAGCAACAGAAGTGTTACATTCTTGGATACACCCGGTCATGAAGCGTTTACAGCTATGCGAGCCCGCGGCGCTCAGGTGACCGATGTTGTTATCCTTATCGTGGCAGCTGATGACGGCGTAAAACCACAAACCATAGAAGCTATTGACCATGCAAAAGCTGCTGGCGTTCCCATGGTTGTTGCCATAAACAAAATTGACAAGCCAAATG
>DCXX01000023.1:3058-6851 GCA_002329125.1 Fidelibacterota bacterium UBA2125 | reverse complement strand
CTTGAAGAGCAATTCATCAGGAAGAATAAAACGCCCTTCTCCATGTGCCAGAGGGATGTTGATCCAGTCACCTGTTTTCATGTGATGAGTAAAGGCGCATCGCTCGGGTGGAACAGTCATTTGCAGGTTTGCCCAGGTGTTATAGTAACCTACACCTACCACATGACCGCCTTTGACTCGTTTATTATCTGTCAGGGCCATTCCTAGCCGGTGATTATTCAGCCCGGGAACGAGCCCACTTTCGACTAATATTTGTGCACCGTTGCAAATACCCAGAACAGGTTTCCCTTTTTCTGCTTCAAGTTTGATTTGCTTCATGATGGGGTCCAATGAAGCAATCACGCCGGAACGAGAGCGATCTTCGTAAGCAAACCCCCCTATAATCACATACCCGTTAAAGTCCGACAATTTTTCCGCCAGTTCATTCCATAAAAATTCAATCGGGTTTAGTCCCACACGTCGGCAGGCCATGAACGTTTCCCGTTCTGTATTGGAACCGGGGAATTGAATGATGGCGATTTTGAGACTCATTTAAATCCTACTTCCTTTTTCCCGCTCACCACTGAACCGATTTCATGAACTGTTGTCAGATCTTCTAAGGCATTCTCCACTGCATCCACATTATGGGGATCAACAATAAACACAATTCCGATACCCATATTGAAGGTTCGGCGCATTTCATCACAGTCTATGTTCCCCAGCTTTTTCATAAGCTTAAACACAGGTGGAACAGGCCAGGAATTTTTTTGAATTTCAACGCCAACACCGTCCGGTAAAATCCGCGGAATGTTTTCTACCAATCCACCGCCTGTAATATGAGCAATTCCCTTAACGTCAATTCCAGCATCCAGCAGTGCAAACACATGATTCGTATAATTAATATGCGGTTCCAGCAAGGTGAGCCCCACCGATTTTTCCAATTCAGGAATGGTGTCATTCACGTCATATCCGCCAATTTCAAAAAAGAGCTTTCGGGCGAAGGAATAGCCGTTGGTATGCAATCCGCTGGATAGCAACCCCAATACAACATCTCCCGGCTGAATCGTTTTACCTGTAATGATCTTGTCTTTTTCAACCACGCCGGTAATAACACCCACCAGATCGTGCTCGCCGGGCAGATAGGTATCGGGCATTTCTGCTGTTTCGCCTCCCACCAGGGAAACACCCGAATCCCGGCATGCCTTCACCATTCCGGAAACGATTTCTTCAATAACAGCCGGATCCAGTTTATCGTTTGCAATATAATCCAGAAAGGTGAGCGGCCGGGCACCCATGACTAAAATATCATTGGCGCAGGCACTCAACAGGTCAATGCCAATGGTGTCAAATTTGCCCAGGTTCCTGGCGATGATGGTCTTTGTTCCCACACCGTCAATGCTCTGGACCATGACAGGATTCTGGTACTTGTCCAAAATGGGCTTCAGGTCATAAAGTGAACCGAAACTGCCCAGACCTGTGAGCACATTGGACGAAAATGTGGATTTCACGCCATCCTTGATGCGTTCCACCGCTTCATTGCCGGCGTCGATATCTACGCCAGCTGATTTGTAATCGATATTACCCATTACAATTTCTCTCTCAAGCCGTTGGCCCAGGTTTTTTTTGCATCGGATATAACCATATCCACCACCCTGTTTATTTGAATCGTATTACTACCTGTGGTGCCGACTTGAAAAACATCCGATTCATACTTGGAAAAATTAGACAAAACAGCATCAGCATTTTCCGGAGATACTTCCAATACAAAACCGCCTGTTTCGGAAAATAAAATTTTATCGGTTGGAAGGTCACTGTTAATCGTTATATCGCAACCAATTCCATTCCCAAATGTCATCTCCACCACGGTTGAGGCTACACCACCGTCTGCAATATCGTGGCACGATAAAACCAAACCTTCATTGATACAGTCCGTGAGAGCAAAGATCTGATTTTTTACTTCTTCCAAATTGGGTTGTGGGACATTGGCTCCAAGTTCATCATGTAGACTATAAAAAACGGATCCGCCCAATTCATCTCTTCGTTCGCCCGCCATGATCAAGATCGAGTCAGATGTTTGAAAATGCATAGGCACTGCTTTGGTTACATCCTTGAGCCGTCCAAGACAGCTCACAATAGGGCTAGGAGGGATGGCGCCGTTACTGGATTCATTATAAAAACTCACGTTCCCGGCGATGATGGGGGTGGCATCATCTGGATTGTTTTTTAGCGTGATAGCGTGACAGGCATCCGCCACTCCCTGGACACTTTCCACAAATTCCCACATCTGGTGAGGCTTCTCCGGATTGCCAAAGCAGAGACAGTCGGTAACCGCGTGAGGCGTAGCACCCACAGCCGCCACATTCCGCATGGCTTCCACTACGGCATTCACACCGCCCCAGTAGGGGTCGATGAGTCCATACCGCGGATTGTGATCCGTGGACAAAGCAATTCCCACATTCCGGATTTCTTCCGGGTAATTTTCAGAATTGAAGGGCGCCATAACGCCTGCATCAGCCAGGCCCGTTTCGGTGTGGATTCTTCCCTGAACCTGTTTATCATAGGTCTCGAATACGGGCTCCCGGCTGGCCATATTTTCATGGGATAAAATTTTCAGTAATATTTCATTATAATCGGAAGGCTCTAGGATCTCTGGTTCAGTAAAACGTTGTTTCCGGGCTTCGTAAGGGCGGTCGTACAAAAAGCCTTCTGTTACTTCCGCCGCCGGGGCGTTTATAATTTTCTCCTCCCCGTTGTGTACAATGTACTGGCCATCGTTGCGGATCTTGCCTATGACAGATGCCCTCGCCCCCTCACTCACGCCGGGTAGGTCGAACACTTTATTATAATGATCTACGATCATTGGCGTCACTTCGGGCGGTGAAACCCACATGAAACGTTCCTGAGTTTCACTACAGAGATAAACGGAAGGATGCAAATTGTTCAATCCGATGTGGACTTTGTCAAGCCAGACTTCAGATCCGTAGCCAGCTGTTTCCGCCAGCTCTACACTGGCACAGGCCACGCCGCCGGCCCCTAAGTCTTTGAAACCGATATGTTCAATGATTTCTTTTTCTTTTAGGATGTCAAACAGTGCATAAGTGGATTTGAGCAGGTGTCGTTCCAAGAAGGCGTTGGGTTCCTGAACCGCTCCCTTGTTCTGTTCTTTTTTTTCTTCTTCCAGTTCCAAAGAAGCAAAACTGGCGCCACCAAAGCCGCTATTGTCTGTGGGTTTACCAATCAAGATAAGATCATAGCCGTCTGCATTATTCGGCGCATAGGAATGAATGATGTGATCTTCCCGCACGATGCCCAGGGTCACCAGCGTGACCAGGCAGTTTTCGTTATAACCCTCGTGATAATAAATGTCCCCGCCGATGTTGGGAATGCCCAGTGGGTTCCCGTAACCGGCAATGCCTGCCACCACGCCATCATGGATCCATTTGGTTTTGTTGCTGGTAATTTCCCCGAAACGGAACGAATCGGTGCATGCAATTACTTCGGCACCCATACACATAACATCCCGGACGTTTCCGCCAACACCGGTGGCAGCCCCTTCATAGGGTACGATCTGAGAAGGGTGATTGTGGGATTCGTGGCTCATGACCACACACCAGCGATGTCCTTCACTATCTGTCGCCACCGCTACCACGCCGGCATCTTCCTTGGCGCCTAAAACCACATCGGGCCCGGTGGTGGTAAACTGCTTTAAGTGTGGCCGGCTGCTTTTATAGCTGGAATGTTCGGAGCCTTGGATAGAAAATAGGATCAGTTCTGATATGGATGGCGCCCGGCCCAACATTTCATTTTGAATTTT
>DCXX01000023.1:0-2669 GCA_002329125.1 Fidelibacterota bacterium UBA2125 | reverse complement strand
GAGAGAGCATTAAAGTCGAAAGTTTCATTCTCAAAACTCAACAGTTACCTCACAATGGTCTGGTGTCTCTGAGGCCCAAGGGAAATGATAGTGACAGGGCAGTCCACAGCTTGCTCGATAAAGCTGACGTAGTCTTTAATAGAATCGGGGAGGTCCTCGTATCCATTATTACAGTACATTTCAATCTGTTTTTTGCTTATTTCTGGCCACCCTTTTAAAGTGGAATATTCCGGAACAGCCTGGCGCATTTTGCCAAGGCTCCCAGGCATTTCTGACACCGACTCTCCCGAAATGTTGTAAGCTGTACAAATTTTCAGTTCAGTCATGGCGCACAAAATATCAATTTTTGTCAGGGCAATTTCTGTGAGACCGTTCACACGAACCGCTTGCCTAAGTTGAACTAGATCAAGGCATCCCACCCTGCGGGGTCGGCCGGTAGTGGTGCCATACTCCTGTCCTTTCTCCCGAAGCAGTTCAGCTTCGTCGCCATCCAGCTCTGTGGGAAACGGGGAAATACCAACGCGACTTACATAAGCCTTCGCCACACCGATAATGCGGCGCTGCCCATTAAAGCCGATGCCCGTCCCCACATTGATCTGTCCGGCAACCGTGTTGGAGCTTGTGGTGTGAGGATAGAGACCGTGATCGAGATCAAGAGAAACCCCCTGTGCTCCCTCCAGCAGGAATGATTTTCCTTCGCAGTAAGCCGTATAGAGGTCCACCTGTGTGTCACATATATAATTTTTTAACGTTTCCCCATAGCTCAGATAATCGGTGTAAATATCTTCTAGAGCGAGATCAAATGTTGCTTCGAAAGCTTGCGTCACTACTTTTTTGTTAAACTGATAGGCTCTTTGGAGTTTTTCTTCAAAAATGGCCGGCTCCAAAAGATCCCCCATGCGGATTCCATGACGATAGGCCTTATCCGCATAAACAGGAGCGATCCCACGTTTTGTACTGCCTGCTGCCAGATCACCTTGATGGCCGGTAAGGCATTCGTCCATAACAATGTGATACGGCATAATAACATGGGCCCTGTCACTCACCTTCAGGTTTGGTTCCACACCCCGTTCTTTTAATGATTCAATCTCTTCTATGAGGCCTTTAGGATTGATAACCACACCATTGCCGATGACTGATACTGGGTGAGGGTAAAGGACGCCCGAAGGGATGTGGTGTAGCTTATAAACTTCACTTTCAACGATGACTGTATGTCCTGCATTGTTCCCCCCCTGGAACCGGACCACATAGTCACAATCTCCGGCGAAATAATCGGTGATTTTCCCTTTCCCTTCATCGCCCCACTGGGAACCAACGACGACAGTTAAAGAGGTAGAATGACTTTTCTCAGTCATTTAATGACAGGGTGGACGGATTTATAGGTGAAAAGAGTGAAGGAGATGAGGTGGTGTTAGAATTTATTCCGCTCATTGCGGTAAAACCGGCCCGCATCCGGTCTGTGAAAAAAGAAAAATCCCGCTACCATCATTTTGGTAATAAAGAACCGTTCAACATTTCTCCTTAAGGAATGACCAAGTTTACGGCGGTGGCCGAAAAAGAAAAATGTGAAAGTCCTACTGAAAATAAAAAAGGCTGGATAACCAGCCTTTTTTATTCATTTTATAGAATTTGAACTATTGCTCATCATCAGCATCAACCGGAGCTTCTTCCCAAGAATACTCCCGATCCAATGCATATTTCTCAAACCACTCCAGTTCTATATTCACTTTATACAGTTCGTGCCTCAACTCTCGCCAGCCGTGAGGTTCCCGAGGTGCAACATAAAGATGAGTAGGAACTCCGTTGGATTTGAGAGCCCTGTAAAGTTCCACAGATTGTGGCATTGGGACACGAACGTCATTTTCACCTACAAGAACAAGTGTGGGCGTTGTCACTTTCGAGATATCTTTTAACGGAGAGTGGTCCCAGTAGGCATCTATAGGCGCATCCTTTTGCCAGGGGGTGCCACCAAACCACGGTGTCCGGTATATGCGAACATCGCTCTGGGCGTACATGGAGATCCAGTTCACAGCACCAGCACCTGATGAAGCGGCTTTGAAGCGGTCTGTGTGTGTGATGATCTTATTTGTCATGTGGCCACCACCGCTCCATCCCATCTTGACCATTCGATCGCCGTCAGCGAGACCTTTATTGATCAGGTGATCCACCCCTGTCATCACATCCAGATGAGACTGCCGGTAGTAGTGACCAACCATGTCTCTGAGATAGTCGTCTCCATAACCAGTGCTACCCCTGTAGTTAGGCTTGAATACTATCCATCCTCTTGAAGTAAGAACTTGAACATATCTGCTCCAACTCCCGAAACTGAACTTGTCTGAAGCTGCCGGACCACCGTGGGTTTGGACACAGAGCGGATAGCTTTTTCCTTTCTCGTAATCAAGAGGATAATAAAGCAAACCTTCTACTGTAGCACCATCTGCTCCTTTCCACTGGATAGCTTCTTGTTTCGGCAGGCGAAATTCATTATTTAGATAGTCATAAACTTTAGTGACTTTTTGCGGAGAGGCACGACGTTTGTTCTCAAGAGTATAAATATCACCGGCGTTAGTTTGTTCACCGATGCCGAACACAAAACGGTCAAGTCTGGGATAATATCTGAAGTTTCTAAGAGCATGATCACCTTTGGTTAGCTGAGCGAGTTTTTCTCC
>DCXX01000087.1 GCA_002329125.1 Fidelibacterota bacterium UBA2125 | reverse complement strand
TTGGCTCTTTTCGGTGCTTACCAGACAAAAGTAGGTCTTGATTCAATTGATATTATGAAGTCAACAGTTATGGCGGGACTATTGATTGGAGGTTCACTCCCCTTCCTGTTTTCGTCCTTCGCCATGCGGGCTGTTGGTGAGGCTGCCTTTGAAATGATTGAGGAAGTCAGAAGGCAGTTTCGAGAAATAGAAGGTTTACTAGAAGGAAAAGCCAAGGCTGATCATGCCCGCTGTGTGGATATTGCCACAACCGCAGCCATTAAGCGGATGATTGCGCCCGGCTTGTTGGCTGTCTTTACACCTGTATTTTTCGGATTGGTACTCAAGGATCCGGAAATGCTGGGTGGTGTACTGGCCGGAGTGACCGTAAGCGGTGTTTTACTGGCCATTTTTATGGCCAACGCCGGTGGTTCCTGGGATAACGCAAAAAAATATATTGAAAGTGGGGCACATGGCGGCAAGGGCAGTGATGCGCATAAAGCCGCTGTTGTAGGAGATACAGTTGGTGATCCTTTTAAGGATACAGCCGGCCCATCTTTGAATATTCTGATCAAATTGATGTCTGTGGTCTCATTGGTCATTGCACCACTGATTTCATAGAATTAAGGAGAAAGTATGAGATACTACGAAACGCTCTATATCGCACACCCTGATTATGAGGATGCGCGGTTAGATGAGCTCAAGAACAATGTGGATGAGCGAATTAGGAATCACGGTGCTGAGATCGTCAACTCTTATACTTGGGGTAAACGACGACTTGCTTATGAAGTGAACAAATTCAGGTACGGTACCTATATGATGCTCCAATATTCTGTTCAGGAACCTTTCCTCGATGAGTTGAACAGTTGGATGGAACTCCAGGAACCAATATTGGCATATCTTACCACACGTCTTGATGATGCACCTGTTATCAGGGAAGACTCAAACGGTAAAGCACCATTTGATGAACGGGTTGTTGAAGTTGAGAAAAAGATGGAAGCGGAGGGCTAAGCTATGGCTTTTATGGGACGTGGGCGAGTATGCAAATTCTGTGAGGACCGTACTCTCACTATCGATTACAAGAATGTTAAACTGATCAGAAAGTTTGTGAATGAACAAGGTAAAATTATCCCCGGACGGGTGACGGGCACTTGCTCCAGGCACCAGCGGCAGCTGACCGGTGCAATCAAGCGGGCGCGAAACATTGCGTTACTTTCTTACTCTGGCGATGAATTTAGCAGTTAGTTAGGAAAGGGGCTGAGACAATGGAAGTTATCCTCAAACAAAAGATTGACAAGCTCGGCGACGTGGGTGATATGGTTCGAGTAAAAGATGGCTACGCCAGAAACTACCTCATGCCCCGTGGCTTAGTTGTAGAAGCGACACCCGGTAATGTGAAAGAAGTGGAGGAGCTCAAGAATCAGATTTCGGCCCGAGATATAAAAACCACGGTACACCATGGCGAGGTTGCTGAACAACTTTCCAAGCTGAAACTGTCCGCACCGGTAAAGGTCGGCGAAGATGATCGGCTCTTTGGCTCAGTGACAGCCATTACAATCAGTGAACTTCTCCAAGAGCAAGGTTTTGATGTGGATCGGAAAGCTATCCAGCTGGATGAGCCTATCAAATCGCTGGGTGTGCATAATATTTCTATTAAGCTTCACACTGATGTGGAGACTGAAATAAAGGTATATGTAATTAAAGAATGAGGCGAAAGGCCTCATCCTTTAATTGTAAAACCCCTGCTGCGACGGGGGTTTTTTGTTGCAGATTCCTAACCTCCCGTCTATCTTCGTTGCATGTACGCTGACGTCTCTTTCCCCATCTCAAGCTGGCGGGTCTTTACTTACCGGATACCGCAGCCGCTGGATGGAGTGATTCAGACAGGGATTCGTGTTAAGGCACCGCTGGGCCGGCGCAAGGCGGTTCAGGGTGTTGTTGTGGGCCTGGGAGACAAGGCTAAGTTTAAAGGTAAGATTCAACTCATTAGTGAAGTTGTGGATGACGTACCACTTTTGGACGATATGCTCTGGCAGCTTATTTCGTGGGTCAGCGATTACTACCTTACACCTCTGGGGCAAGTGATGCGGTCGGCGGTGCCATCCGGTCTGTCGCAACAATATGAGCCGGCCCAGATTCTGGAAGTGAGCGCCGAAAAAATTTCTTTCGGTCAGTTGCAGGAGCTAAAGGAAAAAGCGCCCAAACAATACAAAATTGTTCGGGCTATATCTAACCGGGGCGGGACACTTTTTGTAAAAGATCTTGCTGATGTATCTGACCGGGCTTCCGCCGTCTGCCGAGCTCTGGAAAAAAAGGGCCTTGTAGCAATTCGGGCCATTACCAGGGAACCAGAGCTGGGCGGACTTAAAGTGACTTCTGTTCACAAAAAGATTGATCTGACAGCTGAGCAACAGGCAGTTGTTGACGAAATAATGAAGTCTATGAAGCAAGGTCTGTACAGTGCTTCATTACTTCATGGAGTTACAGGCAGTGGAAAGACGGAGGTGTACATTCATCTGGCACGAGCTGCGCAACAGCTCGGCAGGACCTCCATCATTCTTTTGCCTGAAATTTCCCTTACGTCCCAGATTGCCGGACGGTTTTGGTCAGTGTTCGGTGAGGAGGTGGCCATCTGGCACAGCCGTATGACATCTGCTGAGAGAAGCTGGACGTGGCGCCAGATCTGCGCCGGGAAGTACTCGGTTGTGGTGGGTGCCAGGAGCGCTATCTTCACCCCCATGAAAAAGGTGGGCCTCATTGTGGTTGACGAAGAGCAGGAGGGGAGCTATAAGCAGGAGAGCCCCGCTCCGCGGTATCATGCCCGAGATGTAGCCCTTATGAGGGGGAAACTGAGCGATGCCATCACACTGCTTGCCGGTGCCACACCGAGTATGGAATCGTACTACAATCAGGCCACGAACAAGCTGAACTATATGAGGCTGACATCCCGGTATGGTGATGCGCTCTATCCCAGAGTCCATCTGGTGGACATGAATGAAGAGCGTTCCGTTTTGGAGGATTATTCCATTGTTCTCTCAAGAGAACTGACTGAAAAAATTGCTGAGCGGATGGAACGTGGGGAACAGATAATTTTGCTTCAGAACAGGCGGGGTTTTGCATCGGTGGTCACTTGTGTAGACTGTGGTGAAGTGGAGATGTGCAAGCACTGTCAGATCGTACTGACATTTCATAAATCAGATTCGTTACTGAAGTGTCACTACTGTAATTTTCAGAAACCTGTTCCCAAGCTCTGTGCCAAGTGTGATGGTACGTTAAGGCTTGGCGGAACGGGGACTCAAAAAGTGGAAGAAGTTCTGATACGCAAATTCCCAGACATTCAGTTCGTGAGGATGGATATGGATACCACCCGCCGGAAGGGAGCCTTCGCTAAAATTCTAAAGGAGTTTGGTGAAGGACGGTATGATGTTCTTTTAGGAACTCAGATGATTGCCAAAGGCCTCGACTTTCCTAACGTCACATTAGTGGGTGTTGTCAATGCTGACACAGGACTTTTTCTGCCCGATTTCAGGGCCGGGGAGAGGACTTTTCAGCTCATCTACCAAGTGGCGGGCCGCTCAGGCCGTGGCAACAAGCCTGGAGAAGCAGTTATACAGACCAGCCATCCTGATGATCCTGCTATAAAATCCGCGTCCCAGCTTGATATTGAAAAATACTACAATATCTGCCTAAATGAGCGTAAGGAACTGATGTATGCTCCTTTCAGTTGGATGGCAAGAGTGGAATTTTCCGGACCGGATGAGAAAAAGGTCTGCTCAACAGCTGAGAATCACCTGAAAAAGATTAGTGAAAAACCGCAATGGTTAGAGATTATGGGGCCAGCGCCCTGCCCCGTGGAGCGTCTCCGTGGGAACTACAGGTATCAGATTATTTTCAAATCACCGAAACAGAAGGATAAAAACGGTGCACTTTTTCATACATTCCTGAAACAGCATTTCACCGGATTTGAAAAAAAGAGCAAGGAAGGAAATGTCAGGGTTACTATGGATGTTGATCCCATATCTCTCCTCTGAAATAATGCGGAAAACACTCTTAATTTTTTTTCTCATTGGATCCGCTTGGGCGCAAACTTCTTACCAGTCCCTCGACATTGCTTATCATGTTCGCTCTCTCGGAATGTCCGGCAGCGGCGTAGCGGACATTCTCGGGGCGGATGTTTCATCACTGAATCCCGCCCTGTTGTCAGGCAAAGAGAAAACATTGATTCTTTCGGCTGTACGTTATCCTGCTACGGTTCAATCTCAGTTAGCTGAGTGGCGAATGGCTGTGAAAGGGGTGTCCGTAGCTGCCACTTTTCGGGGTGTCAACTATGGTAATTTCAAAGAACGTGACCGCGATGGCAACGACTTGGGTTCGTTTTCCGCCGGTGATGCCTGGCTCAACGTAGCTGTGGCAAAAAGTCTATCTCCATTGGCTGATGTGGGTATATCAGCGGGAATGTTTCAAAGCAGTGTAGGAGATGTCACCGCTGTACTGAGCCTTGTTTCATTGGGCGGCAGAGTGACCATACCGCAGCTTGAAACATCGCTGGGTGTTGCTGTTCGTAACCTCGGCACCACCGTTCAGGAGTACACGTCACATACGGAAATGATCCCCACATCTGTGGCTGTAGGTGTTACAAGAAAAATGGAATATTTGCCGCTCACTCTTTCTGCCGATGCAGTCTGGTGGGAGAAACGCACTCTTTTCAGACTGGGAGGTGAGTTTGCGTTACCGAAAGGACTTTTTCTACAGTTTGGCTCAAGTTCCTTCCGTTCCGATCTTCAGACAGGAGAACTATGGCGGGATATCGCCTCCGGTTTTTCTCTCGGCTTTGGATACAGTCTGCAGAGGGTCTCAATAGGTTTTGCCGTAGCGAACAGTGGTGTGGGTGGAATGAGGCTAGGTGTCGGTTTCTCCCGCCGGTTTTAGTTATTTTTCGGGTGGCCGGAAAAAGACCGTTTTATCACTATTGAGTCAGAGTTAAACTTGTGGCGGATTTTGGGCTTTTCCAGTATTGCAGG
>DCXX01000001.1 GCA_002329125.1 Fidelibacterota bacterium UBA2125 | reverse complement strand
CATGAAAAAAGCGGAGGAAAGAGCATACAGGGAGGGAAAGGTACTTCGGGACGGTGCAGTTCCCATGATGGGAAAAGAGTTGACGGACCTGGTGCCGGCCGACGCCTCCAAGACAAACCCTTTTCTCAACTTTTTTCTTCCTGTCATCATCATTGTTACTATTAACATAGGGACTTTTATCACTCTCGGCACCGCAAAAGTACTGGAGAGTTACATGCTGGCGGCCGCTGTCCTTGGGATCGTTCTGTGGTTACAGAGGGTGGACCCGTTAAGTGGACTGATGAAATCTGTGTTGGCAGGCGTGAAAGGCGTTATGCCGGCGGTCATGATACTGGCTCTTGCGTACTGTATCAACCTTTTGAGCAAAGAGATGATGACGGCCCAGTATGTTGTTGGAGCCACTAAGCAGTGGCTGACACCGGGGCTTCTTCCTATCATGACGTTCTTCTTAAGTGCATTTATCAGTTTTGCAACAGGGACGTCTTGGGGTACCTATGCCATTATGATCCCGATTGCACTGCCACTGGCGTATCAGTTCAGCGGCGAAACGTTCAGCTCAGTGGTTTTAGGTACCTTTGCCGCTGTGGGTGGAGGAGGCGTTTTTGGCGATCACTGCTCGCCACTTTCGGATACGACCGTTCTCGCCTCTCTCGGAAGCGCGTCTGATCATATTGACCACGTTCGGACACAACTCCCTTATGCCCTTTCTGTAGCAGCAGTGGTCTCTATCCTTTATCTTATCATCGGGTTTGCCTAAAAAAAGGGTTGGTATTAAATGAAATTCCTTGTTCTCGGTTGTGGTATGCAGGGTCGGGCGGTCATTTATGATCTGCTACAATCTTCAGATGTTAAGAGCGTATTGGCTGCAGATGTGGACCTCTCCGGCGTGGAAGGAGACCCCCTTCTTCAAGACGATCGATTCGCACAAAAAGTGTGTGATGCAACCAATGAGACTGCCCTGAAAAGCATTATTGAGGGAGGGTTTGATGTAGTTGTTGATATGCTCCCTGTACCGTTTGCCCGGCCTGTAGCGGAGGTTGCCATTGCTGAGGGTGTCCACATGGTGAATTCTAATTACGGTAAGGATGTCTATGACCTTCATGAAAAAGCAAAATCAGCTGGTGTGACCCTTTTTCCTGAGTGCGGGCTGGATCCTGGAATAGACCTGATCCTCTGCGGGGAGATGCTGCGTTATTTCGATGAAATATATGAACTGAACAGCTACGGTGGCGGTTTGCCTGAACCGTCAGCCGCGGACAACCTGCTGCAATACAAAATTACTTGGACCTACGAGGGGGTTCTGAAGTCATACTCCGATGATGCGAAGCTACTGAAAGAGGGTAAAAGCGTTGATATTTCTTATGATGCGCTTTTCGATGAGGAGAACATTCATTACGTCGATGTACTTGGCTTGGGTGAAATGGAAGCTACGCCGAACCGTGATGCCTTCCGTTTCTTGGAACAGATGGGTATTGGTGATTCGTGCCACACTGCCGGTCGGTACACCCTCCGGTGGCCTGGGCACGCCGCGGTCATGCGCCCCTTTTCCAGGCTTGGATTTCTCTCCACAGAGCCCGTTAGAGAGGGTCTGCCGTCACCGAGAGACTTTTTGAAGGAGGTTCTAGAGCCGAAGTTGCAACTTGGGCCCCGAGAGAGAGACGTGATTGTTATCCGTGTTGAAGCAGCGGGCGTGAAGGGAGGAGAGGAAGAGCGGGTGATACAGCACGTTATTGATTATCGTAATCTGGAGACAGGTTTCACTGCCATGAACAGGACAGTGGGATACACCGCCAGTATTATGGCGCAAATGATTGCTCGGGGGGAAATTTCTTCAAGGGGAGTCCTTTCACCTCTTTATGATGTGCCGTATGGTAAATTTATGGAGGAACTTTCTCATCGGGGAATCACAATTAATTAGTTAATTCCGAAATGTGACCCAGATCAAACTTTTTCTTGGTTTTACTCATATTATATCTAAAATTCGTAGAAATTGGTATGTATGGGATTCAAAAGACAGGTTACATTCAGTAATTATTTTTTGATTTCCGTACTTTTAATTCAAACAATGAACAACAATAAGGAGGAATAGCATGAGAGCCCTGAAGCCTGTTCTTGCTGTTCTTTGCATTTTTTCCCTCGCTTTTGCCGGAGAGACCGGTAAAATAGCTGGTCGCGTAACAGAAGCGGGGACTGATAATCCCCTTATCGGAACGAACGTCATAGTGGAGGGAACCTCCTTGGGTGCTGCCACTGATGAAAATGGTGAATATTTCATCATTAACCTGCCGCCGGGGGTGTACAGTGTAAAGTTTTCCATGATTGGCTACGCCGAATATATTCTTACTGACGTGAGTGTCAGTATTGACGTAACAACGCCCCTGAATGCTTCACTTGAAAGCCAGGCCATTGCCGGCGAGTCAGTGACGGTTGTTTCTGAACGTCCCGTTATCGAGAACACGCTCACCTCTACCAAACAGATCGTCTCCGGTTCACTTACTACAGATCTACCCGTTGCTACGGTGGAAGATGTTGTAAAGACGCTCCCGGGCGTCATAGAGCACGATGGAATGCTCCATCTCCGGGGCGGCCGTTCTGGCGAAGAGATGTATCTCGTGGACGGAGCCTCTTTAGTCAATCCTATTATGGGTGGCAATGCGGTTCCTATCAACCCTGCCATGATCGAAGAGCTTCAGGTGATCACAGGGGCGTTTAACGCCGAATACGGTCAGGCCATGTCAGGTATTTTTAACACAGTGTTGAAGGAAGCGCCGGATGGTGTACATGCCAATGTCACCTTCCGGACCTCAGGAACTCAGGACTATATCAGGAGTGAAGGTGGTGTGGATGGTGACTTCAAAGACGCCGATTTCTACAGTGAATCTCTGGAAGTGGCTGATGGCGAAACCTATAGACCCGCAACTTCCAGTGAGCACACGGTAGAGACTTTCGGTGATCCGATGAGCATCCTGGATGCTGATGTGAGTGTCGGCTCCGGTGCATTCGGGCTCGTCGCCTCTATGAGGTCGTATAATGATCCCGGCCGTCTGCCGGGAATTTCTGAGGAGTATAGCAGTTACCAGGCAAAGCTCACATATCAGTTAGGCGGGAATCTGAAGCTGGGCACCGAATTCCTCTATCTCGATGAAAACGGAATGTATGATCCCAGGTTTGATGGAAACAGAGTCGGAGAAACAGCAGGTGAAGTGCTTGTAACCGATTGGAAATATGCCATGGGACAGTACCCTCGTACTGAGGCACAGACGATACAGTTTGGTCTCAATGCCAACTATGTCCTCTCCGCTAATACCAACGTTACGCTCCGGATGGACTACCTTAGCAAGAACCAGGAGGATGGCGCTAAAACAACGGGCGGTGAATTCATCGATTTTGTAAATGTTACGACTGTAACTCCGGCTGGTGGTACGTACAGCGGTGCCGATGGCCCGGATCACACAAAAGTTCTTGAAGACAGGGCGAGTAACAACGCCTGGTTTGGTTTAATGAACGTCTATGGCCACTACTTTAAAGCTGAAGAGTCACACACGACGTTTTCATTGGCAGCAACCAGTCAGCTGGATAACCGTCATCTGGTGAAAGGTGGCTTTGAATACCGGATGTTCCAAATCGACAGGCTCGGCCATGATGTCTGGTTCGGCCGGACGGTAGGCTTTTCTGATGAAAAGCCGCGTATTCAGGTAAACAACATCGAGGACGTGACACCCATGGAAATGGCAGTCTACGTGCAGGATCAGATGGAATTCAGTGATGTGATCGTCAATCTCGGTCTACGTTTCGATGCGTTTAATGCAGGCGCTGACAAAGGCCTGTGGGATGTGAATGAAGATGGGGACAGAATGTGGGAAAGTACGACAATCAACCCGTTCGATTATTCCCAGCGTCGAGCAACGGAAACCAAATCAAAACTAAGCCCTCGCCTGGGGCTTTCTTTTCCTGTGAGTGATAATATGGCTTTCCGCTATTCTTATGGCACATTTTTCCAAAGGCCAACTTTCTACGATCTGCTGGATAACTATATGGCACAGATGGATGGTGGTACTGAGTCTGGCAACTTCGTTTTTCTCGGCAACCCGAATCTCGATCCTCAGGAAACAACCACCTATGAGATGGGTTTACAGTACAGTCTCCCGGGCGGAATGAAACTGGATGTGATGGGTTACAACAAGGATATTGTAGGCTTAGTGGCTATTAATGGAGCCTCGCTCCAACCGGCGGTGGATGATGGTTCTGGTTATGACAATCCTGGTGGATGGACCACGGATGATTTTTATCAGGCTACCAGCTTTAATTTCAAATCCAGTGATCACTTCGGCCGGGTACGGGGAATTGAGGTCAGTTTTGCAAAGACGGCGGCCGCAGGGCTCTCCGGGCGTTTCTCCTACTCTTTCTCAGTTGCGGAAGGGACTGCGTCTGATAAGATCTCGCAGGGTGCAGGCTCAGTTGACCAGTTCCTCCAGGAGAAAGCCGGTGTCATGACAATGACGACCCTCGACTGGCACAGACCACATACCCTCAACGGCTATGTTGACTATCATATATCCATGGGTGGTATGATGGAGCGTGTAGGAACCAGTTTAACCTTTGTTGGAATGAGCGGCCTTCCTATGACTGCCCGCGGCGGTGCATCCGGGGCAGCATTGAAGGAAAGGGCACCTGCTACACTGGATCTCAATCTTAAGCTGGATGCAAGGCTCGGCCTCGGGTTCGCCTCCCCCACAGTCTATCTGTTGGTGGAAAATGTCATCAACCGAAAGAATGTGATCTGGGTAGCTGATCCCGGGTCATTCTTTGATGAAACATCCAACTTCTATAATGTGGCCTCTGGACCAAGGAATAATCTTTTGGCCTATGGAAAACCGTTGACAATCAACTTTGGCGCTAGCCTCAGTTTCTAGTTTATCATAAGAATGAAGAGCAACAAGATTACAAAGGAGTTGACCCAAATGAATATATTGAATCGTGGATTTTGGAGCCTCACAATTGGGGCTTCTCTGGTTCTTACCCTTGTGTCTTTCGTCGACGCATCGGACAAGTATGATTTACAGAAACGAGGTCTTGTTAGCACTTACGGTCCTGCAGATCTGCAGACGTATGTTTATCACACCAACAATGCCATGTGGATGGGTTGGGATTCCTATGGAAATGTAGGCGATCAAACCTGTGGTGCTGTTATCCCCGGCTGGGTGTATCCTGGCTGCTTTACCGTTGAAGGCGGCAAAGGGTTTCTGAACTACAACTGCCGCGCCGGTTACTGGATTGTGGGGAAGATTGGAGGAGAGTACTTCGAAGGAACCACGGGAGAATACGTTTTATCACGTGGTACCGAGCCTGGTGAAACAAGCCAGGGTTGGGCTGAATGGAGTGACTACAACAAAGAGCCGTTGATCAGTAACACAGATTGGGCCATCCCAGACCTAAATATGACGGCGAAAGCCCGCCGGCTCTCCTGGAGTTTCCCGGGGACCACAAATACTTACTATAAGATTGGTGCTCCAACATCCACTTATGACTTTAACGACTTCGTTATTGAGGAAATAACACTTATTAACACTGGTACTGATGATATCACGGATCTCATTCTGGGGGGCAAGGCGGATCACGACGTTGCCTGGAATGTCCCTTTTCCGGATTGGGATTATGCCTTCTGGACAGATGATGTTGTGGATTATGATGAGGTCACCATGACAACCATGGAACTGGATGGTGATGATCAGGGATCGGCTCGCAACGACTTTGGTATTGATGACCCTTATCGTGATTATCGCGGTGTCCGTGTTGCACAGACACCTATAAACCTGGCCGGTAAGAATCACGATGAATTGGTTCCTACAGATGTGACGCACTACTGGTGGACGGGTGATGAAGATCCTCAGACGGCTGCAGCGCGGTGGACTTTTGCCTCTAAAGGCTCACGGGGAGAAGATAAGAAAACTGTGAACCCGAGCCCCATGGACATGAGATATCTCCAGGCGTATGGACCTTATGATCTTGCTGCCGGTGACTCCATTAAGCTGGTGTTTGCTGTATTGGCGGGTGCCGGTCTTGAAAATACTCAAAACGCTGCGAAAGCGGCAAAACAGGCCTACGACTGGGACTACAGTCTGCCAATGCCGCCTGCGGCTCCTCAGATTGCCGCCAATGGTGTAGAGACGCAGTCTGATGGTACGGTTAAGATTACCTGGACCTACAGCGATGCTCAGATCGCGGCTGTTGATCCGGACATTGGAGCAGCTGATTTCTCTGGTTTCCGTGTCTACCGTGCTGCCGCCGCACCGTCAACCAACACCGAAGCGCTGATGAGCGCTGAAGGGAGCTCCGTAGATGCTGAGGGTTCTCCTTCAGAAGCACCGGGTCCTGAATGGCCAGCCCATGCTGCTGGGCCATACAAAGTGCTTTCAGAAGGACCCGCTTCCGACTATGGCTCGGGCGGAACCTACAGTTTTGTAGATGAAAATGTGGCTATCGGTCTTATGTACTGGTATTATGTGGCCGCTTACGACAAAGGTGGTACCAGCACGATACATGGGAGTGTCCCTTCGTTGGAGAGTTACTACACCATGTCTTACCCCATGGTGAGTGATCCATATGGCAGGATAGATATTCCGACGGCGCCTCCGGCCTTTACAGTTTCGCTGGAGACCCTGACTTATACAGATATGGATGGCGGTGAGTCTACAGCACCTTTTGTGGCGCCCAACCCTTGGAAGCGGGAAGTGATGACCACATACTTTGGCGCTGATAACCCGGCCGTCTTTTTTATGCGGTTCTATAATGTTAAGGCTGGCCAAGATCTTCAGATCTTTGATGTTACGGGCAACTTGGTTTTTGAAAAGACGATGGCTTCGACTGGTTCCTATGACTGGAACCTCGTGTCCCGCAACCGGACGCAGGTCACAACCGGTGTCTACTTCTGGAAAGTGGGCGATACAACCGGTAAACTGGCGGTGATCCGCTAAACCCTGGAGGAACGAAATGCGAATTAACAAATTGACCAAATGGACAGCAGTTCTCACCCTTGCACTTCCTGTGTTGCTTATGGCACAAAGGGGAGATGAGGAAGGTGAGGCAGACAAATCTGGTTCAGTAGCGTTTAAGTTTCTGAACCTTCAGTATGACGCCCGCGGTGCGGCCTTGGGTGGTCTGGCAGCTCAGGCGGCTGGTGCGGAAGGGCTTTACTGGAACCCTGCAGGCTTGGCTAAAGCTGGTGGTCTGGGATTCAACGCCGGGATGACGCAGTGGCTTGTAGAAACATCTTATATGAACGCCGGTGTTGTAATGCCTATGGCTGGTGGCGTTCTGGGTGTTGGTTTCGTATCGGTAGACTATGGAGACTTTATGAAGTCAGGCTGGGAAGAGGTTTCTGGGTCTTATGTCTTTAGCCCGAATATGGAGACTTTCACTGCTTCTGATAATGCCCTTCAGGTGAGTTATGGACGTTTTCTTTCGGATAAATTCTCCATCGGTGGTTCAGCAAAAATGATTTCTGAGAGTATTGAAGATGAGTCTCTCTCAGGAATTGCCTTTGATGTGGGAACACAATTCAATACAGGTTATAAGAATCTTCAACTGGGAGCTGTTATTTCCAATTTCGGTCCCTCGGTTGATCCTGTAGAAACAGAAGACGAATCCGGCCTCGCGCCGCCCATGACATTCAGCTTTGGTGCGGTTGGCCAGGCATTTGGTGATGATAGTATGGGCCTTATGGCTGGAATAAACGTTGTTAAGCTTTCTGATATGGCTCAGCGGATTGCGTTGAACGGTGAAATGACTGTTGCCGGCATGATAAAAATTCGCGGTAGTTATACTCTTGGTGACCTTGTCCAGGATGCCCTCTCATTTGGAGCTGGTATAAACATGGCCGGTATTTCGGTGAATGTTGCTATGACCCAAATGGTAGCATTTGATCCTGTCATGAGGTTTTCACTGGGCTACCAGCTCTAAGAGAATCGTATATCATTATTTTCGAAAGCCGTTCCCTTCGGAACGGCTTTTTTGTATAGTATAAAAGGATTAGTAAGGAGCAAACTATGAATCGACGTATCTTTATGAAACAGACTGTGTTCCCTGCAATCATGACTGGCCTGACTGGTCCCACAGTGACAAACTATTTCCCCAAGAATAAAAAGAAACGTATCAAGCTCTCTGAAAATGGACCGATGATTCCTCCTGTCCCCGCAATATTGCTAACCGTTCGCGGTAAACCGGGCGACCCGGACGAAATTTCAGTAGTATGGACCTTTGTAATTGAAGGTGAACCGCCCCAAATCGGAATTAGCGTGGCCGATTATCACATAGCTGGCAATTTGATTAAAATGCATGAAGAATTCGTTTTGAATGTTCCCACAGCTGATATTATCACTGCTTTTGATACTGTAGATATGAACTCCAGTAAAGTGGGTGATAAATATGCTTTAGCTGGTCTTACTGA
>DCXX01000086.1:8497-16768 GCA_002329125.1 Fidelibacterota bacterium UBA2125 | reverse complement strand
ATCTGTGGGAGCGGTTCTTGTGACTGACCCAGACGAGGCCCGTTGAGATTGAATCCCAAAAGGCTCCAGCTGACGGTTTCTGAAAGGGGATAGAACAAAGAGCCTGACAGGGAAAGAACTGTCTGAGCCCCATAATTTTTTATATCGATCTGATGAACGGAGAGGCGCAGCCCAGCATTCAGACTTTCACCGAATTTCCGAGCTGCTGCCACGGCGACTGTCGTTTCACGATAAATTGAAAGACCGGATGTCTGGGCAGAAAACCCCAGATTCCCATAGGCTGAAGGGTAGGAAACCATGAAGGATCTGTCTGACAATGAGACAATTCTGAATGGTTTAGACGTTATCACGGATGCAACGCCGCCAACCTTGAGGAGCGAAGCAGGATCACTGAAAAAATTACCAGTTGTTCCTAAAGACTGGAAAACTGTCCCGCCGGCGATCTGAAGAGGTAAAAGGGGCTGGCGATCGAATGCACCAAAACAAAAAGAAAAGAAAAACAGTAATCTTCCCATTACCCTCATGATACAAATGTACTTTTGCGTTTACAGAATCACAAGGGGTGCTGGTAATTTCGCTTCTGATTTTGTGGAGACGTTGCGAAATTGCCTTCAGGTTAAAATGATTTGAACTTTTTTTAGACTTTATCGGTTCCGTGGAAAGAAAGATACGTATAGTGATGGCTAAGCCCGGTCTTGATGGACATGACCGGGGTGTTAAGGTGTTGGCCAGGGCCTACCGAGATGCTGGCATGGAAGTTATCTATCTGGGTCTGAGGCAAACGCCTGAGATGATTGTTAATGCGGCACTGCAGGAAGATGCAGATGTCATTGCGCTTTCCATTCTTTCCGGTGCCCACATGACCATCTTTCCGAGAGTGAAAGAACTGATGGCGGAGAATGGTATGGATGACGTTTTGATTACCGGTGGCGGGATCATTCCTGAAAAAGATATGGGAGAGCTGTCTAAACAAGGTGTAGGGAAACTTTTTGGTCCAGGTACACCGATTCAGGAGACTATAGACTACATTACCCACTGGGTACAAACAAATCGCTGGAAGGAGTGAAATAAGCTGTGGATTTAACCAACCTTGAACATCTGGAATTCTATTTCGCCGATAATTTCGACACCACCCTTTTTCCTGTTTTGTCTGAACACTATCTGCTGAGCGAAGATTTGGATCGGGCCGGTCAGGTCTGTGAAATAGGTCTTGGTTATGATAAAGATTCTTTGCCAGGGCTTTTTCTTCAGGCACGCGTCCTAATGGCCAGGAAAGATTTGCAACACGCCGAACTTTGCCTGAAAAAGATTATTGAGCTTGACCCCAGTTTCTTCAATGCCTATCTCTTGCTGGCTGAAGTTCAATCAGGCCTCAAACGGTCTCAAGCGATCCTGATGAAGTGTTACAACGCTATTCTGGAAATGGATCCCGGCAATAAACTGGCACTTCAAGCGATAGGGAAACTGAAAAAGAAAAGATCGCGAAAGCCCCGGGAAAAACAGCAAGTGGCAAAAGCCATCAAACCAAAGTCAAAGAAGCGCGTAAAAAAAACACCGCCAAAAAAACAGGTGGCCAAAAAATCTCCACCGAAAAAACGGGTGATGAAAAAAAAGCCGGCAACAGCCGAGGCGGTGGCATTGTCTGAACTGGAAGTTTCCCCCAAACTGGCTACCTTCACACTGGTGGCGGTGCTGAAAAGTCAAAAGCTCTATGAGCAGGCGCTGGAAGTGTTGGCCAAAATGTCCAGTAAACAGGGAGTGGACAAAAAACGCATTGCGAAGGAGAAGAAAATAATCATGGATCTTCTCAAGTCCAGTGGGAGCTCCTGATTGTCTCTTACCGAATCCCGGGTTAAAAAACTGAGATCCCGTCTCGCTGAGGAAGAGCTTGATGGGATGTACGTTACCTACATAACCAATGTCAGGTATCTGTCAGGTTTTACAGGTTCAGCCGGAAGTTGCCTTATTCTGGAGGATGCGACCTGGTTTGTTTCAGATGGCCGATACGACACTCAGTCAAAACAGCAAGTGAAGGAAATGGAGATCCTCATCGGTAGCGACCCGCATATTCAGATTCTTCATAAGCATGATGTTTTCAAAGGAAAGCAAAAAATTGCTTTTGAAGGTGACCATGTAAGTGTCAGTGAAATGGAAAAATTAAGGCTCACTTTTCCAGAGTGTGACTGGACAGCTACCAGCGAAATTGTTGAACGAATTGCCATGGTTAAGGATGAATCTGAGATCCGCGCCACGCGAACGGCTGTTGAAATCACAGATCAGACTTTTGATCAAATTGTTCCTGAGATCCGTCCGGGCGTTATGGAGAAAGAGATTGCCTCTAAGATTTCTTATACGTATAAAATGCTGGGAGCTGAAGCGGACGCCTTCGATTCCATCATAGCGGCAGGTCCGAACTCAGCTCTTCCTCACGCCCGTCCGGGTGATCGGGAAATTCAGGCCGGTGATTTTGTGGTCCTCGATTTTGGGGCAAAATATGACGGATATCATGCTGACATGACCCGGACTGTTGTGGTTAAAGAAGTGACGGACAAGCACCGGGAAATCTATGAAACCGTTCAGGAGTCACAGCAACTGGGTTGTGAAGCAGCCAGAGATGGGGTGGCGTGCAAAGAGGTAGATGATGCATGCCGTGACCACATCAACGAGAAAGGCTACGGTGAATATTTTGATCACGGGACTGGGCACGGCTTGGGACTGGAGATTCATACAAACCCCCGTTTTTCTCAGTTAAGTAAAGAGTCAGTATATGAGAACTATCTCATGACCATCGAACCGGGGATTTATATACCTGAGTTTGGCGGAGTAAGGATCGAAGATGATGTACTCATCCAGAAGGATGGGTGCGAAATACTCAACCAGACACCCAAGGATTTGCTGGTGTTGGGCTGAGAGGTGCTGCCAGCATTCCTCCCTGAATTCTCGGACAGTTTAAACCCCCAATGATCAGGACTCTCTTTTTTGATATCGGGAATGTAATCCTGAATATTTATCCCGAAGATGTTGTCTCCCAGCTTACCCATACCATTGGTGAGGAAACTGCCGTAATAGTGTCGGTCTTGTCCGGGGAGGTGCATGATGACTACGAAAAGGGGAAACTGACGGATGAACAATTCTTTTCCAGCGTCATGGCGAATATTTCGCCTGAGAAAAAACTTACGCAGACAGAGTTCTTTGATTATTGGCGGAGCATGCTGGGTGATGTAACAGAAACTTTCCACTATGCTCAGAAGCTGTCGAAAAAAATTCCTGTCTGGCTCGCCTCAAACACCAATCAACACCACATTAATCTCGGCGGTGTGAGATCCAAAATGGACGGTTTTGCCGGCGCCGTCTATTCATTTGAGGTAGGAGCACGAAAGCCGGATGAACGTTTTTTCAATGCCATGTTGAAAGTAGCAAATGCCAATTCATCTGAAAGTTTGTTTGTGGATGACCGTATGGAAAATGTGGCAATAGCTGAAAAGATGGGAATGACGGTGATCCACTATCGATCCCACGGGCAATTCGTGAAAGATTTTGAAAGTCTGAAACTGGAAATCAGCTGATACCTCTTTCCTGTTTCACGTAAATTTGCTTCCCGATGGAAGTGACCTCCGAAACGCCCTCACTCATGGACCTGTTTAAAAAATTGCCACGAGGAAAAAGACATTGAGAAAAGCATTGTTATGGTTTGTTTTTTGTACGACTGTTCTGTCGGCAAAACTAAACACTTCTGATTATCTCATGGACGGTATAACCGAGGTGTTCACATCTTCTCAGAATCTGACCCTGCTCGGCACCGCAGCTGTTTCGATTTTTGCGCTGCGTAATTACGATGATGACATACAGCGATACAGCCAGAAACACGGCCTCATGTCCAATACACTTTCTCACCAGCTTGATCTTTACGGAGGTAGGTGGGCATACCCGGCACTGCTGGGGCTGGCTGTACTGAAATCCGGTACGCGGGATGAAAAAATGGATCGGTTGCTCTTTTCTTCATCAGCCATAGGTGTTACTATGATGACTACGATCGTTATAAAAAAAGCTGCAGGAAGGTTGCGCCCCAATGGTGAGAATAGGCGGTCATTCCCATCCGGTCACACATCGGGGAGTTTTGCGGTGGCGGCTGTTGTTGATGAGCTTTATGGTGAAAAAGCCGGCGTGCCGGCTTATCTGATTGCGGGGTTGGTAGGTGTTCACCGCATCCACGATAATGAGCACTGGCTGACGGACGTTATAGCCGGAGCAGCTCTTGGTACCATTGTGGGGCGGGGATTTGCCGCAGTCTACCGAGCTGCTAGTAATGATGATTCTTCAAAATTGGTTCCAGAAAGGGATATCCGACCTATTATGGTGCGACTGGTTATCCCCATTCATTGAAAAGTGAGTATGATAACTCTTTCTGACTTTAAAGCTCTGGATATACGGGTGGGCCGTATTCTTTCGGCGGACGATTTTCCTGAGGCAAAAACATCAGCGTATAAGATTATTGTGGATCTTGGGCCTCTTGGGAAAAAGAAGTCCAGTGCTCAAATCACTGATCTTTATTCCAAAGAAGATCTTTTGGGCAGAAAGGTTTTGTGTGTTGCGAACTTGCCGCCCTTGAAAGTAGCCGGGTTTAAGTCCGAGGTTCTGATTCTGGGTGCCTGCCCGGAAGGTGAACCGGTGGTTCTTCTTAAGCTTGATGATGATGTCCCTGAAGGGACGCGTATCTCTTAACTCGTTTGATCTGATATTATTATGGCTGTAGGAAAAGGCAATTCAGATATTACAGATCAAATTGGTACGGGATCGCCGCTATTACTTGACGGCGCTATGGGGACACAGTTGCTCATGAGAAATGTGGATGTGGGGTTGCCTCTCTGGTCAGCGGCTATTTTGGAGAATTCACCTTCCACTGTTGAGGAAATCCACGCTGAATACCTAGATGCCGGTGCAGATGTTGTTACTACCAACACCTTCAGGACAACCACCAGAACATTTCGGAAGGTGTCCAACGATTTAAAAGAGGCAACACGGCGGGCCCGTAAGGTGTGCAGAACAGCTGTAGACGTTGCTCGAAACGCTGCCGGAGAGGCCCACTTTGTGGCCGGTTCCGTGGCTCCTTTAGAAGACTGTTACCTTCCTGATCTCTTCCCTGGCGAAAACGCAGCCTTGGAGGAGTTTCGGGAACTGGGTAACTGGCTTGTTGAAGATGGCGTTGATTTTCTGCTCATTGAAACCATGGGTCGACTCGATGAAGCCCGGTGTGCCCTGCAAGCCGTATCATCACATGATATACCAAAGTGGGTGAGTTTCATAATCAGGGATCCGGAACATCTGCTTGATAACAGTTCACTGAGCGAAACGGTATCCATGGTATCTGGTGAAGACGCTTCAGCAATACTTGTCAATTGCTCTCGCTTACCTGATGCTGTTAAGGCTGTGGAGGTTCTTTCAAATATAACGAATTTGCCTGTAGGGCTCTATCCAAACCTTGGGAAGTCCATGCCTTCTCCGGATGGTACTATTGATGAATATTTCTCTGTAGAAGAGTTTACCGAAGCCATGAGAGCAGCGATCACCGCAGGAGCTAGAATTGTCGGTTCTTGTTGCGGCTCCGGTCCTGAACATACAAGGGCACTCAATACCCTCTTGTGAATTTGAGTTGAGAGTTTTGCTAACAGATAGTTAATTGTAACTTACAATCATGGATTTCGGCGAACTGCTGAATGAACTTGCCCTTTCCCTAAATGCTCTCCACCGCCGGGATGTGTGCGGGCAGGGAGAAACCCTGGCCCAATGTTTTATCCTTTCATCCGTTCCCGATGACGGCATACACATGAGCAGACTTGCCGGCAAGCTGGGCATAGATAACAGCACACTGACACGACTGATGGAAAACCTGGAAAAACACAATTTGGCATTCAGGAAAAAAGATGAAGATGACAGGCGGCTTGTTAATGTATTTCTAACTAAAGAAGGCCTGGCTGTCATGTCCCGGTTTGAGGAGCGTATTGAAAATCTTGGTATTCGAATTCTTAAAGATCTTCCACCTGAGAAGCGGGAACTAGTGAAGGGATCTCTAGAGTCACTCCTGTGGAGTCTTTCAAAAGAGCTGTTGCGAACGAGCTGATCTGTAATTTGTAGGTTACAAGGATGCCCAGTCGTTTTTCATCGCTCCTTCTACAGTGGTATGACAAGGCCCGGAGGGATTTGCCGTGGAGGGGAGAGGAGGACTCTTACAAAATCTGGCTCTCAGAAGTGATGTTACAACAGACACAAGTTGACACAGTGATACCATATTACCAAAAATGGGTGGAACGATTTCCTTCCATTGAGTCAGTAGCGTTGGCCGCTCAGGATGAACTGCTCAAGTGCTGGGAAGGTCTCGGTTACTATTCACGTTGCCGGAATTTCCACAAGGCATGTAAAATTGTCGGGACCAAGCACGGTGGAGAAGTACCAACTGAATGGGACACGTTTCTCAGTCTTCCGGGGGTGGGGGAGTACACTGCAGCCGCTGTGTTGTCTATCGCATTTAATCAATCTTACTCCGTCATTGATGGAAATGTGAAGCGTGTCATGGCTCGTCTACTGGCATTTAGTGAAATAGTCGAAAAAGGGACAGCTCTCTTCGAAGAAAAACTGGATAAATGGCTCAATCAGGATCGCCCTGGTGATTTCAATCAAGCCATGATGGAATTGGGGAGTCAGATTTGCCGACGGAATGAGCCCCGCTGTTTTGAATGTCCTGTAGAATTTTTCTGCAAGGCAAAAGCTGAAGGAAATCCTGTTGTGTATCCCAATCTTCCTAAAAAGAAAGAACGGCCACACAAAACAATTGTGGCCGGAATCATCTGGAGTGACGGCAAGTTTCTCATTCAAAAGAGACCGGACGAAGGACTTCTGGGTGGTCTGTGGGAGTTTCCCGGAGGCAAGGTAGAAAACGGTGAGGCATTGGACAATACCCTCGTCCGGGAGATCCGAGAGGAAACAGGATTAATCGTTGAGCCCGGCAAAAAAGTAGGTGCTGTTGATCACGCGTACACGCACTTCTCTATCACGTTGCACCTTTATCACTGTAAACTGTCCAAGCCACTAAAAACCAATGGTGCTTTTGACAAACATCGTTGGATCCAGCCAGAGGAGCGATCTCAATTTGCTTTTCCCGGTGCAAACCACAAATTGTTCCAGATACTTGAATCTCAAACATGGACAGATCATGAGTAATCTGATACATCATCTGACCCGGCTTGTAAGAAAATCGGGAAAAATAGCGGGGTCATAACTATGAGCTGGTGGATTTGGATTGTTGCTGCTGTCCTGGTGTTGTTTGCCATTGCCGCCGGCAAAATACTCAGGACGACCGAGTCCCACGATGAGAAAACAGAATTTGAGACAGTTGCTCCTCTCGATTTTCGCCATACAATTTTTTCATTTATTTTTTATCCCATAGGCTTTTTCACATTTGTTTTTACTGTTCTTACACTCACACCTGTGATCTTTCTTATTCATCCAAAACGTCTACATCGGGTTCTCCGTTTTTATGGGAGATTGATGCTCTTGAGCTTTGGCGTCATTGTCCGTTTGAGGGGAAAAGAGCAACTGAAACGGGAAAAAGCTTATCTGCTCGTTATTAATCATGAATCACTATTTGATGTATTTCTTATGGCTTGCCTCACTTTTCGTCAAGTGACAGCTTTAGGTGCAGCTTATCAGTTCAAATTGCCTTTATGGGGACTCATGTTGAAACGTTACGGCATTATCCCGTTAATGAGGCAAAACATCAGTGAGGCGATAGAAGCTGTGGAACTGGCCCGGGAGAAGCTTGAAGCAGGCATATGCGTTTTCGTAGCACCGGAAGGAACACGTACGGAAACAGGTGAGTTGAAACCGTTTAAAAAAGGGCCGTTTCACCTGGCCTTTGGGGCAAAGGCCGATATTCTGCTTGCCGTTTTCAGAGGAGCGTTCGAGATCAAGCGAAAAACTGACTGGCGCATACGGCCGGGAATTATCACTATTGATGTTGGCAATTTTATTTTGTACGAAGATTATAAGGATAACACCATCGAAGGACTTCAATCCTTAACCCGTAGTGAAATGTTACGGTTGCTGAACAAAGAAGATACGTCAGAAGAAGGGACGACGACATGATGGACTTCTTAAGGCTTTCCATCGCAGTGAAGTGGATAAGGCAACTTTTTGTGACATTCTTGCACACTGTGTTTTTTCAGACCGGGCTGTATATAGTAACCTGATTGTGCATAACAGGACCAAACAGCTTAT
>DCXX01000086.1:0-8183 GCA_002329125.1 Fidelibacterota bacterium UBA2125 | reverse complement strand
CAAACAGCTTATACTATTTGATATTGATGGCACGCTCATCCATCCCGGGACAGTAGCACGAAAACTTTTGGACAAGATGGTGGAAGAGGTGGCGAATGCATCTCCGGAACTTCAGGTGGACGATGTTGCCGGTTATACAGACCCCATCATCTTGGAAACAGCCCTGGAACGGCTCAAATACACAGATGGTTCTCTATCAGACACAATAGAGACAATACTTTCCAATTACCCAGATCGTTTGGAGAAACTTTTTAACGATCATGAAGATGCATATGTTTATGATGATGCTGTGAGACTTTTGGAGGCTTGTAAAAAGGAAGGGTGGCAATCAGGGCTTCTTTCGGGCAATGTCCGGAAAGCAGCGGAGATCAAGCTGAAACGGTTCGGACTTTGGGACAGTTTCGAGTTTGGGGTTTTTGGCGACGATGCACGAAATAGGGAAGAGCTGGTGTTGGTGGCCAAAGAAGCGGCTTTAGAAGCGTTGGGTGAATCATTCACTCACAACAGGATGGTTCTGGTGGGAGATACGGCCCAGGACGCCATCGCGGCACGAGCCAACGGTGTCCGTTCTCTCATTGTCTGCAGGCGGTCGGAGAGCCGGATCGCAATTGAAAACGCGAACCCCACATGGTTGGTCGATTCACTGGAGGAAACAGAAAGGATAATATTATGGTTGAAAGCGGAATAATGTATAACCTCTATCTAATCGCTCATTTTATTTTGGCGCTGATCTGGCTTGGTGCGGCAATCTATCTCGATTTTACTTTCCTGGGCGGGTTTTCGAAAGCGACAACAGAAGGTAAGAAAACCATGATAGTCCGAATTCGATCTCTGTCAGACCGCACCGAAATGATCGCGTCGTTCTTTCTCCCGTTAGTTGGTGTACTTATGATCATCGACCGCACCTTCTGGCTGAAAGTGGGGGTCATGCATGGGAAAATAATGCTGGCGCTCATCGCCATCGGTATTTATCACGCCTCCAGAGGTGTGCTGAAAAAACTGGAAGCGGCTTTGGATGAAGGGACTCCAACGGAAGGATTGCAGAAACGTTACGTGCTGTTCAGGATGATTGTTCTTGTTTTCCTTGTTTCCAGTGTAACCATGATAATTTCCTACAAAGGAGTCATATCGACTTTCTTTCTTATCAGTTCCTGGCTCGGCTGATCCTGCAATCGTAAGTCACTTTGAAGAAAAATCATCCCCACGAATACTCCGAAATTGAGTCCTCCTCAAATGTACCTCTGGCCCAAGAACTGAACTTTTCAGTGTCAACCCATTCGGGTGGACAGGAATCGCTTTTGGGTGAATATGAAACAGAAGGATTCCCAAAGGTGTTACTTATTTCATTCATGGCCGAATGGTGCCCCAATTGCCATTATGAAGCACCGATACTGAACGACATTTACGGTGCATGGCACAACAGTGGTTTTGATATGACCATTGTGGCGGAATATTCAGACCTGGATGCGTGGGAGGATAGGTTCATGCGGACACATGGTATCAACATACCCTATTTTCTTGGCGAGCTGAATGAGAAAAATGAAACTCTGAGAGACAACATTGCACACACCCGTATCCGAAAACTAATGAATGATCAGCGAGTGTGGGGTGTCCCGCTTCATATTCTCATAGTTTATGGGAATCTGAAAGAGGCCTGTTTTGTGACCGGCGAGTTTAAACCCGGAGCGCTGGAACAGTTTTTGAAAGATTACATTAGTTGAGTTATACTATAAGCTAATCGGTCTTTGAGAGGGTCATTCCACTCATTACTCTAGAAATTTATATTGAAGCGAAAAGTGGTTTCCCAGGTGTCTCTGACACCGAGAGCTCGTGCAATATTTATACGCCAGTCCAGGTCCTCATCGCCAATGCCGATCCCTACCGCTGAAATTGCACTGTTCGTGATCGAGCTGAAATCTGTAAATGAGTAATCGCTCTTGTCCCATGCATGACCGGTGTCGAAGAAAAGAGAAAGGTAGTGATCACCTTCCATAAAATCGGGAAGAAGTAACAGTTCAGCATTCAATTGAACCATCCTGTCCCCGGTCTGTACTTTGTATGGATGGGCGCTGACTGAACCCAGTCCTCCCACACCAAAAACCCTAAATTGTGGCAGTTCACCCTTTGAATTTCCCATCATGGTCCGACTGCGAAAAATGATGTCGGGCGCCATTTCCCAGTCAAGGTAGACAGTTGCTGAGAGCCGATCAAAGTGATCCAGACTATCACTGTTTAGAGTTGTTTCACCAGTGAGTGTCACACCAATGCCAGTGGCGAAGAGATTCCGGTGGAGACTGCCCAGGCTCACAATCCCGCCCAGTGAAGTTACTTTGCTTTCAGGAAGGTGTAATGGAGCCCGGAATTCCCGTTCCCTATGCAACCATTTGGCAAGACGACTGTTAGGATCAAATGGAGAGATGTCTACTACCCGGTAAGCAACCTTGCCTTCGATCACATTGCCATGCAAAAATGCGCCGATTTCATAACCCTCCTCGTCCCATCGATCGTAGAAGTCCTGTCTTGCAAAAAGAGTGGCGATAGAGTTTTCATTCAGCGGCAGACGGTAGTCATCATCCGTACGGCTCTCTCGAAAAGCAGAAAAGAAAAGTGCCGGGCCGTTACCTTCTCCAAACGATTTTTCCATCGTTAGTCTGCCAGCCGCTTCCTTCTGACCGAACCGGTAGCCCAGGCTCAAGCTTGTATTGAAGGAGGACCTTCCGCCTCGGTCAAATCGCCAGTTAAAGGGTGTCCAGAAGAAACCTTCATCTTTGTTGTAGATAAACCAATTAATTTGCGGATGGACCAAGCTGGAATAGCGCCATTCATGATACTCATTGAAATCATCTTCAAATTCGAAGGTATCCGATTCCTTCTCCGACAGAGATCCCTCATTACGGGAAAGATTAATTCCTTCCCGGATGTTGGCCTGGACAATCTCACCGTTTACTACGGAACCTTCTTTCCTGAAAATTGCTCCCCCAATAGCCACAACTCGGCCATTTATCACAGCTGTGGACTCCAGAGTGGCATCGCCGCCTACAACAATGATTTGACCCTCCACAGTACCAGCCAAAAAAAGATCCCCGCCAAAAACACGAACGTTTTCCTTTGATGTCTGATCTGCCCCAAGATAATAGTCGCCGAAAAACTTGATCTCATTCTCTGTCTCCTCGTATTCCTGAAGTGGTTCGAGGGATTCCATGGCCACTGTGGTATCTACCTCCTGAGCGGTCAACAGTTGGAACATTGCCGCCATAGAGAAAATCGTTGTTAAAGTGTCTCTCATCTAATCTTCCCGTCTGATCCTGATTGTTCCCATGGACGCCTCAACATAAACGTTGAACTTACCGCCGTTGATGCCCCCTTCACCCAGAGTGACAGCCTGGGAGGCTGAAATTTCCATGGGAAAATCTGAAAGAATTACTTCTCCAGGTTTCCGACCCGAAGAAAGGACCCGAAGTTGGAAGCTGGCAGGAAAATCTTCCGGCAAAGTCAGTACAATATCCCCACCTGATGTTTTCACATCAATCTCATGGTCTTCATACTGCCTGTCCCAGATTTTTGACAGGGAAATGTCACCGCCGGATGTTCTTCCGTCAAAGGCGCCGTGTACTACTTCGGCGTTTATCTCACCGCCCGATGTCCAAACTTTTGTTTCTCCTCGCACGTCCATAATGTCAATATTCCCGCCGGAGGTAGAAGCTTCAAGATCGCCGGTAATATCCTCAAGATCAAGATCACCACCGCTGGTATGCAGGTCAACAGTTGTTTCAGCGATGAGCTCACGGGCTGTAATCTCACCTCCGTTGGTTCGGGCGAAGATTTCCCTCCCCACCAGATCATAAAGATCAATATTTCCACCCGAAGTCTCCAGTGAGGTACTGCCCTGAATATTTTCCGCCTCAATATCACCCCCGGATGTTGTTGCATTCAATTCACCTTTCACATCACTGAATTGGAGGCTCCCGCCAGAAGTTCTTGCGGAAACTCTCCCACTGAGATTGCCCCCTTCAATATTTCCACCTGAAGTGAGAGTGGTTATTTTTCCCGTCAGATCTCTTAGGTTAATGTCTCCGCCGGAAGTTGAGATATCCATCTCGCCCCGGAGAGAGGCAAGTGCAATATTTCCGCCGCGGCAGTCCAGAGCCACGGAAAAAACCTGTGGGACAGTAATGACCAAATTGTCATTAATCCGGCGGCGCCACTCTGTTTTCCCTTCCACAATGATGACTGTTTTTCCCGTTTCATCTTCTGTCTGCTTCACAGTTACCTTGGCCTCCTGGTACAAGTTCCAGGCGCGCTTTTCAGAATTCGCTTTAATGTTTGTTTCATTTACAATTGTCACTGCATTGTTGGATTTTCCTGTGACTGTGATATCTCCGTGAAAATTCTTTACAATCAACTCACCTGCGGAGGAAGCCTTAAATGTGTAGTTGGATGTTACTTCATACTTGTTATAAGACAGCTGTCGGAGATCCTGTGCGTTTAACAGCGAAGTAATCATAAAAAAAAGAAAATATTTACGTAATGAACCCATTTTATTGTTACAGAATCTTATTCCCAGAGGGTCTGTAAAAGTTAGGCTGAGAAGAGAAAAGTGAAAAGAGGAGAGGTGATTATAATCCAGTCTCGGAAACAGTGACTTTTACCTTCTCAAGCGTGCTTTGAAGCAACTCTTTTTCCTGGTCAGTAAGATCCACTTCCAGAATCTTTTCAACACCACCGGCACCTATAACCGCCGGCACACCGATGAAATAGCCGTCGATCCCATATTCACCTTCACAGTAAGTGGCGGAAGGGATGACCCGTTTCTTATCTCTGAGGTACGCTTCAATCATCTCTGTGATGGCAGCAGCGGGGCTGAAGAAAGCACTCCCTTTTCCGTAGAGTTTCACCAGTTCTGTTCCTGCTTCCTGGACCCGCTTCACGATGGCATCGATCTCCTTTTGAGAAAGGATGTCGGTCAGTGGAACACCACCCACAGTTGCAGTCCTTGTTATGGGAACCATGGTAGGTCCGTGACCGCCCATGACAATACAGGAAACATCCTGAACCGAAAGACCCGTCTCCATGGCGATAAATGTCCGGAAACGAGCATTATCCAAAGCACCGGCCATGCCGACTACTCGGTTCTTTGGGAAATTGCTCACTTCGTAAAAAGCGTAAACAATGGCGTCCAGTGGGTTGGAAACAACGATGACAAAAGCGTCAGGAGCATATTTCTTAACATTTTTCGCTACGTTGGAAATAATTTTGAGGTTGGTCTCTAAAAGGTCTTCCCGGGTCATGCCCGGTTTCCGGGGAACACCGGCTGTAATGGCAACCACATCAGCTCCTTCAATTCCACTGAAATCACTGGTCCCGGACAGGTCAGAATCATAACCGTCATGTGGGCGGGCCTCCATGATGTCCAACGCTTTTCCTTTCACTATCCCCTCAACTTCAGGGATGTCAACAATCACTACATCGCCAAGCTCTTTCTGGGCACAGATCAGCGCAAGAACGCCGCCGATCTGGCCGCCACCTATAAGAGCGATTTTTTTCTTGGACACTATTCGGGGTTAGTTCAGGACGTTGGCAACCTTACGGTTATATCCTTTGCGGGAGAATTTTACAGTGCCGTCAGCTATAGCAAACAGGGTGTCATCGCTACCGATACCAACATTGGCACCGGGGTGAATTTTGGTGCCGCGTTGACGGACAATGATTGAACCGGCTTTCACAAACTGTCCGTCAGACGCCTTCAGACCGAGACGTTTGGACTCACTGTCCCGGCCGTTCTTAGTGCTTCCCATCCCTTTTTTGTGGGCCATTGCTAGTCTCCTTTTACCTCGTTTTCAGTTTTCTTTTTAGCAGTTTTTTTCTTTGAAGTTTTGATTTTGATATCGTCCACCCGAATTAGTGTAAATTCCTGGCGGTGCGTATTTTTTACTTTGTATCCCTTTCGGCGTTTCTTCTTGAAGACGGGAACTTTTTTATCCCGGCCGTGCTCCAGAATAGTCGCTTCCACTTTTGATCCGGAGACGGTCGGTTTTCCCACACTGATCCCCTTGCTGTTCTCGACCAGCAACACATGATCAAAAGAGACTTTTTTGCCGGCCTCTTCTTTTTGATGAGGCACCTTTAATTCCTGGCCTTTCTCAGCCCGGAACTGTTTACCTGATATATTTACGATAACATACATGGCTATTACTCACGTTTTTCAATCCAGAAAGTTATTCCGCTCCCTCCAGACGAGTCAAGTTATACTTCCAGTTTCAATTCCGCTCCATTTTTTCTTGAGAAGAAGCGGAATTCACTGGGGCCTAGCGTCTCATCCGTATCTACATTAATGTGAACAAAATTCTTCCACATGAATTTTCGCATGATATTTTTTTTAGATTCTTCCAGATACTCCGCCATTTCAGGGTGTAGTTTGAGCGTAAGGCGAAGGTCTTTTTTCTTCTGCTTGAAATTCCTTATCCAGCTGTCAATCTCACTGATGACCGAATCCTTTGATAATACCCGGCCGCTTCCATTACAGGTGGGGCAGTTTTCACTGAGTGAATCTCTAAGAGAAAGGCGTATGCGCTGTCTTGTCATCTCAAGCAGACCAAATTCGCTAATAGGAGAGACCGCCACCTTTGCCCGATCTTTTCTCAATTCTTTCCTCAGTTCGTTGTAAACCTTCTTCTTGTTAGCCTCTTCCTGCATATCGATGAAATCGATAACGATCAACCCACCGATATCCCGGAGCCTCAACTGCTCCGCTACGGCTTTTGCTGCCTCAATATTGATCTTGAAAGAGTTGGCTTCGTGTTTGCCTTTACCTACAAACCGACCGCTGTTTACATCGATAACAACCATTGCTTCGGAGTGTTCGATAATGATATAGGCACCACTTTTCAACCAGACATGACGTCTTGTGGACTTTGCTATCTGATCGTCAATTTTATAATGCGTGAACAGAGGAGTTTTTCCGCGATATAATTCCAGACGCGAAATCATATCTGGTGCAACGTTCTGCATATAGTTGTGTGTTTGGCGGTGCAATTTTCTGGAGTCTATTGTGAACTTGCTTACATCATCTCCAAGAATATTCCGAATAACTGTTGAAACTGTTTTCATATCTTCAAAGATATTGGTTGGAGCATCCGAGTTGTCTGCTTTCTTGGCCAAAGACCGCCACTGTTTGAGAAGGATTTTAAAATCTTTCTTTACTATTGTATCGCTTTTCCCTTCAGCTTCGGTCCGAACGATAATACCGACATCATCGGGCAAGAATTCCCGAATAAATTTTCTAATGCGTCTTTTTTCGTACTTGTCCCAGATTTTTTTCGAGATACCGATAAAATTAGCATTAGGAACAAGGACAACGAGATGGCCTGGTATGGAAAGATTTGTAGTAACACGGGGTCCCTTTCCTGAAAAAGGCTCCTTAATAACCTGGACAAGAATCTCCTGATCTTTCTCAAGTTCCACATCAATTTCTTTCAAGGTTGACGATTTTCCGTTTCTCTTACTATTGTCGTCTTCTTCCTCAGAGGTAGAAGCCTCTTTCAGGTATTCCGGATTTTTAATCTCTGAGAAGGGTAGGAAAGCGTTAATATCATATCCAATGTCTACAAAAGCTGCCTGCATTCCTGGTAGAACGTTTTCCACCTTACCTTTATAGATATTACCGACCATGCCCATTTCACCCGGTTTTTCCACATAGAACTCAACCAGATTACTATTCTCTTGGACGGCAATGCGCCTTTCAGTTGCCGTTTCACTGACAAATATTTCTTTTCGCATCAGGTACTCCCTTTATGCTAATATGCTGACTGGAACCGGGTATGCCCGGCCTTTCCCTGTCAGTCGTTTACCGTGAACGTACCAAGAGTGTATGTGCCGATTCCGCAAGCGGCTGCCTCGTTGTACTTCACTTTTTCTTTACTGCCCACACCAGCGGGCGTTTAGGGAGGAATTAAAGGAAGGGAAAAAAGAACTCTTTTTTCAGGAAATCGATGCCTTACTGGCAAGATCGAAAACACTTATGTCAAAAAATCGTCGGGGACCTTCCTAAGTCTCCCTCGAATGGTAAAACTAAGCCTAAAATGGGCCTATCCAAAGTATTTTATCTGTTAATTAAAATTGTTTCGTTCGATTGATATGTGGTGTAAACTTCTCCAGTCGTGATTTGCGCCCTATTGCCGCGACAT
>DCXX01000029.1:13821-15228 GCA_002329125.1 Fidelibacterota bacterium UBA2125 | reverse complement strand
AGAGCTACAAAACTGCCGCCCATACCCCGAGCCCTGGCACCTACACCCATCTTTAGAAATTGAGCTGTGGTGGTTCCAACCTTGTCAAACTCACCAAAAGCAACAGAAGAAAAAGACAGTAGTACAATCAGCAAGCGTCTCATTTAATCACCAGGAACCTTCCTAGTGCTTCGTCGCCATCTTGAGTTTCGGCGTGATAAAGATAGACACCCGGAGCGATGAATTGGTCATTCCTCGTCCGCATATCCCAAAACTCATAGCCCACGTCGGAGTCATGCTGCACTGTGGCGATATGTTCTCCTACAAGAGTGTAGATTTTGATTGTACACTCATCTGGGAGATTCTTGAATTTAAGCTTTTTGCCAAACTCACTCATCTCCCACACATTGGTTACCACATAAGGATCAGGCACCACACGGATACTATCCAAAGAGTTGCCCACATTGGTAAACTGACCTGCAGTGGTACTAAACGCATAGGAAATCTTCTGCTGGAACGGTTTGTACGTTGTGATAGTGAATTGATCGCCGTGTGATGGTGTGATAGCATCCTGAAAAACCGAATCTCCATCCGCATTAACATAAACATCGGGACTGTTGTTGGTTAGCAGATAGAGATAATTGCCGCTATTGTCTTCATCCGATAAAATGAGGATATCAATGTGTAATTCATACCATCCGGGACTGCCGGGGGTGAATCCAGCACCGCCGGGCTCCAGATCCCAGCCCAACGGACTGTAGTAGTACTTTCTGTATTCTTCCCACGGGGCATCCATGTAAAATTCGCCTAAGATGGTATGATCAGAGATATCTACGGGGTTCAGCGTATCGGTAATGATCTCCACCTTTAGGGGCAACTGAATAGTTGAATCGAACCCCAGTTCATTTCCCCATACACCCTGGAAGAGGTCCCACCAACCTGCTTCCAGCCCTCCGGAAGAAGTTGTGTCAATCGTGATACGAAAATCATCAAATGTTTCAATTACGTTCCCGTATGCTTGACCACTGGGGACTAGATCGGGTCGCCTACTCTCCGTCCGCCAGTCAAACGTTGAGGTGTCTTCCATAACATTTGTCCAGCCAATGAACTCTACACCGGTGGGCGTATTTTGCACGGTCAGGCGGAAACCATCCACCACTGGGAGATTATCACCTGAGTCATCTGAAAGCTGCTGATTGTGGTAGAGTGTATCGTTTTCTGTTGTATCCACAAGTGTAAAGCTGATGTCAAGAATTGTATCGCCTTCCGCTGTTACGGTCTCAATACTGTCTCCGAACGTGACCTTATATCCGTGCCCTGTAATAGCGGCAGGGTCCATCAGTTCCACACTCACAACACCACCACACAAACCTCCTATAGGCTCCAGCAGCCCTTCTGTTACAGTGGATTCTGTTAAATTGGTTGCTG
>DCXX01000029.1:11144-13382 GCA_002329125.1 Fidelibacterota bacterium UBA2125 | reverse complement strand
CAGTACCAGTACTCCAGGCCGTTGATGAGATTGGAATCCATAAACGTGTGTGCCAACCCAGAATTAGTGCCAAGGTACTGTGGGAAAGCGGGATCGAGACCCGAAACATCAACACCATAGCGTAGTGTATCATCGTTAAGAGAATAGTCAAATGTAGCAATGGGTTCCCAGCCAACAGGAATCCCGTGGGCATTAGTCACCACATCTCCCCACGTAACACCCTGATCTGTACTGCGGAAAACTTTATAGCCCTCAAAATCCATTTTTTCAGTGAGAACATCTACAGAACTTTCTGACGGCTCAGAAGTCCAGTAAAGTGTTACATGCTCATCTCCTGCCACAGCTTCAACCACCGGCGGATCTGGTGGCCCCGAGCCCTGGAAGTAGAGTTTATACATATCGTTGGCCATACGGACATTATTCATGAGGTCGGTGGTGTCAGCCTGATCTGGAACCTCGCCGCCATCACCCATTACCAGTCCTAAAGAGAGTGTCACCATAGAGTCCGCGTTCAATGTAAACGGCCCGGTGGAGACGATAAAATTGATACCGTCACCTTCCAGGTCAACGCCGCTTTCCTCATCATACCACTGCGGGTAAAACGAGCTTAGCGAGTCTTCGCCCGTGTAATCAATGCGAGGGTCATCACCATGAAAATACCAAGAGAGTGAATCAAGAACGTTCTCATCTTGGTTGCTAGTCATGAGAGCCCACATCTCTTCATCGGTAGTAGGAGACACTCCCCGGGCAAAGTGGTGAAAGTCTGTTATTCCAAGCTGCCCCGGAGTATCGTACACTTTCAGGCCCACAATCCCCAGAGGGTAATCCTCGTCAGCCCATGTCTTGTTGCGGATATTATTTAGGTCATAAACGTAGATGAGGTCTTTCTGTCCGTCCCCGTCTGAATCTATAAAATTGATATAGTCATGCATGTCGTAGTCAGGGCGAAACTTAGCGTAGTAGCCGATATAGATATTCTCCAAATCGTTACCACTATCATTATAGATTTTCATGTCCCAAAAGACAAAATCATCAGCATAAGGCCGTCCATAGCTGTAGGCTGTCTGCTCTACTTCCAGCCCCACCACTCCCTGAGGATTTTCGTCATCATTGTAGATGCAGAAAATATCCCTGTCAGAGGTAAATTCATTTTCACGATGTCGGAGGGTTACAGCAGGAGGATGAATTTCCAGTGTATCGGGATCAGTATTATTAACATCTACTCGAAAATAGCCGGGCCATACACGGTCTTCTGTGGAAGTCCACGTCCCATGTTCATCGTAATAACCATACGGCCACGTCTCCAGAAAGTCGCTGGAAGCCTGAAAAGGTGTTTGATCAGATTCGGCCTTGATATCACCGGAATAATGTCGTCCGGTAGCATCATCAGGCGGCAGCCAATCAGTGATTTTAGTCATAGCTTGCGATACCGTTTCTATGACGTTGTGCTCATCCACAGCCACAGCTAACCCCAGACCAAATAAATATTGTCGATCATAGTCAGCTGCCCTTGGCCAGTGCCCGGCATTGGTAAACCATACATGAAAATTGGCCAAATCACCAAAATTACTGGTATTATTCTGAAGCTGTCCCTTGTCCATTACACCCACAGCCTTTTCACTGGTGCCCATGCTCTTAAACATTGGAAGTTCAGACATACCGGTGTGGCACCGGCTGCAGTCTTGGCCCTGAATCAAACTCCAAGGTGACAAAAAGGTGATCAGTGAAATTATAGCTGGGCTTATAATCCTACCAGTCAACACTCACCCCCAATTTGATTTCTCTCCCCGGTCCTACGTGAGCTGGATTGTGGTTGGCGTCCGCTGACGTACCCACTCCTGCAAATCCCGGATCGAACGCCTTCCCGGTCCTGGAGTAGACGTAAAGAACATTTTGATGGTCGGTCAAGTTTGTAACTTCAAAAAATCCCGTAAGAGCAGCCAAACCTATAGAAAACCTCTTCTTCACTCTTAGATCAGCTGAATAGGTCCACGGCTTTCTTGCAGAGTTGATGTCCACACGGATGGTGGGATCGACATAGGGTGTATACGGCAAGCCGCTCCCAGCATTTACCAAGAGATTTGCATTTATGTTGGCAAAAGGGTGCCTTCCAAAAATAACCGACCCGGACTTTGGGGGTGTACGAAAATAGATATTCACTGACAGGTCGTGCCGCTGGTCAAAGTCAAGGAAAAATTCCCGGTGCGGAGCCTCCTCCTGCTCGTAAGCGGAGAAAAA
>DCXX01000029.1:0-10712 GCA_002329125.1 Fidelibacterota bacterium UBA2125 | reverse complement strand
TACACTGGCATAGTCGGTGTTTGTGTAAACTACATACTGATTAGAAAGATATCGAATTTGCTGAGTGGACAAGAGGTCCCGTATATCTTTGGACCAAAGCGTTAGTTCTAGAGCCACATCCGTGGAAAGTGCCTGTTTAAGACCTGTTTCAAAGGCCACAGTCTTCTGTGGCTTTATTCTCGGATTCCCCACCAGGGGCAGAGTGGCAGTAATATCTTTCACGGCGTTGTATGTCATGGCATCAAATGTGGGGGTCTGAAAGAAATGACCATATGAAAAATGAAATACCGTGCGATCCGTGACAGGATAGGCCAAGCCAATCCGAGGACTCCATTTTGATTTGGGGTCCACCTCCACCATAGGAGCCGGCATCCATATGTTTTCCGTTGAATCCCACACGACAAATTCTTGGATATCGCCCCACATGGCTGCATTAGGAGCAACATAATCATAGCGCAGGCCTAGGTTGAAAATAAGAAAGTCATATTCAATTTTGTCTTGGATGTAGAAGGCCCCTTCTGTAGGGGTGAAGGTAGTATCATCTTTAAAATTAGTGCCGCCCTGCCACGGCTCTTCTTCAGTGTAAAGGCCCATATTGTGCTTCGTAAATGTGAAGCCGGATTTTAGGAGATGACGATGGTTAAGCTGGTAATTAACATCAAAATTGGCGGTACGGCTAGTCGTACTGTTATCTGAAAAAATACCTTCATCACCCTCATCATAAAAATAGACAAGACTGCCGGTCTGTGACCGTTCATACTCTTCAGGTGTCTTGTCCATAACCGCGGTTAGGGTAGAAGCCGTTTGCTCTGACAGTGATAGCGAATAGAATAGTTTGTGGCCGAGGGTATGAGTGAAAGATAAGGCCCAGCGGTCATTGGACTTAAACGTGTGGCTCTGATGTAAGGGGAGATACTTCCATTTGTGGGAATAACGCTGGTATAACCTGTTGGAGCTGTGAAGATGCCCGGAAAGCTTGATCTTTGAAGTCAGCCGCCGCGTCAACTTGATTTGCACATCCTGATTAACGTCGCTGCCGTGAGGAAGGTAGCTGTCATTTGTCCCGTAGAACCCCGACATGAAAAAATCCGTGTTTATCACGGGTAGCCGCCCACCCATATTCAAGCTGACAGATCCATTCACATTGATGTTGCTCAGTGAAATCAGTGGGCTATGGGCTGAAGCCAGAAGATTTTCAGGCAGATAATCATGGAGGGCGGTTCCCAAATCCTGCCACACATAATTTGTGTCGGGCACCTCATCAAATGCTTCAACAGAGTGATAGGGTGATTCATTGAGCCGGCCAGTGATATGTTCAAGTTTCCCATGAAAATCACCGCCGCCTTCCTTGGTAACTATATTCACAACGCTGGACATTGCTTGCCCGTATTCAGCATTGAACGTCCCGCTGATAACCGTCATCTGTTGGATAGCATTTTGATTTACCGATCCGGAAAAGTCACCCAGAAGTGGATCTCTCACCACGATTCCGTCGATCATATAGAGAATTTCCTTGGTCCTGCCGCCGCGAACGTGAATACCGCCAGACGCATCAGTCGTGAATCCCGCTTGGGTGACCAGTACATCTTTAAAGTCAACCGCTGGCATGTCAACGATTGTTTCTGCATCAATAACTTTGACAGTAGACGTAGCATCCCTTTGGATTAAAGGTCTCTCTGCGGTAACCATCACCTCTTCCTCAGCATTAAGAGATATTTGTTCCAACACAACATCTACGGTAGTAGTAAAGTCAGCCACGATTACCACATCCTGTTGAACGTGTGTTTTGCGACCGATCATCATGTAACGGACAGTTAGGCGACCAGGGGGGATATTTAGAATAAAATACTCTCCCGACCCTCCCGATGCCGTCCCTAATTCGGTGCCATCAATGAGGATGTTGACACCGGGTAGGGGGTCACCCTCTGATGACACAATGGTGCCAGCCAATTTCCCTCCAATGCCGGCAAGCAGCAAAGAGCTTAAGAACAGTTGAAGAAGAATTAGTCGAAGGAATTTAAACATATAAGAACGTGAAAAGAGGCAAGGTGTTTATGGCCTCGCCTCTAATAAACGTTATTTTAAAAGAATCAACTTTTTACTTATCATCTGGCTCCCGCTTGTAATGGTGTAAGTATATACACCTGTGGGGATAGCTTTACCAAGCTCATCTTTTCCGTCCCAGATGAACGAATAGCCGCCAACATCCAGATGCCCCCGAATCAAGTTGCGTATTACCTGGCCATTTATGTTGTAAATCGTGAGAGCAGCATCTGCGGCCTCATTCATATCAAAGGAAATAGTTGTTCCTGCGTTGAACGGATTAGGATAATTTTGACTTAGGCTGAAAATCTTGGGAGCTGTACTCTCATCTTCATCAACGAATGACTCCTCCTGAGTGACTACAATATTATCAAAGTACCCGGGAATCCCATAGCCGTTTTGGAATGACCACAAGCCAAATTTTCCCTGACCATACTGGTCGTCACCATCATCAACAAATTGACCAAGTTCTAGGCCGTCGTACCAGCAGGTAAAGTGAGTTTCTTCTCCCACTGTTTCTACTTGCAGTTTCATGTGGTGCCACCCTTCTTCAGTATCGTAACCGGAAGCGTCAATATTCTCTACGAACGTGTAACTCCATCCGGAAAGCTGATTATTGTACAGCCTAAACCGATTGTCTGCGTCGAAGTCAGCTGCTAACTTGTAGTAAATGCCGTGACTTGCGCTTCCTTGGTGTGATGAGTCGGCGTAAACAATGATGCCAGTATAGGCGGAACCGTTAGGATGATTGTTGTAGCAATAGACATCTGCTTCAATTGTGTAGTTCTGCAGAGTTACTTCCCCGGCAATGGCATTAGCCGATCCAGCATAAGAAATATCCTCATCCCAAATCATACCGACATAACTACCACCATTATCAAGAGCGGTCGGTGCCTCAGCCATGGCCATCGCCTGGATGGGTTCCTCTCCAGGCCAGTAGATTTCCCAATCAGAGCTAGGGGCCCCCGATTCAAAATCTTCTGTAAATATCACCGTCTGCGCCAGAATGGGAGTTAAGCAAAAAACTACTATAAGCGAAATCATTAACATTTTTTTCATTGTTACTCCTTCTGGTTTAGTGTTCAGTTTAATTGTGTAAAAAATTTATTTCAGTCTTCATCTTGGCCTGATGATGTTACCAGTTAGAAAGGTAGTCAGCCTTTAACCGTGAAGCAATAATTTTTTCCCTTTATCTCTGCACAGCTTCCACAATTTTCGTTTTGCAATCTTTGCCCAAACCACATCTCAAGGCCAGTCTTCATTGGGGGTGAGCGGTTTAATCTGTAAATACATAGAGTTTTACAACTTATAGTCACCGTACTTCGAAAGGTAAGAAACAAGCCCGCCTGCTTCCAAAATATCAATCATCACTTTCGGCATTTTTGCTGACTGATATACTTTTTCTGAAGCTAAGTCCTTTACAATGCCTGACTGGAGATCTATATCGAGTTCGATACCGGGTGATATAGAATGGTCGGCAATCTCCAAAATGGGGAGTCCAACGTTGATGGCGTTTCGGTAGAATATTCTGGCGAACGATTTGGCAATTACGGCGTATATCCCCGCTACTTTAATGGCAACGGGAGCTTGTTCGCGAGATGAACCGCATCCAAAGTTTTCCCCCGCTACAAGAATGTCTCCCTTAGTCACTTTACTGTTGAAGCTTTCATCGAGATCTTCCAGACAGTGTTCAGCCAGCACCGACATGTCGAGTGTCTTGGTATATTTCCCGGGAATAATTCGGTCAGTGTCAATATTGTCTACATCATAAACATGTACTTTCCCTTTCATGATATAATCTCCTCCATTACTTCAGTCGGATCTGTAATTTCACCCTTAAGGGCAGAAGCAGCCACCGTTGCGGGCGACGAAAGAAACACCTGAGCCTTAGGATTCCCCATGCGACCGGGAAAATTCCGGTTCGCAGTGGATAGAATTGTTTCAGAGTCTGCCGGCACACCGAGATGAGTTCCAACACACGGTCCACATCCCGGTGGAATAAACATTGCACCTGCATCAGAAAGAATATTCATCGTTCCATCAGCCATTGCGGCATTCATCACTTTTCGGGAGGCGGGTGTCACTATCATCCGAACTCCAGGCGCCAATTTCTTTTTCTTTAAAATAGATGCCGCCGTGTGAAGGTCTTCCAGTCGCCCGTTTGTACATGTGCCGAGAAAAACCAAATCTATCTTTGTTCCCAATACTTCATCAATATCGGAAACATTTGCCGGTGAGTGAGGAGTGCTCACCTTCGGCCTCAACGCAGAGATATCAATTGAATATTCCGCAATATAATTGGCGTCAGAATCGGGATGGATATGTTCAAAATCATAGGGAAGTTCAAGTCCAGTTGTTTCGATGACACCGGCTTTCCCACCCATTTCTACTGCCATATTAGCGATGGTCATCCGTCCGCCGAGAGAAAGATACTCCAAGGCTGACCCTGAATATTCCAGCGCTTTGTATGTGGCGCCATCCATCCCAAGCTTCTCCACCACCGCTAGAATTATATCCTTGGACTGCACACCGGGATTCGGTCTGCCGTTCAACTCCACTCTAATAGTAGGGGGTACCTTCAGCCACGTCTTTCCGGTAAGCATTACGGCAGCCAAATCTGTCGCGCCAACACCGGTGGAAAAAGCACCGATGGCACCGTAAGTCACCGAGTGAGAGTCGGCGCCGATGATGAGCTCGCCTGGGTGTGCCTGTTCTTCGTCTATCATGATTTGATGACAGATACCGGAACCGGCATCGAAGAGAGTACTTCCGGTTTCCGTTGTAAATTCGCGAATAATCTTATGAAGGTTGGCAATGCGTTCATTGGGTGCCGGCGCTCCATGATCTATCACAAACACCATTCTTTCGGGATTCCACGGCTTTTTACCTCCCATCTCACGGAAAGCTTTTATAGCGAAGGGGGCGCTTGCATCTGTGGCCATGGCTGCATCTACGTTGACGATAGCAAGATCACTGGCTTCAACATCCTTGCCTGCGTGGCGGGAGAGAATTTTCTCTACAATGGTCTGTCCCATCAATTCTCCATTTTGTATAATTTTCCGGTAAAACAACTCTCGGGAACTGACTCCTGTAAAGCCTTTGATGTTTGAGCCACTTTGCTTAAATCAACCCCCGTATCAATTCCCATTTCGTTCATCAAATTTATTGTGTCCTCTGTCGCAATATTGCCTGTGGCTCCCTTTATAAATGGGCACCCTCCCAACCCACCTAGCGCTGTATCAAATTGGTTCACGCCCATTTCCATCGCAGCAACAACATTTGCTATTCCAAGTCCCCGGGTGTCGTGTAGATGAAGAACCACAGGAGTGTCTTGACAAAGTGGGAGGGTTTTTTCAAGGAGCTGTTTTATGGAATTCGGGTTAGCCATGCCCGTGGAATCAGCCAAGGAGAGAGCGATAACTCCCATGTCTATAACCTTGGAAACCATATCTACAATACGTTCATCGGGGGGATATCCATCATAAACACAACCCCATACGCTCTGCAGTCCAGCACGAACTTCCATACCAGCATCGTTAGCCAGTGCTACCATTTTCTTTAGATGCTTCAGGGCTTCGTCCAATCCCATGTTGGCATTTTTTCGGCTGTGTGTATCGCTGGTGGAAATGGACGCATCCACTCGTTTAAGTCCCGCAGCTGAAGCCCTCTCCACACCTTTAGCGTTCAAGACTAGACCGCTAAAAACCACGTCTTCGGTCGTTTCCGGCAAACCTGCACAGACCTCTTCCGCATCCGCCATTTGGGGTACCCACTTAGGATGTACAAAGGATGTAACTTGAACCTGCTTTAGTCCGGCGTCTACTAATTTTTGAATAGCATCAAGCTTTGCTTCCGAGGGTACCAACTCGGCAACGCTCTGCAGGCCATCTCGAAGGCCAACCTCTGTCAGAATAACTGTTTCAGGTAAGGACATGTGATCTTCAGTTGTGAATTGGGGGGAAATTTACGGACGAAGTTAATAGAAAAGTAGTTTTTGCCGACCTAGACACTGAGCCCTCATTTGATTCTTGGTTTCTGCCGGTGAAACTCTCAAATTTCTTTATTCAACCGACGGAGGAAAAGAATGGCTAACACAGATATGCTTCCCTTGAGATCTGTTAAGGTTTTAGAGTTCACCCACGCAGTTATGGGGCCGTCCTGTGGCGTAATACTCGCCGACATGGGCGCTGATGTAATCCGTATTGAACCTGTCACTGGTGATCCTACTAGACGCCTCCGGGGGTTCGGTATCGGCTACTACTCTTTCTACAATCGCAACAAAAGATGTATCGCTATAGATATCAAATCAGATAAAGGGAGAGAAATTCTTCACAAACTTGTGGGGCAGGTTGATGTTCTGGTGGAAAATTTTGGCCCTGGGACAATGGACCGGATAGGCTACGGATTTGATAAAATGAAGAAGATAAACTCTCAACTCATCTACGCATCACTGAAGGGATTCCTTAGCGGTCCATACGAAAAACGTCACGCCATGGACGAAGTTGTCCAGATGATGGGCGGTATGGCTTACATGACAGGCCCTCCAGGGCAGCCTACACGGGCAGGAGCATCCATCGTTGACATCTCTGGTGGTATGTTCGCCGTCATCGGCATTCTTACTGCACTTTACGAGCGTGAGCGCACAAGGAAAGGAAAATTCATTAAAAGTGCGCTTTTTGAGACCTGTGCCTTTCTTATGGGACAACACATGGCTTATGCCGCCCTTTCTGAAGACCCCATTCCACCCATGCCGGCCAGAATCAGCGCCTGGGCCGTTTATCGAATATTCGATACTTCAGACGATGAAAAATTGTTCATAGGTCTTATCAGTGATAAGCATTGGGAGCGGTTTTGTAAGGTATTTGATCGAAATGATTTGTTCAACGATAGCCGCCTAACCACTAACAATGACCGTATCACAGAACGTGAGTGGCTTCTACCGGATCTGGAGAAAATGATGTTGGGTCTCACCAAAAATGAAATTATTGGGCGGTGTCAGGAAGCGGGAATACCATTCGCACCCATAGCAACACCAGAAGACCTGTTTAATGACCCGCAACTCAACCAAGGATCAGGGCTGCTTGAGACTACGTTTCCAGATGGTACACAAACCAAAATGCCTCGCACTCCCATCGAATACGGGGAAAGTAATTTCAACTTAAAATCGAATCCACCAGATACAATTGGACAACACACACAGGAAATTCTTTCTGGTTTGGGGTACAGTGATGGAGAGATAGATTTGTTGATTAAAAACAAGATTGTGGTCGCTGGTTAAATGGTGCCCCACTATACTGCCTCTCATTTATCCGCCTAGCGACTTATTCCTATCATCGCCCCTGTAATGAAAGTTACCATCCACAGGAGGTATACATAGCCCATAGCGGTGTGAAATCTTTGAGATACGGGCTGATTTGGGCCGCTCACAGACAAAGTCTTCCAATAAAAGATGGTAATAAGAACCATCGCCCCCATTCCTGTATATCCCAAAATCCCGTGTAGGGTAAATGGTGAGCTTTTTGCGCCCAGTGACATAAGAGTTGTGGCTGTAACATCAAAAACAGTCCCGGCCATAAGTAACCTCGCTATCAAGTTCGTTAAAAGGCGCTTTTTCCTCTCCTTATAGACCGCCACACTAAAGGCGATCATTGCAAGTGTGATGAATACGGTGCCAGCCAAAATTCTTGGTTCCATTTGTTCCTCCTATTCCAAGATTGCCAGTTTATAAATTGCTCCATTATAATCCACAAAATAAAGTTCTCCATCGTTATCCTCGCCAAAGGAAGAAATGTAATTTATAAACTCGCCGCCACCCAGGTTGATCTCTGTTGTGCGATTACGAAAATCCGTAGCCACACCTTCAACTTCTCTAAACGTCCAAATATTACCAGAACAGTAGTCAGCGAAAAAATAAGTGCCCCATAAGCTTGGGATTTTATTCCCGCGATATACATAGCCGCCAGTAACTGAACATCCATCCACATTGGGTTCGTCCATACCGGTGAGAACTTTCATGTAGTTGGCATCATTGGGATATTCATAGATGGGTGGTTCCCCAATGTGTTCGCATTCTTCCGGGGGATTATAACAGTGTGTACCTTCCATCGCTCGCCACCCAAAATTCTGGCCGCCGGCGTTTCTTGCTGGTACGAAATCAATCTCTTCCCACATGTCCTGACCCACATCACCAACGTACATATCGCCCGTAACTCTATCAAAGGAAAAACGCCAGGCATTACGTAAACCATACAACCAGATTTCTCCTCTTCTGTTTGGATTGTTTCTGAATGGATTGTCTTCTGGTATGGCATAAGGGTCGCCAGTGTTTACATCAATGCGTAAAATTTTACCAAAAAGGTTCTCCAGGTTTTGTGAGTTATTATAGGGATCTCCCCACTTTCCACCATCACCAACAGAAATATAGAGATAACCATCGGGACCAAAAACCATGTGACCGCCATTATGGTTGGAAAAGGGTTGTTTTAACTTTATTAATTCTTTTTCACTATTATTATCCAGGCGGTATGGATCATCAGTAACGTAAAACCTTGAAATGACGGTATTATCGTCTTCATCCACATAATTGAGATAGACATAGCCATTTGATTGGTAGTCCGGATGGAAGGCCATTCCCAAAAGACCGCGCTCATCGCCAGGGATAACAGGGTTGTGTACACGATCCCGTAGGTCAGCAAAGGGTTTTCGCGCCTTCCTGCCGTTTTTTATAAGTCTTATTACCCCCCTCTGCTCTAAAACAAAAAGCATGTCATTATCCCCGGGAGCTTGGCATATATAAACTGGTTTATTATATCCCTCTGCTATCATAACCGATGAAAGCATCGGTTCGTTGGCAAACAAAAGAGATGTAAAAAGAATAAAGGAAGCGTGCTTCACGATATAACTGATTTTTGCTCTCATTTTACCACGCATCAGACATGGTGGGCCAAGCTAAGGTAAAATTTTGATGATTAATAAACACAAATTGTGGGGTTGTATTAAAAGCGGAGGGATAAACAGCTTAGTCCACCGTCAATTTTTTGAAATTCTGACATATCAAGCTCTATGGTTTCATAGCCGGCGTCTTCAATGGTGTTTTTAGCCCTGGGGAACCCTTTCGGAACAAGTACAAAACCGTTAATCCAGACGCAATTTGAAGCATAGTGCTCATGTGTATCAATACTTAGAATGTTAAATTTTTTAAATTGTGGTAGAATAGCGTATTCCTCCAGAGCAACCAAATAGTTGTTATCTAAGTAGGCGACACTGGACTTAAGATGCAGACCATTTTCTACTTCCACTGTGGAGGCCGACATACCATGTGCATCTAATATTTTGGTAAGCTGTTTTGCGCCGCCCTCATTTGTGCGGGTAGACAGCCCTATATAGTAATGGTTTCCATGTACGAGAATATCACCACCATCTAGGGTTCCAGGATATTTGATTATTTCTATTGATTGAAAAAAATCAGCCAACACAGATTTGATGTTTTTTGTTTCTCCCTTCCTGGTGGGAGCGCCCGGGTTGGTAATTATCGCCACATCAGGTGTTAATATGGCTGTATCTTCTACAAAAGTAGAGTCAGGAAAATCTTCGTCGGGGTCTAAAACAATCACGTCCAAACCACATTTTTTTAGTGCGTTTACGTATTCAGAGTGTTGCTCGATGGCTTGTTCGTAAACGGGTGGCCCAAAATTGTTGGAGCACAGCCCATTTACCACGCTTTTTGAAGGAATACGGACAATAGCCCTAGAAAACATCTGTGATTGCACCAGGACCATTATTTAGGTGCCATCAAAGCTTTGTTGTCTGATTTTTTTCATTTCTAATTGTATAGAGCTGAAACCCATTCAGCATCCTTCTTTTCCATACTATCTCCCAACACGGCAGCTGTTTCCACCTGTTGACTGTTCCGTTGCCCCAAAAGCACACAGCCTGTAGGGGCGTCTGCTAAAAGTGTGTCAATGAGTCCACGCATTACCGGTTGTGGGTGGTTCTTAAATCTTACCTCCAATTCCCTCCGATTTTCCCGCATCTTAGAAATTACCCCTGGATTATTAAAATCCTCCACGTTCCTCCGGAAATCACCCTCAGGAAAAGTTGTGGGTTTCGTGTACTTCCCTGTCAATAGACCGTGTTTCAATGGTGAGAAGAAGCAGACTCCCGCGTTGTGTTCATCTATCCAAGATTTCAACCCGCTGGAGGCGTACGTATCATCCATCACGTTCCGGTACGGCTGCACCACATCAGGGTTAACGCGATCAATAAATTTCATGATCTTTGTCGAATCCCAGTCCGATAGGCCGATAAAACGCGTCTTTCCCTCTTCCCGAAACCTTTCCATAACTTCCATAGCACCATTCAAATACTCCTCATTTTTTCCAAAGTTACAGTGATGGAAGTAGATAAGATCAACACAGTCAGTTTGGAGATTGCGCAGTGACTGCTCCATCTGGCCCTTCATCTGGCCGGGGTGATAAAAATAGTCGTGCGGGCCGGGAGCCCAGCCTACTTTGGTGGCCAGAAATATGTCATCCCGAGGGACTGTCCCCCACATGGAGCTAATTATTTGTTCGGAGTGGCCATCGCCATAGACATCCGCCGTATCCCAGTGATTGATCCCCAGTTCCCAAGCACGCGTCAGCGCAACCATTGAATCTTCATCCTCTTGA